>DASYSM010000123.1:0-9218 GCA_036003325.1 Candidatus Limnocylindrales bacterium
CGAAGGCGCGGTACTCGGCGTTGCCCTTCAGCGCGAGGTACTTGCTGATGGCCGCGGTCAGGCTCGTCTTGCCATGGTCGATGTGGCCGATCGTGCCGATATTGACGTGCGGCTTGGTGCGCTCGAACTTCTTCTTGGCCACGAGACCGTTTCACTCCTTGACTAGGCGCGGCTTCGCCGCTGGTACCGACTTTTCAGGGGGCTGGGCTGCCGCCTGGGGCGTGGAGCCCACAATCGGACTCGAACCGATGACCTCTTCCTTACCAAGGAAGTGCTCTGCCAGCTGAGCTATGTGGGCCCGGGACCGATCGTTTTGCGAGTTATTTGGTGGGCAGGGAGGGAATCGAACCCCCACAGCCGAAGGCGGCTGGTCTACAGCCAGCGGAGCTCACCACCTGCTCAACCTACCCACTGTGGCAGCGGCACCGGGTCGAGAACTGCGGTCTCGTGGTGAACCCGCCACCGGATCGTTTCGCTCTGGAGCCGACGACGGGACTCGAACCCGGAACCTGCTGTTTACAAAACAGCTGCTCTACCAATTGAGCTACGTCGGCGCGACGCGCAGGGACATACCGCAGCTGACCCCACTGGCGCCGGGGAATGATAGGGCCGTTCGCGCTGATGGGTCAAGCGCGAGGCGTCCGCGGCTTCCTGGCCCTGGCCGGCGTGGGGGTCGCGGCAGGCTCGTCGAGAGCCGGGCCACCGGGCAGCAGGTCCGACGCCGGATCCTCGGGACCGGCCGGCTCCGGAGGGCCGTCGTCACCACTCGGCGCGATCGTCGGCGCGTCGTCCCGGGCGGCGACTGCGGCGCCGCTGGCCGCCGGGGCCGTGGAGACCGAGGCAGATCGGCGGCCATCGGGGTCTCGCTGGGCGACCGCTTCGTAGAGCAGCACCGAGCCGGCGACGGCGGCGTTGAGCGAGCCGATGGCGCCACGCATCGGGATGCGCATGAACAGATCGCACCGACGACGGATCGCCGGACCCAGTCCCTGGCCCTCGCTGCCGATGACGATGGCCAGCGGCCCGCGAAGGTCCGTCTGGCGGGCGGTCAGCGGGGCATCGGCCTCGGCGCCGGCGATCCGGACGCCACGGGCGTGGAGGTCCGCGAGCGTGCCGGCGAGATCGTCGACCGGGCAGAGCAGGAGATGCTCCGTGGCACCGGCCGACGCCTTGACGGCGGCCGGGCTGAGCGGCGCCTGTCGTCGGGTCGGGAACACGACGCCGTGGATGCCGGAGGCTTCCGCGCTCCGCAGCAGCGTCCCGACATTCTGCGGATCCTCGAGGGAATCGAGGATGAGCAGGAACGGTGGCTCGGCGCGTTCCTCGGCCCTGGCGAGGATGTCGCCGATGGTGGCGAACCGGCGCGGCTCCACGACGAGAGCCACGCCCTGGTGCCCATCGAAGCCGGCGATCGCCGTCAGCGACCCGCCCTCGACCTCGACGATCGGGATCCGCAGGCGGGTCGCGTGGAGGACCAGCTGTTCGAGGGCATTGCGCCGCTGCGGCACGACCAGCAGCCGATGGGCGGTCCGACCGGCGGCGAAGACCTCCTCGACGGGTCGCCGCCCGGCGACCAGCTCCTCGTCTGGTCCGAGAAGGTCCGGCGGCGGCAGGCCGGCGTCCGGGCGCGGCCACGGGCCGGGCTCAGGCCCTGGTCGCGGCCACGGCCGCGCGTCGGATCGTCGACCGGGCCTGTAGTCGGGTCGCTGCCACGGCCGGGTCGGTGGACGCGGTCCGCGACCTCCGGCGAAAGGATCGTGTGGTGGGCGATGCTCGGGCGGGGCTCCAGGCGGGCGACCTCGATACGGGACCTGCGCCCGGGAAGGCGGACCGCCCCAGTCCCGGGGGCCGCTCCGTGACGGCGGGCCCGCCAGGTCACGCCGCGGCCCATGCCCGGGCCCGTGCTGGCTCCGGGGAGTGGGCGGCTGACGGTCCCGGTCGTCGAACGACCGACCGGGCGGGCGGCGGTCGGCTGGGCGTCCGCCGGTCGCAGACATCGGTGGTCGCCACGGTGGGCGTGCCGGTTCCCCGTGGCGCGGTGGTCGCCACGGACCGCGTTCCGGCACAGGACGGTCTGCCTCGCCACCCCGCACCGGACCGTCGGGGATCCGCCGATCCGGTCCGCGACCACCCGCGTTCGGAGCCGATCCATGGGGAGCGGCGCCACGTCGGGGATCGTTGCCGGGCTGTCCGCCGGACCGCGCGCCGGGCGCCCCGGAGCGTCCGGCCTTGCCGCGCGGCTTGCCGGTCGGTCTGCCGCCAGGCTTGCCGCCGCCCGCTCGCCCCGTGCCCGATGCGGATGGACGCTCGTCGTCGTCGCGCTTCGGCCGATCAGCCACGACCGACCTCCACGGTCCGACGCCAGCGCTGGCCGTCCCGGGTGTCCTCGACGGTCACGCCGAGAGCCGCCAGCTCGTCGCGCAGCCGGTCCGACGCCGCGAAGTCGCGTGCAGCTCGTGCCTTTGAACGCGCATCGAGCAGGGCCGCGACAGCCGGATCCGCCTCGTCCTCGACGTCCGGCAGGATCGCCAGGACCTGATCGAGGTCACGCAGGAGCGCGAGGGCCCGGGCGGCATCCGCCGTCGAGAGCGCACGGCGCTCGATGCGCCGATTGAGGTCACGGATGAGATCGAACACGGCCGCCAACCCCGCCGAGACATTGAGGTCGTCGTCGAGCGCCGCGCCGAACGCCTCCCGTGCGCCGTCCAGGGCGGCCGGCAGCGTCGCATCATCGGCGCCGTCCTCGACATACGAGCCGAGCGCGGCGACCGCGGCGTCGAGCCGGTCGATGGCGGCGGCCGATGCGGCCAGCGACGCATCCGAATGGTTGAGCCCGGCCCTGTAGTGGACCGAGATGAGCGCCAGCCGGAGCGCGCGAGGCGAGATGCCGGCCGCCACGAGCTCGCCGACCCGGGCGATGTTGCCGGTCGACTTGGCCATCTTGGCCCCACCCATCTGGAGATGGGCGCAGTGGAGCCAGGTGGCCACGAACGTCTGGCCGGTGGCGGCTTCGCTCTGGGCGATCTCGTCCTCGTGATGCGGGAAGATGAGATCGACCCCGCCGGTGTGGATGTCGAACGACGGCCCGAGCTGGGCCATGCTCATCGCCGAGCATTCGATGTGCCAGCCGGGCCGGCCGGGCCCGATGGCGGTGTCCCACGACGGCTCCCCGGGCATGTCCGGCTTGGGGCCCTTCCACAGCGCGAAATCGCGGACGTCGTCCTTGCCGTACTCGTCGCTCTCGACTCGCTCCCCCACCCGCTGGCCTTCTGGGTCAAGGCGTGCCAGTCGCCCGTAGGCGGGCCAGGTCGAGATCCGAAAGAAGATCGATCCGTCGTCGGTGCGGTAGGCGTGACCACGCTCGAGGAGGGTCGAGATCAGCGCGACGATCTCGTCGATGTGGCGGGTGGCGCGTGGCATGACATCGGGCGTCGTCATCCGCAGGCTGGCGGCATCCTCGAGGAATGTCGCCAGGTACCGCTCGCTGAGCACCTCGATGCTCTCGCCGGTCGCCGCGGCGCCGCGGATGATCTTGTCGTCGACGTCGGTGATGTTCATCACCCAGGTCACCGGATAGCCGCGCCAGCGCAGGTGTCGGATGAGCAGGTCGGCGAACAGGAACGAACGGAAGTTGCCGATGTGGGCCGGGCCGTAGACCGTCGGCCCGCACGAGTAGACCCCGACGCGGTCGGGTCGCAGCGGCTCGAACGGCCGTGTCTCGCCGGACAGCGTGTCATGGAGGCGGAGGCTCACCGGCTGGCCTCGATGGTCGCCACGGCCAATGTCGAGATGCTCCGTCCGCCGCCCTCGGCGCCGTCGAGGTTGCCGCTCGACGCCTTGACGTTGACTGCCGCCGGCTCGAGCTCGAGGAGGGTCGCGATGGCCGCACGCATCGCACCGAGCTGGTCGCCGAGGCGTGGCCGGGCCGCGACGATCGTCACGTCGACGGCCGCCGCCCGCCAGCCCGCGGCCGCAAGGCGGCGCCGGACCTCGTCGAGCAGGCGCACGCTGGCGATGCCGGTCGGGGTCCGGGCATCGGCCGGGAAGAGCCGCCCGAGGTCACCCAGTCCGGCCGCCCCGAGCAGGGCGTCGGCGAGCGCATGCAGGACCACATCGCCGTCGGAGTGGCCGGCCAGGCGGGGCGCGCCGGCGATCTCGATCCCACCGAGGCGCAGCGGCATCCCCGGTCCGAACGGATGGCTGTCGTGGCCGATCCCCGTCCGGGCCGCGGCCGGCGGCGCCAGGACCCGAGCGACGCGCTCGAGATCGCCGGGGAGCGTCACCTTGAGGTTGCCTGGATCGCCGGGGACGACATGGACCTCGATGCTACAGGCTTCGAGAAGCGCGGCCTCGTCGGTGAACGTGTCGGGTCCGTCGGCCGGGAAGCGGCGATAGGCCTCGCGCAGGAGGTCCCGGCGGACGCCCTGCGGTGTCTGGGCGGCACCCAGACCGGTCCGGTCGACCGTGGTCCGGACGATGCCCGCGTCAACCTTCTTGAGCGTCTCGGCGACCGGCACGACCGGGATGGCCGCCCCGTGCTCCGCGGTGGCGGCCGCGACCGCACCGACCAGCTCTGGCGGGACGAGCGGCCGAGCCGCGTCGTGGACGAGCACGACAGCCGCCGGGTCCTGCTGACCACCATCGAGCGCATCGAACCCGGCCCTGACCGACTCCTGGCGGCGCGCCCCGCCGCCCACCACGCCGACGACCTTGCCCGGGAGCCACGCCGCCGCCGAGATCGTCGCGCGGCGGTCGGCCGCGGTCACGACCACGATCCGGTCCACCTCGGGGGCCGCGACGAGCGCATCCAGCGTCCAGGCAAGGAGCGGTCGCCCGCCGATCTCGACCGCCAGCTTGTCGCGGCCGCCCATCCGCGTCGAACCACCCGCGGCGACGACGATGACGTCCGCCCGGAGCGCGCCGGTCGAGCCGCTCAATCGAGACGCGGCTGGGCGAAGATCATCCGGCCGGCCACCGTCTGGAGGACGCGCGTGACCGACACGTCGAGCTCGCGATCGATGTGGCGCGCGCCGCCCTCGACCACGATCATCGTCCCGTCCTCGAGGAAGCCGACGCCCTGGCCGGCTTCCTTGCCCTCCTGGATGACCCGGACCCGCAGCTCCTCGCCCGGCAGGACCGCCGGCTTGACCGCGTTGGCCAGCGAGTTGATGTTCATGACCCGGACGCCCTGCAGCTCGGCGACGCGGTTGAGGTTGTAGTCGTTGGTCAGGATGACCCGGCTCCGCGCCAGGGCGAGCGCGACGAGCTTGGCGTCGACCTCGGCCACGTCGGGGACGTCGTCCTCGACGATCTCGACCGGTGTCGCCGGCTCCTTCTGCATCCGGTTGAGGATGTCGAGGCCGCGCCGGCCGCGATTTCGACGCAGCGCGTCCGAGCTGTCGGCGATGTGCTGGAGCTCCTCGAGCACGAAGCGCGGGATGACGAGCGTGCCGTAGATGAACCCCGACTCGACGATCTCGGCGATCCGGCCATCGATGATCGCGCTCGTATCGACCACGATCCTGGGCTCCCCGCGGGTGACCGCGATGCCGCGATCGGCGGTCGGTGGCCGGAAGAAACCGACGGCTTCGGCGGCGATGAGCAGGTCCTTGCGCTTGGCGACGGTGAGGCCGAGCATCCCGAGCCCGAGGCCGATCGAGACCGCCAGCGGCAGCCATGTCCCCCACGGCGCCGGAAGCCCGCCGAGCGGCAGACCGAGCAGGAGGCCCATCAGGAGCCCGATGAGAAGACCGATGACGGCCGCCACGAACTCCGCGGTCGACAGCGCCTCGACGCGGCCGATCAGCCACGTCGCCGGCACGATCGTCAGGTACGGCAGGATGGCGAACCCGACCACCAGCCACGCCACGACCCAGACCGCGAGGAGCGCGCCGGAATACTGGCTCCCGGTGAACAGCCCCTCCCCCGTCGTGGCCAGCACCAGACCGATGAGCCCGCCGAGCGCGGCACCCAGGATGCGGATATAGCGGATCAATGACTCCCCTCGGAGTATCGGCGTCCTCGGGTCGCGTGCGACCGGACGGGACGGTCAGCCTAGCATCGCGGGAAGTGCCTCGCCACGAGGCGATGGACGATCGGACAGGGCGGCCTCGATCGCGTCGCGAAGTGTCGCCACGACGATGACCTCCAGCCCGTCGATCCGTATCGCCCCGGATGCCGGTCGCGCCACGATGGCGCGGGCGAAGCCGAGGCGCGCGGCCTCCTGCAGCCGGCGTTCGAGCCCGACGATCGAGCGGAGCTCACCGAGCAGACCGACCTCGCCGATGGCGACCGTCCCGGGTGGGATCGCCCGATCACGCGTCGACGAGGCGAGAGCCAGGGCCACGGGCAGGTCGAGGGCGGGTTCGACCACGGTCAGCCCGCCGGCCAGGTTCGCATAGACGTCGTGGCTGCCGAGTGCGATGCCGGCACGCCGGCCGAGGACGGCGATGAGCAGGCTGAGGCGGTTGGGATCGAGGCCGCTCGCCTTGCGCGACGGGTTGCCATAGCCGGTCGGGCTGACGAGAGCCTGGACCTCGACCAGCAGGGGCCGGCTGCCTTCGAGGGTCGGCGCCACCACGCTCCCGGGCGCTGAACCGCCATGGTCGGCGAGGAATGCGCGAGCCGGGTCCGCGACCTCGCGCAACCCGGTCTCGGCCATCTCGAAGACGCCGACCTCGTCGGTCGACCCGAACCGGTTCTTGGTCGCCCGCAGCAGCCGTAGCGCCGCGTATCGCTCGCCCTCGAGGTTGAGGACGGCATCGACCAGGTGCTCGAGCGTCTTCGGCCCGGCGATCGAGCCGTCCTTGGTGACGTGGCCCACGAGGATCACCGCGATCCCGTCGCCCTTGGCGAGCTCCATCAACCGCAGCGTCGACTCGCGAACCTGGCCGACGCTGCCGGCCGCGCCCTCGAGCTCATCGACGGTCGCCGTCTGGACGGAGTCGACGACGACCAGCCCCGGGCGCCCGGCGCGGGCGGCCTCGACGATCCGCCCGACATCGTGTTCGGCCAGCACCGTCACGCCGTCGGCGGAGGGCCCTGCCAACAGGCCGAGGCGGCCCGCGCGGAGCCGCACCTGTCCCGGCGATTCCTCGCCGGTGGCATACAGGACGCCCAGGCCGCCGTGGGTCAGCCCGGCCGCCGCCTGGAGGAGGAGCGTGGACTTGCCGATGCCCGGCTCCCCACCGACCAGGACGAGAGAGCCTGGGACGAGGCCGCCGCCCAGCACACGGTCGAGCTCGCCGATCCCGAGTGCCAGGCGGGGAAGATCGGTGTCGGCGATGGCCGCCAGACCGACCGGCGACGCGGCCTCGCCCGAGGAGGCGGCGCGCAGACCTGCCCTCTCCGCGCGCGACGGCTCGCGGACGACGGTCTCGACCAGTGTGTTCCAGCCGTCGCAGGCGCGGCATTGCCCTTCCCAGCGCAGGAATGTCTCCCCGCAGGACTGGCAGACGAAGCGGCTCTGGGGCCGCGCCATCGCTAGGCCGCCGAGCGGGCGGCGGTCATCGCGCCTCGACCGGGGTGCGCGGCTCGGCTTCGGCCTGGTGGATGTCGAGGCCGGCTTCCGGATCCTTGTCGACGACGATCGTCGAGCCGGGTTCGTACTTGCCGAGCAGGAGGTGTTCGGCGAGGACGTCCTCGATCATGTTCTGGATGACACGGCGCAGTGGTCGCGCCCCGTAGGCAACGTCATAGCCGAGCTTGATGATGTGCTCCTTCGCCGCCGGCGTGACCTCGAGCTGCATCTGCTGCGCCCGCAGCTGGTCGCGGACGCGGGCCAGCATCAGGTCCACGATCTGGGCGATCTCGTCGACGGTCAGCGAGCGGAACACGACGGTCGCGTCGATCCGGTTGAGGAACTCGGGCCGGAAGTTCTGCTTGAGCTCGGCGGCGACCTTCTCCTTCATCAGCTCGTACGAGCTCTCGGCGCGGGTCGCGTCGGTCGAGCCCATCGCCCGGAAGCCCAGGCTCGAGTTGGTCTGGAGCTGCTTCGCCCCGAGGTTCGAGGTCATGATGATGATCGCGTTGCGGAAGTCGACCCGCCGTCCCTTGGCATCCGACAGGTGCCCGTCCTCGAGGATCTGGAGGAGGATGTTGAAGACCTCGGGATGGGCCTTCTCGACCTCGTCGAGTAGGACCACGCAGTAGTTCTTGCGCCTGACCGCCTCGGTCAGCTGGCCGCCCTCGTCGAACCCGACATAGCCGGGGGGCGCCCCCACCAGGCGGCTGACGTTGTGGCGCTCCATGAACTCGCTCATGTCGATCTTGATCAGGGCGTCCTCACTGCCGAACATGAACTCGGCGAGCGCCTTGGCGAGCTCGGTCTTCCCGACGCCGGTCGGGCCGAGGAAGATGAACGAGCCGATCGGCCGCTTCGGATCCTTGAGCCCGGCCCGTGCGCGGCGGACCGCCTTGGAGACGATGCCGATCGCCTCTTCCTGGCCGATCACGCGACCGTGGAGGGCCTCCTCCATGTTGAGCAGGCGCTGCGACTCTTCCTGGGCGATGCGCGTCACCGGGATACCGGTCCACATCGCGACGACCTGGGCGATCTCCTCCTCGTCGACCTTGGGCTGGTCACCGGACACCTGCGACTGCCATTCGGCGCGCTGGGCATCGACCGATTCGCGTGCGGTCGCCTCCGCCTCCCGCAAGGTCGCGGCATCTTCGTATTCCTGGTTGTTGATCGCCGCGTCCTTCTCCTTGGTGATCCGCTCGAGGTCCTTCTGGGCCTCGCGCAAGGCCGGCGGTGCGGACGCGTAGCGCAGACGCACCCGCGACGCGGCCTCGTCGATGAGGTCGATCGCCTTGTCCGGCAGGTGGCGGTCGGTGATGTAGCGGATCGACAGGTCGACCGCAGCCTTCACCGCTTCGTCGGTGATGATGACCTTGTGGTGCTGCTCGTACCGCTCACGGAT
Source organism: Candidatus Limnocylindrales bacterium (assembly GCA_036003325.1). Classification (GTDB taxonomy): domain Bacteria; phylum Chloroflexota; class Limnocylindria; order Limnocylindrales; family CSP1-4; genus SPCO01. The sequence continues at coordinate 8,922 of DASYSM010000123.1, forward strand.
ACCGAGCAGGATGTCGACCGTCTGCTCGAGCGTCGGCTCCTCGACCATCACCGGCTGAAAGCGGCGCTCGAGGGCGGCGTCCCGCTCGATGTACTTGCGGTACTCGTCGAGTGTGGTCGCACCGATGCACTGCAGCTCGCCGCGTGCCAATGGCGGCTTCAGGATGTTCGCCGCGTCGATCGCGCCCTCCGCCGCGCCCGCGCCGACGAGCGTGTGCAGCTCGTCGATGAGGTCGATCGCCTTGTCCGGCAGGTGGCGGTCGGTGATGTAGCGGATCGACAGGTCGACCGCAGCCTT
>DASYSM010000124.1:0-2029 GCA_036003325.1 Candidatus Limnocylindrales bacterium
CCTGTTCCTGCCCTGGACGACGCTGATGTACCTGTTCTTCTGGAAGCCCGACGGCGTCGACCTGCTCGGCTGGATCGTGATCTTCATCGCCTTCGTCGGCGACATCGGGACGTACGGTGGCGGCTGGTTGGGCAACCGGGAGCAGGTCTCGTCCTACTACAACCGCGACTGACCGCGGTTCTGGGAGCAGGCTGACGGCCGCGTTTCGCGGCCTTCCATCGAGGCGGAGCCGGCCTGCGCTTGCATCACGGTTTCATCGCAATCCGGATCGACACGGTTCCTGCCGGCTTCAACACGCTCGCGGCACGTTCGCGACCCCTGGCGGCGCGAGCCGATTCGTTTGACAGGCCCTCCGCGGGCTCGGACACTTCGATGACCAACCCCAGACACGGGTTCCAAGCCCACCTCGAGTCCCCGGAGGAAGTCCCCATGTCTCGTCTGGCTCGCTGGCTCGCGCCGGCCATCACCGTCCGTGCTCACTGCGACCTGCCCTGCGGCGTCTACGACCCGGAGCAGGCGCGGATCGAGGCCGAGTCGTGCTTCCGCATCATGGAGAAGTACCAGGCCAGCCAGGACGAAACCTTCCGTGAGCGGGCCATCGGCATCAAGGAGGAGCGCGCCGAGCTGGTCAAGCACCACCTCGACGTCCTGTGGCATGACTACTTCAAGCCCGAGCACATCGAGAAGGTGCCGAACCTGCACGACCTGTTCTGGCAGGCCGCCAAGGCCGCATCCAAGGTGAAGGCCTCGACCGACCCGGCTGATGGCCAGAAGCTGCTGGACGCGATCGACGAGATCGACGCCGCCTGGAAGGCGACCGGCGGCGAGGAGAAGACGCGGGTCGCCGGCCGCCCGGGCTGACAGTTCGAGAGCGTGCCTGCGGATCCCTCGCCGCGACCCGAGCGACAGCCCCGCGATCGCATCGGCCCGAAGAAGCCCCGTCGCTCGACGGGGCTTCGACGCGTCCTGGGCCCGTGGCGAGTCGCCGTCGTCGAGGCCAGCATGGCGCCGGCGATCGAACCGGACGACTGGCTGCTCGTCGACCCGACGACCGTGCGCTGGCCCCGGCGCGGCTCCGTCGTCGTCTTCCGCGAGCCCGATAGCGGGTCGATCGCGATCAAGCGGATCGCGGCCGGGCCGGGCGACCGGGTCGCCTTCGCCCAAGGCTATCTCGAGCTGGCCGACGACGAGGCCTGGCTGCTCAGCGACGCCTCGCGCGATGACACGGCGGCGCGAGGCTTCGGCGACCCGATCGACTCGCGGGTCTACGGGCCGGTCCCGGTCGAGCTGCTCGTCGGGCGGGCGTGGTTCCGCTACGCGCCGCTGCATCGGATCGGTCGCATCGGGCGCATCGCGCACGTGCGCTCGGGGCCGACGGACTAGGGTCCGACTGGCGCGCGGCCGTGGTGGTGCCGGTCACCGGTCCGGCGGTCGCGCTGACCGGCGGTCGCCGGTCCGGCGGCCGCGGTGACCCCGGGTCACCGGTCCGGCCGTCGTGGTGACCCGCGGTCGCCGGTCCGGCCGTCGTGGTGACCCCGGGTCCGGTCCGGCCGTCGTGGTGACCCCGGGTCACCGATTCGGGGAGGAACGCGTGCGGCGACCTCCGTGCGAGTCGAATCGGTGACCCGCGGTCACCGATTCGAAGCGGTACGCCCGGGATCGTCAACGGTCTGGCGGTCGCGGTGACCCCGGGTCACCGATTCGGGCACTTCAGGGCCGGGAGCGCCGGCCACGTGCCGAAGTCGGTGACCGTGGGTCACCACGCGTGCGCCCAGCGGCCGTGGGCCTGGAGTCAGGGTCGGAATCGGTGACCCTCAGTCAACGCCGGACCGTCCGAGCGGCCTCGCCACGAGCAACCTGCCGGTGACCCGGGGTCGCCACCGGTGGTCGGGCGGGGGGATGCCGGCACGCACCGGCCCACCGACACGACCGGCCTCCCGGCACGACCCAGCCCCCGGCACGACCCGCCGGCGTCGCGTGGCACGGGCCGTCCGCTCGGGGAGCGGCTCAGGGTGTCTATCCTCGGCGG
>DASYSM010000125.1:0-3971 GCA_036003325.1 Candidatus Limnocylindrales bacterium
CATCTACTGTCCGAACCTGTCGTGCCCGGCGCGGGTCGGCCAGGAGTTCGGTCACTTCGCCGGTCGGGGCGGGATGGACATCGAGGGCGCCGGCTGGAAGGTCATCGTCCAGCTCGTCGAGCGCGGCATGGTCAAGCGCCGCGGCGACTTCTACCGGCTCACCGTCGAGGACCTCGAGTCGCACGACCGTTTCGCGCGCAAGAGCGCCGAGAACCTCCACGCCGCGATCCAGAAGTCGCGCCGGCGGCCGCTGGCCCGCGTGCTCAACGCACTCGGCATCCCGCAGGTGGGGGAGACGACGGCGATCGATCTCGCCCGCTGGCTGACGGTCCACGTTCCACCCGACGACGACTGGCTCGTCGCGCTCAGCGCGTTCCTGCGCGCGACCGCGCGCGACGATCCGGAGCGCTTCGCCGAGGTCGAGGGCGTCGGCCCGACCGTCGCGGCCAGCCTGGCGCGCTACTTCACCGACGAGGCGACGGCCGGCGTCCTCGACGATCTCGCCGATGCCGGGATCGAGCCGGAGCCGCCCGTCGTCGCGGCGGCGGCCGCGGCCGGCCCACTGGACGGTCGAACGCTGGTGGTCACCGGCACGCTCGACGGCTTCAGCCGGGCCGAGGCGGAGGAGGCGATCCGTGCCGCCGGTGGCAAGGTGGCAGGCTCGGTCTCGAAGAAGACGGACTACGTGGTCGCCGGCGAGAGCGCCGGCTCGAAGCTGACCAAGGCCCAGGAGCTCGGCGTCCCGGTCCTCGACGAGGCGGGTTTCCGGGGGCTCCTGGCCGGCGAGTCCGAGCGCGACTGAGACGCTCCTCGCACACCGCGTTCATCTTCAGGGTACCTCGCGCCTGGGGGCTTGCGGCAAGACCCCGGTCATGCGCTAGAGTCGCCGGCCGACGCCCGAACGGGCGGCGCGCGTGGGGAGGGATCGATGGCCGGACACGCCGTGGTGATCGCCGGAGCCGGTCCGACCGGGCTGATGCTCGCCGGCGAGCTGTCACTGGCCGGCGTCGATGTCGTGATCGTCGAACGGCGCGCGGGCCAGGACCTCGTCGGCCAGCGCGCGGGCGGCCTGCTCGCGCGAACTCTCGAGGTGCTCGATCAGCGCGGCATCGTCGATCGGTTCCTGGCCGAAGGCACGATCGGCACGGTCGGGATCGGGTTCGCCGGGGTCCCGCTCGATCTCAGCGACGTTCCGACCCGGCACGGCTATGTGCTCGGATTGCGGCAGAAGCACATCGAGCGCATCCTCGCCGGCTGGGTCGCCGAGCTCGGCGTGCCCATCCATCGTGAACGGGACGTGGTCGGCTTCGAGCAGGACGACGGCGGGGTGGACGTCCGGCTGTCGGATGGCCGGACGCTGCGAGCCGACTACCTGGTCGGGTGCGATGGGGGACGCAGCCTGGTCCGCAAGACGGCCGGGATCGCGTTCCCCGGGCTGGACCCGAGCACCAGTGCGCTGCTGGCCGAAGCCGAGCTGGCGGACGAGCCACCGTGGGGCATCCACCGCGACGCGATCGGCCAGCACGCGTTCACCAGGCTCGATGACCGCCTGGTCGGCGTCATGGTCGCCGAGCGCCGGCTCGGAGACTCGAGCGAGCCGACGCTGCGCGACCTGAAGGAGGCGCTCGTCGCGGCCTGGGGCACCGACTACGGGATCCATGATCCGGTCTCGATCTCGAGGTTCACCGACGCCACCCGCCAGGCGGCCGCGTACCGGCATGGCCGGGTGCTGCTCGCCGGTGACGCCGCCCACGTCCACAGTCCCGACGGCGGACAGGGGCTTGGCCTCGGTCTGCAGGACGCCGTGAACCTCGGATGGAAGCTGGCCCAGGTCGTCAACGGGATCTCGCCCGACACCCTCCTGGACACCTATCACGCGGAACGGCACCCGGTCGACGCACGCGCCCTGCGGTTCACGATGGCGCTGACCGTCCTTCGCCGCCCGGACGAGCGCGTCAAGGCGCTGGCCGGGATCGTCGCCGACCTGGCGCGCATGGCTGGGCCACGCCGGCACCTCGCCGGGCTCGTGTCCGGTCTCGACGTCCACTACGAGCTCGGCGAGGGCCACCCTCTTCGTGGCCGGCGGGTGCCGGATCTCGACCTCGTCACCACGGACGGGCCGATCCGGCTCTTCAGCCTGTTGCACGATGCCCGGCCGCTGCTCCTCGACCTGGTCGCCTCCGGCTCGTCGGACGCAGATCCCTGGGCAGATCGCGTCCGACTCGTCGACGCTCGCTTCGGCGGGCCGTGGGAGCTCCCGGTGATCGGGACCGTCATCGCTCCCTCCGCGCTGTTGATCCGGCCCGACGGTTACGTGGCGTGGGTCGGCACGGCGGACCGGACAGGGCTCGCGGAGGCGCTCACGACCTGGTTCGGACCGCCGGCCGGGGCGTGAGGGATCAGGCGCGACCGCGCCCGTAACGCTCCATCAGCTCGACGACGGCCAGCCGCGCCGCCTTCCACTCGGGGATGTCGCCGAACACGTCCGCATCCGGACCCCACCGGTTGATCTGGGTCATCGCGGTCACGATCGCGTCATGGGCGAGCGCCCGGTTCCGGCCGGCCTCGACCTGCCCGGTCACCAGGTATCGCCTGACCGTGTCGAACGGGGCGAACCAGCGGCCGACGCGGACCTGCTGACCGAACCGCAGGGACTCGAGCCACTCGTCGTCGCCCACGGGGTGTCGGTCGTGCTCGGCCTGGTGACGGACGAGGTCGACCCGCGTCCCGGGCCGCTCGAGGCTCGGCAGCCGGCCATCGTCGGACACCGTCCGATAGCAGATCGGGCAGCTCGGCAGCTCGGCGGTCAGGCGCGGCGGATCGCCATACGGGAGGCCGCAGCGTCGACAGAAGGGGCCACGGCCAGTGTCCGACGGCGTCCCGCACTGGAGGCAGACGGTGCCGATCATGCGCTGAACCGTCCACTGCGGCCGGCCTCGCGGACCGTGACGCCGGTGGCGTGCTCGACGCCCTCGAGCTGGATCTCCCAGGACTCCGGGGTCGAGACCCCGGCGGGCCGGCGCAGGACGCGGGCCCGGCCAGGGGCGCCCCGACCGGCCAGCAGGAGCGCCAGTGCGTGCTCGAGCCGGGCCGGGGTATCGGGCCGCTCGACGCCGTCACCGAGCTCCCGTTGGAGGGCCATCCGGAGCCGGTCGATCTCGGCCGGTCGCAACACGAGCACGACGTCCTCGAGCGTCGGTGGCGCCGGAGATGGGGCATCGTCGGACGCGGGCTCGAGGGGGCTGTCAGGTGCTGCCGCGGCTTGACCGGCCGCGGACCGGTCGAGGCGGCGTCGTGCACGGTCGATGGTGGACCACATCGTCGAGAGGGGGCTCCGAAGCTGCGTGATGGATGACGGTCTCGCGAGGATGCCGCGAGGATGGCCCGGCCCGCCATCACCCCTTCGTCGCGTCGGACCACACCGGATGGACCATCGCTCCGGGCGCGCCGGTCAGCCCAGGGCGAGGTTGAACTGCCCCCAGATCGCCGTCGGCTGCCACGGTGGCGGATCGCCGTGCACGAGGCGCGGGGCTCGCCAGCTCGCCGTCCAGCCGCCGCCCAGCAGCCGCTCGCGCCCGGCCTCGTTCTCGTCGAGCAGCCCGGCCCGCACGACCTTGTCCGGGCCGGACGCGATGCGCCGGGCGCGGAGCAGGACCTCGGCGTCGTCCGGTTCGGGCGCGATCGTCGCGCCGCCGCCCCATGGCGCGCGCACGACGAATCCGCCGAGAGAACCATCGTCGTGGACGAGGACGCGGGCCGTCTCGGGGCTCGCGAACGCGTGGTGGAGGTGGGCGCGGTCCTCGCCGGTGACGGCGCGATCGAGCTCGGTGATCGACGCCAGGTCCGGGGGCGCGAACGGCCGGACCCGCGGATCCGGGGCGGTGTCGCCGAGCCCGGGCGCCTCGAACATCTGGTACCAGGTCTGGACCTCGAACCCGAGCCGCTCGTAGAGCGGGCGGCCCTCGTCGGTC
>DASYSM010000126.1:0-2870 GCA_036003325.1 Candidatus Limnocylindrales bacterium
TGGAGGTCCTCCGGGAACGGCGGAGCGGGCGGGACCATCAGGAAGGCGAAGAAGCCGTTGAGCTCCTCGGGCGCCTGCCCGATGAAGTCCTGCCACCAGCGCAGCACGGCCGGCGCATCCTCGAGCGCGTAGAGGGTCGGGCCGGCGACGACGGTCGAGACCGGATGGAGCCGGAACAGGAACGAGGTGACGACCCCGAAGTTCCCGCCGCCACCGCGGATCGCCCAGTACAGGTCCGGGTTCGACGTCGCGCTGGCCGTCACGAGCTCGCCGCTGGCGAGCACGACGTCGGCTTCGATGATGTTGTCGATGGTCAGCCCGAGCTTGCGCGTCAGGTGGCCCATCCCGCCGCCGAGGGTCAGCCCGCCGACGCCGGTGTTGGAGATGATCCCGGCCGGGACGGCCAGGCCGAACGCGTGGGTCGCATGGTCGACATCGCCGAGCAGCGCGCCGCCCTCGACCCGGGCCGTCTTCTCGACCGGGTCGACGCGGACGCCGCGCATCCGCGACAGGTCGATGACGAGACCGTCATCCACGGTGCCGAACCCCGGCGCGCTGTGGCCGCCGCTGCGGACCGCGATGTCGAGATGCTGGTCGCGGCCGAAGCCGACGGCGGCGATGACGTCGGCGACGTCCGCCGGGCGGACGACCAGCGCCGGGCGCTTGTCGATCATGCCGTTCTGGACGCGACGGGCGTCGTCGTAGCCGGGATCTTCCTGGCCGATGACGTCGCCACGGAAGGTGGCCTTCAATGCCTCCAGCGCGCCGTCATCGATGCGCGGCTGAGGTCGGATCTCGGTGGTCATGTGTTCCCCCTCCTTGTGGGTCGGATGCGTGATCGCGAGAGGTTCGCCCGCGGACCGTTCCGAAATCGTTCGGCGGGCGGCCGTTCGAGCGTTCGGCGTCGTCTCCGTCAGACCGGGGCCGAACGCTCCAGCATGAGCTTGGCCTCGGTCGCCTCGGTCGAGCCCTCGCCACGCGGCATGTCGTCGAGGAGGTCGCGCAGGTCGTCAGGCGCCCCACCGACGTGACGGGCAAGACTGATCCCTGCCCGGAGCGCCAGCGAGCGGCTGCCGTGGCTGCGGGCCAGGTCCAGCGCGGTCCGGAGGGTCGCTTCGCGGCTGGCAGGAGGTCCCATCTCGGCGGTCAGCCGGTGGATCTCGGGTAGCCAGGAGACATCCTCGTTGGCGAGGGCGGTGACGAGCGCCGCGCTCAGGATCGACCTCGCGCGGTCCAGGTCACCCGCGGCCTGGTGCGTCTCGGCCAGGATCGCGAGATAGAGCGGACGGCGAAACTCGGCCCCGATCGAGCGAAGGCCCTCGAGCGCGACCTCGATGCGCGCTGCGGCGTTCGAGGCCGGATCGCCTCGATCGTGCCAGGCCAGCAGGATCTGGCCCCATTCCCCGTAATAGGCGAAGCCGTATCGTTCGCACAGCTCGATGGCCGCTCGTGCGCGCACCTCGAGCGCCTCCTCGTCGTGCAGGAAGTAGAAGAGCATCGCGCCGTACGCATTCGCCAGGGCCAGGCTGTGCGGACCGCGCGTGGCGGCCAGGGCCATCGCCTCCCGGTGCCGCTCGACGGCACGGCCCGGAGCGCCGGACAGCCAGAGGGCGTGCGATTCCCAGGACATCGCGAACGCCCCCGGATCGAACCCGATGGCCATGGCCGAGCGGCCGGGCAGGTAGGCCCGTACCGCCCGCTCGAAATGGTCGATCGCCTCGTCGTGCATCCCGAGCGTCGTCATGGAGCCGGCGAGACTCATCTCGCAGGCGGTGATCAGCTCCGGATAGTCGTCGACCAGGGCGACCGACGCGCGGCCGGTCTCGAGCGATCGGCGCACCTCGCCGTGGACGATCTGGGCCGCCGTCAGCCCGTTGAGAGCGAGGACCTCGCTGCGCCGGTCATCGACCGTCGCCGCCAGGATCCGTGCGCGATCGAGAGCGACCGCGAAGTCGCCGCTGGCATAACCGCGACTGGCGACCGTCGGGGATGCGAGCTCGAGTTGGAGCCGGAGCTCGTCGCGGTCCCTCTCCAGACTCGCTGGCAGCTGGCCGATGAGCTCACCCGCGCGGCCGAGGTAGCGGACCGCCTCGACATTCGCAGATACCCGGCTCGCGACCGCAGCGGCACGCTCGAACCATTCGATCGCTTTCGCGGCGAGCCCGGCCGCGTCGTACTGGGCGGCGATCTGACCACTTACCGCGTCCAGGTCACCGGCGCGAAGCAGCTCGAGTGCCTGGGCGACCCGACGATGCAGCAGCCGTCGCCGACGCGGACCGATGCGCGCGTACGCTGCGTCGCGGATCCGGTCGTGACCGAAGTCGTAGCTGTTGAGGCCCTGCTCCCGCACGATCTGCCGTTGCCACAGCTCATCGAGCGCGCGGACGAGCGACGCCTCCTCGAGCTCGCTCGCCTGTTCGAGGACCTCGAAGGTGAACGCGCGACCGATGGTCGCGGCGATCTCGAGCGCCTCCGTGGCCTCCTCGGAGAGCAGGTCCAGGCGCGAGCCGATGGCTGCCAGGATCCGCGGCGGGAGCCGGCTGACCGACGGATCCGCATCGCGCGGCCGGTCGAGGGTCGCCAGACCGCCGCGAGCGACCTCCACGACATACAGCGGATGGCCCTCCGTCTCACGGTAGAGCCGGGTGACCAGGTCGTCGGCGGCATCCGCGCCGAGCAGCTGGCTGGCCAGCAGGCCGGTCTCGGCCTCGCTCAGGGCCGGCAGGTCAACCCCGATCAGCTGGTCGTGCTCGAGCAGGTCGACGAGCAGCGCCGTCAGCGGGCGACTGGCGCGTTCCTCGTCGGACCGGACGCCCGCCGCGATGAGGATCCGCGAGGAGGACTCCTCGCGCAGGAAGTAGTGGAGCCAC
>DASYSM010000127.1:0-5616 GCA_036003325.1 Candidatus Limnocylindrales bacterium
GGACCGTCTGCCAGGCGAGCCACAGGAGGAACACGCCGCCGGCCAGCCCGAGGACCTGCCGGGCACTCACGAGGACGTCGGCCAGGGCGCCCAGGCTGAACGCAGCGATCGCGCCGTACGTGGCGTCCGCGGTGGCCACCCCGAGCCCGGACACGAGGCCGACCAGCCGGCCCTCGGCCAGGGTGCGACGGATGACCAGCAGGCTGATCGGGCCGACGGCCGCCGCGATCGTGAAGCCGAGCAGGTAGCCACGGACAGCGAACGCGGGATCCACGGGTCTCCTTTCCCAGGCGGTCACGACGTGGCGGGTATCAAAAACGCCTCGGCGTCGTGGGCCGGGGCGTCACTCGGGCTGGGACCACGCCCGTCGGGGGGCGCGCTCGGGCTCAGGTGGGCCGGTCGGGCCGTTGGTCCTGGGTCGCGCGACGGATGGTCGACATGTCGCCGGCAGGGTGGGGGATGGATGGACGGGTTGTCAACGAGCGGCGGCGCTACCCTGCCGCCATGACCGAGACGACGACCGGGCGCCCGCTCAAGGTCGGCATCCAGCTGCCCGAGGTCGAGCGCGAGGTCCGCTGGGCGGAGCTGCTCGACATGGTCCGTGCCATCGAGGACTTCGGCTTCGATTCCGCGTGGGTCGGCGAGCACCTGCTGTACCGCTGGGCGGGCCGTCCGGCGCGCGGCCCGTGGGAGGCCTGGACCACGCTCGCTGCGATGGCGGCGGTGACGACCCGGATCGAGCTCGGGCCACTCGTCGCCTGCACGAACTTCCACAATCCGGCACTGCTGGCCAAGCAGGCGGTCACGATCGACGAGCTGAGCGGCGGGCGGTTCGTGCTGGGCCTGGGTGCGGGCTGGAACGAGACCGAGTTCCGCGCGTTCGGGTTCCCGTTCGACCACCGGATCGACCGGTTCGAGGAAGCGTTCACCATCATCCGGACGCTGCTGCGCGACGGCGCCATCGACTTCGACGGTCGCTGGTACCAGGCGCGCGACTGCGAGATCCTGCCGCGCGGCCCGCGTCGGCACGGACCGCCGCTGATGATCGGCTCCAACGGTCCACGGATGCTCCGCGCGACGATGGCGCACGCCGCAGCGTGGAACTCCTGGTACAACGACATCGACAACCGGCCGGCGGGCGTCGCCCCGCTCCGCGCCCGCGTGGACGAGGCGTGCCGGGAGGTCGGTCGTGACCCTGCCGAGGTCGAACGATCGGTGGCCGTCCTGGTCCGCCTGGCGGGCGGCACCGGCCGGCTCCAGGGCTCCGACCCGCCGACCCGCGTCGACCCGATCGATGGCGACCCCGTCGTCCTTGCCCGGACCCTGCGGGCGTTCGCGGCGGAGGGGATCAGCCACGTCCAGCTCGTGCTCGACCCGATCGCCCTCGACTCGATCGTCGCACTCGGGCCGATGCTCGCCGAACTCGACCGCGGCTCGTGAGACAGCCGTCCGGACGGCCCGCGATGGCGTGCTAGCATCCGGCGCGATGGCCACATCCGGTCGCTCCGTTCGATGACGCCATGAGCCTGCCCGAGCGGCCCCAGCGATCGCGCGCGGTGTCGAGCCGCACCTCCGACGACGTGTCGCCGCTCGACAAGCGGATCATCGAGCATCTCCAGGCCGACGGCCGGCGACCGTTCACGCAGATCGCCGCGGACCTCGGTGTCTCGGAGGCGGCCGTCCGGGCCCGAACGAACCGGCTCATCGAGCGCGGCATCCTCCAGGTGGTCGGGGTGACGGACCCGCTCAAGCTCGGCTTTCACCAGATGGCGATGATCGGCATCCGGTGCGAGAGCGCCAAGCTGATCGAGGTCGCCGAGCACCTCGCCCAGATGCCCGAGGTCGACTACGTCGTCATCACCGCCGGCAGCTACGACCTGCTGATCGAAACGGTGTGCGAGGACAACGACGCGCTGCTGGTCTTCCTGGCCGAGCGCCTGCGCGCCATCGACGGGGTGCGCGAGACCGAGACGTTCGTCTATCTCCGACTGGTCAAGCAGACCTATCAGTACGGGACGCGCTGACCCGCCGACCGATCCGGGCTCGCTCCGAGCCGAACGCGTTGCACGAGGGCACCGAACCGCCGCCCGAACGGCTGGACGCCGTCGATGGACGGCTAAGATGGCGCCACGCGGGGGCGCCTCGTTCGCCGACGCCCCGAACCATGCGAGGTCGAGTCTGCCGGTGGAGCCGGTCCTGATCCTGATCGTCATCCTGGTCGCCGCGAACCTCGCGGTCATGGCCCTCGTCGCCGTCCCGCCGCTGATGGGCCGCTCGAGCCCGGTCGCGCCACCGACCGCCGCGGCCGTCGACGACGATCGGCGGGCGGCGGAGGCGGCGGTCATCGGCGGGCTTGCGGGCGGGACGGCCGAGGACGGGGTCTCGACCCAGACGTACGACCGGGTCGTCCGGATCGTGTCGTGGATCTTCCTGCTGGCCACGACCGTGGTGGTCGTCACGACCGGGCTGTGGCCCGACACGGAGCCGGCGATCCTGCTCCTGCTGGCGCTGTCGGGCCTGTTCATCCTCATCGTCCACGACCTGCTGCCACCCGACACGCTCGGCCCGGCCAAGTTCGTGGTCGAGGGATCGGCTGCCATCACCGTGGCGACCCTGCTCGTCGCGCTGACCGGCGGCGTCGCCAGTCCGTTCTTCTTCGCCTTTCCGCTGATCGTCGGCGGCGCCGCTCTCGTCGTCTCGCCGCCGATCACGGTCGGTCTGACCGCGGCCGCCGCGATCGGCTACCTGCTGGCGGTCCTCGCCGGGACAGCGGGCACGCTCGGGCCGGCGGCCGCAGCCGTGGTCGGGATCAACCTGACCGCCCTCGTCCTGCTGTCGTACGCGGCGATGGTCATCGCTCGCGCCCAGCGACGGACCCGCGAGGCGGCCATCAGGCTGTCGACCGTCGACCCGCTGACCGGCCTGTTCAACCGCTCGTTCTTCTTCGCCGCGATGGAGCGCGAGATCGCGCGCAGCGCCCGGTCGGGCCGCGGGTTCTGCCTGCTGATGATGGATCTCGACGAGCTCAAGGGCATCAACGACCGGCTCGGTCACTTCTACGGCGACCGGGTCCTGCGTGGCGTGGGCGAGGTCATCACGAGGGGCGTCCGCCAGATCGACACGGCCGCTCGTTATGGCGGTGACGAGTTCGTGGTGCTGTTGCCCGAGACCGATCCGACCGGCGGATTCGTCCTGGCCGAGAAGATCCGGCTCGGCGTCAACGCCATGGCCATCGAGCTGCCCGGCGCCGACCGTCGGCCGTCGCTGTCGATCGGGGTGGTGAGCTACCCGGATGACGGGCGCACCCCCGATGAGCTGATCATCAGCGCCGACGGCGCGATGTACGACTCGAAGCGGGCCGGCAAGGACCGCGTGACGGGCGTGCCCGTCCCGCGCAGCGGGCGGACGGCGACTCCGGTGTAGCATCGCTCCGTGAGCGACAGCCAGCCGCGACCCCGGCCGGAGCCCAGGGGCTTCTCGACCCGCGCGATCCGCGCCGCATCGCGCGCTCCCGAGGTCGACCAGACGCCGACGAGCGTCCCGATCTACCAGAGCGCCACGTTCGCGTCGGCCGACGCCGCAGAGCTCGGGCGGGTCGCCGCCGATGGGCGGGCCGGGTACGCCTACAGTCGAATCTCGAACCCGACCACCGCCGCGCTCGGGGCAGCCTATGCGGAGCTGGCGGGCGGCGCGGCAGGCGCCGCCCTGGCCTCGGGGATGGCCGCGATCCACGCCGCGCTCGCCTCGCTCGTGACCGCCGGCGACCGGGTGGTCGCGCCGCTCGCGGCCTACGGCTCGACGCACACCCAGCTGGCGCGCCGGTTCGGCGGCTTCGGGGTGCGGGTCGAGTTCGTCGACACGACCGACCTCGACGCGGTCGCGTCCGCCCTCGCCGCAGCCCCGACCCGCGTGCTCTACGCGGAGTCGATCGCCAATCCGACGACCCACCTGGCCGATCACGCGGCACTCGCCGAGCTCGCCCATCGACACGGCGCCCGGTACGTCGTCGACAACACCTTCGCGTCGCCGTACATCTGCCGCCCGCTCGCGCTCGGCGCGGACCTCGTCGTCGAGTCGGCCACCAAGTTCCTGGGTGGCCACAGCGACGTGATCGCCGGCGTCGTCGCCGGCCCGTCGGACATGGTCGCCGAGGTCGAACGCGTGCAGGTGGACACCGGAGCGACGCTCGGCCCGCTCGAAGCGTTCCTGGTCCTGCGCGGGATGCTGACCCTCGCCATCCGGGTCGAGCGCCACGCGACCTCCGCGGCCGCCCTGGCCGCGTGGCTCGAGCGACAGCCGGGCGTCCGCTCCGTGCTCTATCCGGGCCTGCCCAGCCACCCGCAGCACGAGGTCGCGCTGCGCCAGTTCCGACCCGGTGTGGCGGGCGGGATGCTGGCGTTCGAGGTCGAGGGCGGGCGGGTCGCCGGCCGAGCCCTCATCGATGCCCTGGCACTGCCCGAGCTGACCGCCTCGCTCGGGAGCGTCCACACGATGGTCGTCCACCCGCCGTCGACGTCGCACCGGCAGTCGAGCGAGGCCGACCTCCTCGCGGCCGGCATCACGCCCGGTCTGCTGCGGGTATCGGTCGGGCTCGAGGACCTCGAGGATCTCGAGGCTGACCTGTCCATCGGGCTCGACGCCGCGCGCGCCGCCGCAGGGAGCGGGGGCGCAAGCATCACGTCCGGCGCCGGCGGCGACGCCGCGCCGACCGACGAGCGGCCCATTCCCGCCCTCGACGCCGTCTAAGGGGTTCGAGCCATCGCGAGCCCGGCCGCCATCTCGGCGGCCACCACCCGCCCGTCCGGCCGGAACATCCCAGCCCGCCTCGGGTACGGGCTGTGGCGACTGCTGACATCGGTCGACTTCGCGGTCTTCCAGATCATCGTGCTGGCCCTGCTGGCGGTCGTCGGGATGACCATCAAGCAGCTGCCCGACTTCGCGTTCCGCTCGGCGACCGACTACGCGACGGCCATGGACCAGCTGCGCGAGCGCTACGACCCGGTGCTGGGCAGCGCCATCGTCGACGTCATGGAGCGGCTGTCGCTGTTCGCCGTATTCCGCTCGCCGTGGTTCAGCGCCGGCCTGGTCGTGCTGGTCACCTCGATCATCGTCTGCACCCTCGACCGGACGCCCCGTCTGTGGCGCGGCGTCAGCGACGTGCGCGTCGCCCAGCCGGAGCCGTTCTTCGACCCCATCCTCCCCGACCGGGCGGCGATGGACGGGGTGGCCGTCGAGGACGTCGGGCGGGTGCTGCGCCGGAGCGGCTTCCACGTCCGGGAGGAGGCCGCGCCCGACGGCACGCGCTTCCTGTATGGCGACCGCCACCAGTACACCAAGATGGCGACCCTGCTGACCCATCTCGGCCTGATCCTGTTCCTCATCGCGGCCGCGGCGACCGCCCGTCTCGGCGACGAGCAGGGCCTGGTGGTGGCCGAGGGCCAGTCGCTGACGGTCCAGCCGATCGGGACGCCAGGTCTGCTGCTGGTCAAGAACATCGACTTCGAGGCGCCCGGCTTCGACACCGGACACCCGACCGACTTCACGACCGACCTGGCCGTCTACCAGGATGGCCGCCAGATCGCGCGCAAGACGATCCGGGTCAACGACCCGCTGTCG
>DASYSM010000128.1:0-8730 GCA_036003325.1 Candidatus Limnocylindrales bacterium
GGGACCGTGGCCAACGTTCGGCCCGGGAGCCAGCCGAAGACCCTCGCCCATGGCGGCCCTGGATCGCCGAGGCCGGCGATCTCGAGCCCTTGGACTGTCGGCCGGATGGGCTGGACGGGTATTCCGGCGGCGGAGAGCACCGCCATCGCCCGGTCCTGGCAGTCGAGGAACTCGTGCCGCTCCTCGAGGTTCGCGATCTTGAGGACGAACGCAGGACGTCCGGCGTCGTCGCGAACGAGGAAGTTCTGGTCTCGCTCGCTGGGGAGGGCCTCGAGATCGCCATCCAGTCGCCACCAGCGCCGCAGCGCCACGGCCGCGTCTTGGGACGCCATCCCGGGTCGGGAATCGATCTGCGTCGGCGGGCGAGCCATGGGCCCTAGGGTAGAGTGGACGCACCGTCCCCGTAGCTCAGTGGACAGAGCAGCCGCCTTCTAAGCGGAAGGTCGCAGGTTCGAATCCTGCCGGGGGCGCCAACCTCTGTTCAAAAGACTCCGACCCATTGCCCGAATCGAGCCGCCGACGTACCATCGCAGGCCCGACGGCACGCGGCGGAGGTACCGGGAGCGACCGGCCGAGGGATCGCGGAGAGCGCGACATGTCCGATCACCAGTCAGAGGTCAGCCCGACAGCATCCGGGGTCGAGGCGGAGCAGAGCGCGTCGTTCGGCAGGAATGGCAGCGACCCCGGCGATCCCACGGTCGCGACCGCGTACGACGCGAGTGCCCAGAGCGACGACGGGGCGACCTTCCTGGCCGATCTTGCCAAGGCGATGCAGTCGACGGCGGCGGCCGAGCAGGCCCGCAGCGTCGAGATCACCGAGCAGAAGCGACAGGCCCACGTCGACGCGATCCGCGCCCGCGAGGCGCTCGAGGCCGAGCAGCTCCGTGAGCTTGCCAAGGAGGACGTCAAGGGCATCGACGCCTGGTCCGACGGCGAGATCAAGCGAGTCAAGCTCGAGCGGGAGCGGCGCATCGCCGCCCGTCGCGAGCAGCTCCAGGTCCGCCTCGAGGAGCATCGCACGGTGGTCTCGCGCGAGGTCGACGCGGTCGAGTCCGCAGTGGCTTCGTATCGAGCCGAGATCGACGAATACTTCCGACGGCTCGAGGGCGAGACCGACCCGGTCGCGATCGCCCGGTACGCCGGCAACCGGCCGGCCTTCCCGGACCTCGAGCAGATCGGGCCGGACGATCCGCCCCAGATCTCGACCTATGCCGGGGGCTCTCCCGTTGTCGCGACCGACGCCGCCCCATCCGTCGAGCCTGTCGCTGCGAGCGACGCGCCGGCCGACGCGGACGGTGAGCAGCCCGCGAACGGCTCGATGGTCGGCGTGATGGACCCGGATGCGCAGACCGAAGCGCCGGCCGATCCCTGGACGCGGACAGCGGTCGCCGAGACCGAGCCCATCCTGGAGCCGGAGCCGGTCGCCCAGGCCGAGGCGGACGTCCAGCCCGTCGCCGAGGCGGAACCGGTCGCACAGAGCGAGGCCGACGCCCAGCCCGTCGCCGAGGCCCAGCCCGTGGCCGAGGCCAACGGAACGGCCGAACAGGATCCGGAGGCGGAGGGGCACGACGCGGTTTCGGCGGTCGGGACGGAGTCATCCGACTCGCCGGACGGATCCCAGGAGCCGGTGGGAGCACTGGCCGAGGCCCGGGTCGTCATGCCGCGCGCATCCGGCGCCGGATCATGGCTGCGCTGGCCGAACAGCTCGTCGGACCACACCGACTCGAACTAGCGCACCGGCACGCCGGCGGTCACGGGCCGTCGGCCGTCGGCGCGCCCGTGGATATCGCCTGTGGGGTCTGGCCGACCCTGTAGGGTTCGCGCGTGGACACCATCCTCGCGCTCGTCCCCGGCTACCAGGAAGGGCCGCGGATCGGTGCGGTCGTCGAGGCAGCGCGAGCCTTGCTCCCGGTCGTGGTGATCGACGACGGCTCGACCGACGACACCGCTTCCCGTGCGGAGGCCGCCGGCGCGACCGTCCTCCGCCAGCGTCCGAACGCGGGCAAGGGCGCGGCGCTCCGGGCCGGGTTCCGTTACGCACTCGAGCGCGACGCCGTCGCGGTCGTCACCCTTGACGCCGACGGCCAGCACGATCCGGCCGAGATCCCGCTCTTCCTCGAGGCGTTCGCCCGTGCTCGGCCGGAGCTCGTCCTCGGACGGCGGGACTTCGGCGAGATGCCGCCCGTCCGTCGGATCTCGAACACGCTCGGCGGGTGGATCTTCTCGGCAGCGGTCGGTCGGCGCGTCGCGGACAACCAGTCGGGCTACCGGCTCATCGGCCGGCGGCTGATGACGGCCATGCTCGACAGCACCGACTCGGGCTTCGCCTTCGAGGTCGAGATGATCGCCCGCTGCATCGCGCTCGGCCTGCCGATGACCGAGGTGCCGATCCGGACGATCTATGCCGGCGAGCCCAGCCACATCCGGCCGTGGGCGCACCTGACGGGGTTCCTGCGGGTCAGCCGCGATGCCCGCCGGATCGTGCGCGGCGGCTGACCCGGAATCGCCCGTTCAGGGTCGTCAGACGTCGCGCCGGTAGGGGACCTCGGCCACGAGGATGTCTGGTCGGCCGAGCAGCGCCGACCGGATGCGCTGGCCGTTCTCGTTGTAGAGGAACCGCTCCCAGCGGTGGTGCGGGACGTATTCGGGGAGCAGGACCACCACGATGTCGCCGTCGCTTTGCTCCGCATAGTCCTCGAGGTACCTGACCAGCGGGCCGACCAGTGATCGGAATGGCGATTCGACGACGACCAGCGGGATCCCCGGCAGCTGGCGCTCGAACCGGGCGCGGATCCGGGCACCCGATTCGCGATCGTCGGTGACGTGGACCGCGACGACGTCGTCGGACATCGTCCGTCCGAACCGGATGGCCTGGACCACGTCCCGTGTCACGTCCGATGCCGGCACGATCACCCGCTGATGCCGTCGCGGCGGGCCGATGACGCTGCTGTCACGGACCTCGGTCTCGACGCGTCGGCGACGGTACAGCCGTCCGATCGACAGCAACGCGACGACCAGGATCGGGATGATGATCACGATCAGCCACGCGCCGAGGGCGAACTTGGCGACGGCGAAGATGACCGTCACGATGCCGGTCGCGACCGCGCCGAACCCATTGATGGCGATGCTGCGGCGCCAGCCCGGACCGCGCTCTCGCCACCAGTGGACGACCATCCCGGTCTGCGACAGCGTGATCGAGGTGAACACGCCGATGGCGTACAGCGGGATCAGTGCCTCGACCCGGCCACCGAACGCTGCGAGGACCGCGATCGACAGGCCCGCCAGGGCGACGATCCCGGTGCTGAATGCGAGCCGTTCGCCGCGGAACGCGAACCGGCTGGGCATGAAGCCGTCGCGTGCCAGCAGTGACGACAGGCGCGGAAAGTCGGCGAATGACGTATTGGCCGCCAGGATCAGGATCCCCATCGTCGAGAACTGCAGGACGTAGTAGGCGGCCCCGGTCCCGAACACGGCCCGCCCGATCTGGGAGATGACGGTCTCGTCCGTGCTCGGGACCGCCCCCACGGCGCCGGCCAGCCAGGACGTGCCCAGGAACATCAGGCCGACGAGGGCGCCCATGATCGCAAGCGTGGTCCGGGCATGGGCCGCCTCCGGCGGCCGGAACGCCGGGACGCCGTTGGACACGGCCTCGACGCCGGTGATGGCGCTGCAGCCGTCGGCGAAGGCGCGCATCAGCAGGAGGATGCCCAGCGACTCCGCCGGTACGACGACCGGCGTGACCCCGCTGACCCGTGGCACGTCGCCGATGGCCGCCCGCCCGACGCCGATGGCGATGAGTGCCAGCATCGACACGAGGAAGACGTAGGTCGGGATGGCGAACGCGGTCCCGCTCTCCCGGATGCCTCGCAGGTTCACCAGCATCACGCCGACGATCGAGGCCGCGGCCAGCGGGACGCGAAGATCCGTCGACAGGGCCGGGAATGCGGAGGTGATCGCCGCGACTCCGGCCGCCACGCTGACCGAGACCGTCAGGACGTAGTCGACCAGCAGTGCGGCGGCTGCGACCAGTCCGATCCGGACGCCGAGGTTCTCCTTCGCGACGATGTAGCTGCCGCCGCCGTTGGGATACGCCCGGATCGTCTGTCGATACGAGATGACGATGATCCCGAGGATCGAGACGATCGCGATCGATATCGGGATGGTCAGCCAGAAGGCCGCGGTGCCCGCGGCCAGCAGGGTGAACATGATCGCCTCGGTCGCGTACGCGACCGAAGACAGGTTGTCGCTCGAGAAGACGGCCAGCGCCTTGGGGATCGACAGGCGCTCGGCGGCCTCCTCATCGTTCGCGAGCGGCCGCCCGAAGAGCACGCGGCGTCCACGTGCGGCGACGAGGCCGAGCGCTCCGGTCGGGGCACTGGCAGCCGGCCGTGCCGTGAGCGTGCCTGGGCCCGCGTAGCGGAAATAGGGTGATCGCTGCGGATGGACGACGATGCGCCGATCGGCCGGTCGTCGCCCGGCGCGGGACCTTGGCTCGTCGCCCTCCGTGGAGCGATCCGACGAGGCGGCCACCCGGGAGGCTAGGTTCGCGGTCCGAGGGTGATCGCGGAGATGCCCTCGGGGCTTCGGTCGAGGCGGAACAGGATCCTCGCCTCCTGGGCACGAGCGAGACCCGCGGCCGCCACGGCTTCGGGCCGAACCAGACCGACCAGACGCACCCGGCTCGCGACGCCCTGCTCGACCAGCCCGATCGCAGCATCGATCTCGGCGAGATCCCGCTCGAGCGGATCGTTCGAGGCGTTCGGGAACGGCAGGGGCGTGGTCGAGTCCATGACCCTACCGTAGGCAGGGGCCCAAGAGGAGACCGCCTGTCGGTCGTCCCCGAGCGCTCAACAAGCGCTCAAATCGTGGTTTCGGGCGTCTCGGCGATCCGGTATCCGATGCCGGGTTCCGCCGCGATGAGGGAGCTCGCCGCGCCGCTCGGGTCGGCGGCGTCGAGCTTTCGGCGGATGCGGCTGACGTAGACATGGAGGTAGTGGGATTCGTCGCCATAGGCCGCGCCCCAGACCGCCCGCAGCAGGCGGCCGCGGGTCAGCAGCCGGCCGGGCTGACTGATCATCGTCTTGAGCAGCTCGTACTCGCGTGGCGTGAGGTCCACCTCCACACCATCGACGGTGACCGAGCGTCGGGCGACGTCGATGACGATCGGTCCAAGGATGACCTGGCCGGCGGCATCAGCTCCGGGTCCGCCCGACCGTCGCAGGAGCGCCCCGATCCGGGCCCGCAGCTCGGGCAGTCCGAACGGCTTCGTGACGTAGTCGTCGGCGCCGGATTCCAGGGCGATGACCTTGTCCGACTCGGCGTCGCGCGCCGTCAGGACGAGGATCGGGGTCGTCGCGTCGCGCCGCACGCGTCGGATGAGGACCAGCCCATCGGCGTCGGGCAGCCCGAGGTCGAGCAGGATGATGTCCGGGCGCCCTCTCTCCCAGCTGGCCATGGCGGTCTTGACATCGATCGCCTCGGCGATCCGGTAGCCGTGCGCCTCGAGGTTGGCTGCGACGGAGCTCCTGGTCGCGCCGTCGTCCTCGACGAGCAGGACGTGCGCGCCGGCGGCGCTCATCCGGGGCCTTCGGACGGGGGCTC
Organism: Candidatus Limnocylindrales bacterium; assembly: GCA_036003325.1. Classification (GTDB taxonomy): domain Bacteria; phylum Chloroflexota; class Limnocylindria; order Limnocylindrales; family CSP1-4; genus SPCO01. Next base: position 5,602 of record DASYSM010000128.1, read on the forward strand.
GGGGGCGGCGGGCAGGTCGAGGTCGATGGCCAGCCCACCGAGCTCCCCTCGACGTGCGCTCGCGCTGCCGCCGAGGGCCTCGGCCATGCCGCGCACGATCGACAGCCCCACGCCCATCCCGCGCCGCGGGCCCTCCCCCGGCTGGCTGATCCGCTGGAACTTGTCGAAGATGCGCGACAGATCGGCATCGGAGACGCCGGGCCCGCCATCCTCGATGGTCACCCGCACCCGACCCGGTCGATCGCACGTCGCGTGGATCGCCACCGGGGAACGCGCCGGTGTGTGCTCGGCCACGTTGTCGAGGACGTTCGAGACGATCGCGTCGAACAGGACGGCGTCGACCCGCACCAATGGCAGGTCGTCGGCGAAGTCGAGGCTGCACGGGCGATCGGCCAGTGCCGGCCGCAGTCGCTCGAGCGCCCGCTGGACGAGCTCTCGGGCATCGAACACCTCGAGGTCCGGCTGGAGCTCGCCGGACTCGATCCGGCTCAGGTCGAGGACCGAGCGAACGAGGCGGTCGAGCCGTTGCGCCTCCTCGTCGATGGATTCCGCGGCTGCGCGGACCGCGTCCGGCTGCCATGCGACCGCCGGGTCGGCGAGGTTGCCGGCGGTGGCCCGGATGCTCGACAGCGGCGTGCGCAGGTCGTGCGACACGGAGTCGAGCAGGGCGCTCTTGAGCGCATCGCTGCGCCGGGCGACCTCGGCGGCGGTGGCCTCCTGGCGCAGCCGATCTCGTCGGAGGCTGAGGGCGATCTGGTCGGCCGCCAGCGACAGGAGTCGGGTCGTCTCGGGGTCCGGCGTATCGGTCCCGGCCGGCTTGACCGCCCACAGCGAGCCGAACACGGTTCCGCCCGTCTCGACCTTGACGCGGACGACCCCGCCGTCAGTGCCGGTGCGGCCGAGAGTGGCAGGGCCGGCGGGCGCCCGGCCGGTGGCGGCATGCGCCCGGATCCAACGGGCAGGCACGTCTCCCGGCATCCGGACGAGCGTGGTGATGACCGTCGGGCTCGGGACGGGTCCCGTGCCCGTGTCGGCGAGGACCCGTTCGGGCGCGCCGCCCTCGACGCCGATCCAGACGCGCTCGAGCCCTGTGTTGCCGGCGAGCAGGGTGACCACCTGGCCGGCGACGCTCTCGGTGCGGTCCGCGGTCGCCAGAAGGCGGCTGATGGCGAACAACCCGGTCGCCTCGGCCGCCCGCCTGTCGGCTTCGGAGGCTCGTTCGCGGCCCAGCGCGGCAAGCCGGCCGACGGCGAGCGCCACGACAAGCACCACGACGAGGTTCAGCAGCTCGCTCGTGTCCGACACGACGAGCGAGAACTGCGGCTCGGTGAAGAGCAGGTCGTAGGTCACGAAGGCGAGGAGCGCGGTCGCGAGCGCCGCCGTCGTGCCGGCCACCGAGCCGACGACGACCACGGCGATCAGGTAGACCGCCGAGGCGTCCGGGATCTCCGTTCCCCGCTCGAGCGCGGTGACGACCAGGGTCGCGCCGGCGACGAGCGCCACCGCGAGCAGGGCGACCTGGAGTCGCCAGCGGGTCAGCCTCGGGATGGCGATCGGTGGGAAGGGTCGATCCGGCACGCCGGGATGGTACGTCCGAGGTCAGTACTCCCGGCATACCAAAGTACGGCTTGGCGCGGCCCACCCCCACTCATACATTCCGTCACACAGCGGGCTGGACTCTACCCCTGACCACCGCAGGGACCCGGACCGTCGAGACATCGTGCAGAGCGAGGCTACAGACCACATGGCATCGATGGCCGTCAACGAACTGGGACCGATGCTCACCGCGACCGAAGTTGCCGACATGCTTCACCTGCACGTCAACACGGTGAAGCGGCTGGGCGACCGGGGCGAGCTTCCCTTCTACCGCGTGTGCAAGCGTGGCGATCGGCGCTTCCGTCTCGACGACGTCATGAAGTTCCTCTCCCAGAACCGCTAGGTCGTTCGGGCCGGGCCGGCCGGGCGGGCCCGGGCGTGACCGGCCGGCCGGCCGGGCGCCCCAAGGCCCCCGATCGGGCTCCGGACGTGTTGTGCGCCCCTGAGGCGCACATTCTTGATACCCACGTTCGATCCTGCCCCATTCCGACGAGTCTCCGTCGGAACTCGATCCCGTCCACGCTCGGCTGCCGACGATCGGCGCCTGACAGGCGCGGCGCGCCAACTCCCTCAGCCGGTGAATCGCCGCACCGCGTCGGCGTAGCCTTGATACGGCGCCTTCGTGCGTCGACCATCCGCCCGCGTCCGGATGAGCCAGTTCCTGCGCCGGCTGGCAGGATCGATCAGAGCGATCCCGCGGCCAGGTCGGGCATCCCTGGGCGTGTCGATCATCGCGGTCATCTCTGGCGCTCGGACCGGGAACGCACGGTCCATCACCTCACGGTTCGCGCGCATCGAGTCATCGACTTCGACGCTCGCCAGGACGAGCAGCCAGCCGACGACGCGCCGTGGCTCCCACCCAAGCTCCCGGGCTACCCGAAATGCCGACCGCTCGTACCAGGCCATCTGGCGTTCGATCGCACCGACGTCATCGAGTCGGGTCTTGATCTCGACCACGAGCAGGATCCCAGTCGCCTCGTCGAAGGCCAGCAGATCGATCCAGCCGTGCGATCGCCCGCTCACGATCTCGACCTCGCGAGCCGTCTGCCATCCGGTCGCCCGCAGCCGCCGATCGGCGTAGCCAGAACACCGAGCATGCACGAGGTCTCGCTGCCATCCGCCCAGGATGACCGGAGTGCGAACCACGAGCTCGATGTCGAGATCGAGCGCCAGTGCGATGCGCTCGATCAGGGCCAGGCATGGGTTCGCCCTCCCGATCTCGATATTCGCGATGTAGCCGCGGGACACTCCGACCTGAGCAGCTAGCCGCCGTTGCGTGACGTGCAGGCGAGCGCGACCCGTCCGGCAGAGGCTGGCGAAGGTGTCGTGGAGGGTCATGCCCGAGTAGAGCATGCCGCCCTTACCAGCGGCTTATCGTTGCCTGCGTCTGGTAGGCGCCCGCCCCTGATATCTGAGCGCAGATCGAGTCGAATCCGGCCAGATCCGTCAGGACGTGCCGGTGTCCTCGCTGGAATGATCAGGATGTGCGCCTGTCAGGCGCGCCGCCACGCGGTCGCCCGAGCCGTCCGCCCG
>DASYSM010000129.1:0-5018 GCA_036003325.1 Candidatus Limnocylindrales bacterium
TGATGGCCCACAAGATCGACGTCCTGCGGGAGCACTGCGCGGCCGTCGGGCGCGACATCGCCGAGATCGAGTTCACGCTCGGGATCAAGGCCACCATCCGCGACACCGAGGCCGAGGCGATCGAGGTCTGGAAGGCCGCCATGGCGCACAACAAGACGCCACTGGCGAATGTCGCGGATGACTCGACGTTCTGGAACGGCACCGCGGAACAGCTCGCGGACCGGCTCCGACCCTACGTCGAGCTGGGCTTCCGGACCGTCATCTCGGAGCAGCCCGCGCCCTACGACACCGAATCGATCGAACGACTGATCGGCGAGGTCGTGCCGCTCCTCTGAGGGGCCCGGGTCGGTCGCCCCGGGCGGTTCCCAGGATCCGGGCGGGTTCGCGGATCCGGGTGGTTTCGCGGATCCGAGTGGTTTCGCGGATCCAGGGGGTTCCCCGGTCGATGCACGTAGGCTGCATCAGGCCGGCATCAAAGCGACAGGCAGACCGGTTTGATGCAGTCCACATGCATCACCACAAGGTGTCCGCCGTCTCGCGGGACGGGCGGGTCGAGGGGGCCGGGCTGGCCTGCTAGCCCTGGACCGCGCTCAGGATCTCCCGCGCCTCGGTCGCGGTCGGGAGGCGCGGGGAGTTCCGGATGGCGGCGTCGTCGAGGGTGTCGCTGACGAGCTGGTCGATGGCGGCGCTGTCGGCCAGGCCGAGCTGCCGGAGGGTCGGACGCTGGTCGAGGTCGCGCAGGAGCTGCTCGATGGCGCCGATGGCGACCGCGGCGGCGGTCGGCTCGGGCTCGGCGGCGGACGCCACCCCCAGGGCGATCCCGACGAGGGCGAGCTCGCGATCGCGCGTCCCGAGGTAGAAGCGCAGGACCTCCGGAAGGACGGTCGCCAGGGCGGTGCCATGGGCCACCCGGCCCCGCGTCCCGATCGAGTGCCCCAGTGCGTGGACGAGGCCCACACCGGTCCCGCTCGCCTGCCCGACGCCCGCCAGATGCGAGGCGACCAGCATCTGCGAGCGCGCCTCGATGTCGGAGCCGTCGGCGACGGCGGCCCGGAGCCACGCCCCGACGGTCCGGATCACCCCGAGCGCGGTCATCTCGGCGAACGGGTTCGGATTGGCCGACAGCAGCGACTCGAGCGAATGGGTCATCGCGTCGACGCCGGTCGCGGCGGTCGCCGCCGGTGGCAGGCCGACGGTCAGCATCGGATCGAGGATGGTCGCCACGGGCAACAGCGACGGATGGCCGATGTAGCCCTTGCGCCCGGCCGCTTCATCGGTGATCACGGCGAACGAGTTGGTCTCGGCGCCGGTGCCGGCCGTGGTCGGGACGGCGACGAGCGGGCGGCCGGGCGCCAACCCGGGCCCGTCGTATTCGAGCTCCCAGACGGGCAGGTCGTTGGTCGCCCGCAGGTCGAGCGCCTTGGCCGTATCCATCGACGAGCCGCCACCGACCGGCACGACGACCGTGCCGCCCAGGCCGAAGTCGCGCAGCGCTGCGGAGCCGCGCTCGACGGTCGAGGCGCCCGGGTTCGGCTCGCAATCGGCGAACAGGCCTGTCTCGAAGCCGTCGGACGTCAGCACCTCGAGGACGCGATCGACGACGCCCGACCGTCGGACGCCCGGGTCGCTCACCACGAACACCCGCGAGCCGCCGGCCGAGGCGACCACCTCGGGGAGCCGCTCGATCGCCCCGACCCCGAAATAGACCCGATTGCGCAGGACCATCTCGATCTGGCGGTCGGCCAGGCGCGTCACGCGACGACCTCGACGACGGTATCGGTCGCGGTGTCGCGTCGGACCGTCAGCCAGCGCCGGCAGCCGGCGGCATGGAACCAGCGTTCGGTCGTCAGGCCGTCGGGGTTCTCCAGGATCCACACGTCGTCGAAGTCGCGCTCGTCGGGGTCGGTGATCCAGTCGGGCACGTGGCGGCGCTCGCCGCCGAACGTGAACTCGTCGAGCGGGCGGCGACCGCAGCACGGGCAGTCGAGCCACAGCATCAGCGCGTCCCCGCCGAGCCCTGGTCGGCCAGCACGTGATCGCGCCGGAACCGATCGAGCGTGAACGGCGCGATGAAGGCCGACGGCCGGCCCGTGGCGATCAACTCGGCCATCCCCTCCCCGCCCGCCGGCATCGCCTTGAACCCCCACGTCCCCCAGCCGGTCGTGACCAGGAAGCCGTCGACGCCGGTGGCGCCCATGATCGGCGAGTAGTCGGCGGAGATGTCGCAGATCCCGGCCCACGTCCGCAGGATGCGCAGCTCGCGCAGGAACGGCAGCAGCCGGGTGATCTTGTACGAGTACGACCGCAGCGCCGCGAACGACGACTGGCGCGAGTACGACGGCTGCGAGTCGAACTCGGCGCCGATCAGCATCTGGCCACGCTCGGTCTGCGACACGTAGCAGGCGAGCTCGGTCGAAGCGAGGATGGGCCCGAAGCCCTGGGCGTAGTCGTCGGTGACGAAGGCGTGGAGCGGATGGGTGCGGATCGGCAGCCGGACCCCGGCCTTGGCGGCCATCGCCGTCACCCGGCCGCCGACCGCGGACAGGACGACTCCGGCGGCGATCGGTCCGGCCGCGGTCTCGACCCCGACGACCCGGCCGCCGTCGCCGTCGCGGATGAGGCCGGTCACCGGGGTGTGCTGGTGGATCTCCACCCCGCGCCGCGACGCGCCCGACGCGAACGCCCAGGCGACCCGGTCATGCCGGGCCGTGGCACCCTCGACGTGGTGCGACGCACCCAGCACCGGGTAGCGGCCGCCGCCGGTCAGGTCGACCTGTGGGACCAGCTCCTTGAGCTCCGCCGGGGTGCGCATGTAGGTCTTCGCGCCGCAGGCCGTGTTCATCTGTGCCCGCGCGCGCTCGGTCCGCATCGCCATCTCAGTGTGGGCGATCCAGAAGATGCCCTTGGTCTGGAACAGGATGTCGGCGCCGGTCGCGGCCTCGAGGCCCTGGTACAGCTCGAGCGAGTGCTGGTAGAAGCGGATCGCCTCGGGGATGCCGTAGTTGGCCCGGATGATGGTCGTGTTGCGGCCCGTATTGCCCGAGGCGATGTAGTCGGCCTCCAGCACGGCCACGTCGGTGATGCCGTGGCGGGTCGCGAGGTAGTAGGCGGTCGACAGGCCGTGCCCGCCGCCGCCGATGATCACGACGTCGTAGGCCTTCTTCGGCGGACCGTCGGGCCAGCGGATCTCGGGCAGCGTGTCCGTGTAGGCGCTCATCGGAGCCTTCCCGCGAGCTCGTCGGCATAGGCCGTCGCGGTCAACAGCAGGGCAGGTCCGTCAGCGGCGAGCCACAGCTTTGCCGGGACGCCGGCGATCGAGCCCTGGGCGAGCGCTGGGCGGGACGCCGGGAGCGACCACTCGATGTGGTGGGCGACGTCCTCGACCGCGACCCACGTGCCCGAGAAGCCCGCCTCCGACTCGACGATCGCATGCTCGTCGTCGACATCGACGCCGGACGCGCCGATCGCGAACGCATCGTCGGAGGCGAAGCGCAGCACCGTCACGGTGTCGCCGCGCCAGCGCGCCGTGTCGAGCGAGGCGGGTTCCGCCACGACCCGCAGCCCGGCCAAGGGCTCAAGCGCGCGCACGATGACCCTCCGGATCGTAGAACGGAGTCGGCGTCACGACCGCCTCGCGGCCGTCGATCTCGACACGCTCGGGGAATGGCGTCCGGCGGAGCCAGCCGAGCATCAGTGCCTTGCCCATGAGCGGCGAGGTCCAGCTCCCGGTCACGTTGCCGACGACCTCGCCGCCCGCCCAGATCGGTGCTCCTTCGGCCGGCGCCGGGCCCGGCATCGTGAACCCGAGCCAGCGCCGCTCGTCGGGGAGCTTGGCGGTCCGCTCGAGCGCCGCCCGGCCGATGAAGAACGGCTTGTCCATCCGCGCCGCCCAGTCCATCCCGAGCCGGCGCGGCGTGGTGTCGAGCTCGGTATCCATGCCGACGATGACGTGGCCCTTCTCGAGCCGCAGCCCGAACAGCGCCTGGAGCCCGTGCGGCCGGATGCCCATGTCGGCGCCGAGGTCGAGCAGGGCGCGCCACAGCTCGACCGAACGGTCGATCGGGTGGTGGAGCTCGAACGCGGCCTCGCCGGTGAACGACAGCCGCATGATGTGGCACGGGACACCGGCGACATCGGCGTGGACGTGGCCGAGGAAGCGTGGCGGGTCGGCCAGCCCGGCCCGGCGCAGCAGGTCGGCGGCGAGCGGACCCGTGACGTTGATCGCGGCCAGCGACATCGTCCGGTCGAGGACGTGGACGTCGAGGCCCCATTCATCGATCCAGTCGCGGACCCACATCTCAGCATTGGCCGCGCCGCCCGATGTGAACGTCAGGACGAACCGGGTCTCGGCCTCGCGCAGGATCATCCCGTCGTCCATGACGTGGCCGCGCTCGTTGAGGAGGAGCGCGTAGCGCGACCGGCCGGGCTTGATGTCCGCGACGTGGCAGGGGTAGAGGCGTTCGAGGAGCTCGACCACGTCCGGGCCGGACACGACCAGCTTGCCGAGCGTCGACACGTCGCCGATCGAGACGCCCTCGCGGACCGCCCAGTACTCGGCCACCGCGTCGCCGTAGTGCCACGGCCGCCACCAGCCACCGAACCTGTCCATCCGCGCTCCGGCCGCGAGGTGCTCGTCGTGGAGCGGCGTCCTGCGGAAGGCATCGACGTAGCCCTCGGCGGCGGCCTCGGCGAGGGTGATCTGGCGGGTCGCGGGGCGGGCCGTGAACGGGGCGGGGACCTCACCGGTCTTCGCGGCGATCCACGACCGGACGTTGGGCAGGCAGGCGCCGCCCTGGCACGGCCCGAGACACGCCTGGCTGGCGCGCTTGAGCAGCTCTAGCTCGGTGAAGCCACGGTCCCAGGCATCGGCGAGATCGGCGACGGTCGTACCCATGCAGCCGCAGACGACGCCCTCGGTCGGTGGCGCGGGGAGTGGCTGGTCGCTGGCCGCGTCGCCGACGACCGTCACGGGCACGGATCCGGCCATCCGCGCGAGGAGGTCGCGGGGCGCGAGGCCC
>DASYSM010000130.1:0-6610 GCA_036003325.1 Candidatus Limnocylindrales bacterium
CGGACCTCGAGACGTGCGACGCGCGTGAGCGCCCACGCGACACCGACCTTGGCGACCGCCACAAGGGCCAGCAGCAGCACGATCCAGGGCGCGGCGGCCCCGAGCCGGCTCGGGTCGATGAGCGTCCCGATGGCGACGAAGAACAGCACCGCGAACACGTCACGGAACGGTCGCAGCCGGCGGCGCGCCTCGGCCGCCTCATGGCTCTCGGTCACCGCCAGACCACCGACGAACGCGGCGAGGGCCAGCGGCACCCCGAAGACCGCGGCGCCCAGCCCGGCCAGCGCGAGGCCGGACCCGACCGACGCGATGAGGAACAGGTCGTGATCGTCCCGCAGTTGGCGCAGCGCGCGCGGCAGGAGCCAGGCGACGCCGATCGATACCAGGGCGAACCCGCCCAGCCCGAGCGCGGCTTCCGGGAGCGACCGTCGCCCGGGGTCCACCGCGGCGAGCAAGATCGCGGCCAATGCCACCCCGACGAGGTCCTGGACGACGCTCCAGCCGAGCAGCGCGACCTCGGTCGGACGGTCGGTGGTGCGCCGGCGGCTGACGGTGATGTTGACGATCACGACCGACGAGGACAGCGCGACGCACAGACCGACGAGCGCGGCCGCGACCGGCTCCAGGCCGGTCGCCAGGAAGGCGAGTCCCGCGATGGCGGTCGTCAGCACGACCTGCACCGGTGCCGTCCACAGGATCGGCCCGTGGTCGCGGCGCAGGCGGCCGAGGTCGACCTCGATCCCGACCTCGAACAGCAGCAGGACCACGCCGACGTCGGCCAGCAGCTCGAGCTGCTCGTGATCGGCGACGTAGCCCGGCGTGAACGGCGAGAACGCCAGCCCGACGGCCAGGTAGCCGACGATCGCCGGCAGGCCGACGCGCCGCGCGACGTACCCGCCCGCCACGGCGGCCAGCAGGATCAGGCCGATCTCGAGGATGGGCGTCGTGGAGGCGTCCATCGGGGGATGGTACCCGGCGCCGGCGGCTCGGAGCCGTCTGGTCGGAGGGGGCGCGCCGCCTCAGACGGCGTCCGGCTCGGCCACGACCGTCGTGTCGGCGCCGCCGAACGCGCCCAGCCGCCAGGCGATGAGCAGGACGACCGCGACGACCGCCACGATGATCGTCGAGATCGCGTTGATCTGCGGGGTCACCCCGAACTTGAGCGAGCTGTAGATGAAGATCGGCAGCGTCGTCGAGTCGACGCCGGCATTGAACGAGGTGATGACGAGGTCATCGAACGACAGCGCGAAGGCCAGCATCGCGCCGGCCGCGACCGCGGGCGCGATGAGTGGCAGCGTCACGTGCCAGAACGCGCCGGTCGCCGAGGCGCCGAGGTCACGGGCCGCCTCCTCCAGCCGCGGGTCGAGGTTGACCGCCCGCGCCCGGACCGTGACCGCCACGTACGAGATGCAGAAGGTGATGTGGGCGATCGAGATCTGGGCGAGTGACCCGTTCTGGGCGAACAGCTGGCTGAAGAAGATCAGCAGGCTGATGCCCATGATGATCTCCGGGGTCACCATCGGCAGGAGCAGCAGGGTCTCGGTGGCGCCGCTGCCCCGGAAGTGCAGCCTGGCCAGCCCCAGACCGAGCAGTGAGCCCAGGATCGTCGAGCCGATGACGGCGATGACCGCGACCTGCAGGGTGATCCCGAGGGCGTCGATCAGGTCCTGGTTGGCGAACAGCTTCGGATACCAGTCGGTGGTGAAGCCGAGCCAGACGAAGTTCCGGCGCGAGACGTTGAAGCTGAAGATGATGAGGATGACGATCGGCGCGAACAGGAACGCGTAGGTCAGCGCCGCGAACCCGGTCAGCCAGCGGTTCCGCCCCGTCCTCATGCCGCGAACGTCTCCCGCCGCAGGCTGCGCAGCGCGAGCAATGTCCCGCCGAGCGTCACCACCATCAACAGGAACCCGAGCGCCGAGCCGTACGGCCAATCGCGTCCGCTGGTGAAGATCACCTGGACGACCTTGGCGATGGTCGTCGTCTGCGCGCCGCCGAGCAGGTCCGGGGTGACGTAGTCGCCGATCGCCGGGATGAACGTCAGCAGGGCCGCGGCGATGATCCCGGGCATCGTCAGCGGCAGGGTCACGTGGAGGAATGCGGACCGACCGCTCGCGTACAGGTCGCGGGCGGCCTGGACGAGGTTCTCGTCGAGCCGGTCGATCGAGACGTACAGCGGCAGGATCGCGAAGGGCAGGAAGCCGTAGGTCATCCCGAGCACGACCGAGAAGTCGGTGTTGAGCAGGGCGATCGGTTCGCTCGTGAGACCGACCGCCTGGAGCATCGAGTTGAGGACGCCGTTGTCGCGCAGGATGATCATCCACGCGTAGGTCCGGATGAGGTAGCTCGTCCAGAACGGCAGCATCACGAGGATGAGCAGCAGCACCTTCCGACGGCCGCCGTAGCGTGAGATCCAGTAGGCGATCGGGTAGCCGATGAGGATCGACAGGACCGTCGTCAGCGCCGCGTATCGCAGCGAGTTTGCGAAGGCCGGCACGTACTCGGGCCGGATCGCCTGGACGTAGTTCCGGAGGTTCAGGACCGACAGGTCGATGTGACCCGTCGCGTCATTGGTCCCGAGGCTGACGATGAGGATCGCCGCCAGCGGGACCAGGAAGAAGGCACCGAGCCAGACGATCCCGGGCAGGACGAAGAACGCGCCCCCAAGGCGCGACCGGCGCCGCGGCCCGCCGGGCGGACGGGCATCGGTCGCGGCCCCGGCCGCGACCGTCCGCTCGCCCAGGGGCAGGTCGGCCATCGGCCTACGCTCGGAGCGCGTTCCAGCGCTGGGTGTACTTGTCGAGGTTGGCGCCCTCGAGCTGGATGAGCTCGGTCAGCTTCGCGTACATCTCGGCCGACGGGTTGAGGTTCGGGTCGGCGAGGAGGGCGGGGTTGATCGTCTCCATCGCGGCGGCGTTCGGCCCGAGATAGCCCGTCCAGTTCGAGTTCGCCGCGCTGATCCGCGCATCGAGGTTGAAGTCGATCCACAGGTTCGCCGCGATCGGATGCTGGGCGCCCGACGTGATGACCATCGTGTCCGAGCCGCGGATCGCGCCCTCCGACGGGATCACGTACTTGATCGCTGGGTTGTCATAGGTCATCTGGACCCAGTCACCCGACCAGGCATGGCTGATCCACAGCTGGCCGCTGGTCATGTCGCCGATGTCGTCGTCGGTGTACTTGCGCAGGAGCGGCTTCTGCTGCTCGAGCAATGCGAGCGCCTGGTCCAGCTCGGCGTCGTCGGTCGAGTTGATCGGCAGGCCGAGCTTGAACGACGCCGCTGCGAAGCACTCCTGGACGTCGTCGAGCATCCCGATCTTGCCGCTGTACGCCGGATCCCACAGCGCATCCCAGCTGGTGAGGTCTGCCGGGATCTTGGCCGGGTCCCAGGTGAAGCCGGTCGTCCACCAGTAGTTCGGCACCGAGTTCTGGTTGTTCGGGTCGTAGCTCGGGTTCTGCCAGTCCGCCCCGAGGTTGGCGATGTTCGGGATCCATTCGCGGTGGAGCGGCTGGATGACCCCGTCGCGGACCAGCCCGGGGATCTCGGTCGAGGCCGGGTAGCTGACGTCGTAGCCGCCGCCCTTGCCGTCCTTGCGCAGGCTCGCCATCTGGGTCACGGCATCGGTGAACCGCACGTACTTGACCTTGATGCCGTACTTGTCCTCGAACTGGGCGATCGTGTTCTCGCCGATATACGAGTCCCAGTTGTAGACGATCAGGTCCTTCTCCGGGGTGGGCGGCGAGGCGGCCGCGACGCTCGCCGCGGCGGACGGGCTCGCGCTGGCAGCCGCCGACGCGCTGGGGACCGCGGTGGCGCTGCTGGTCGGACCGGAGCCGGCCGCCGATGACGACGGTGACGGCGAGGTGAGCCCGGCCTGTGCACAGGCGGCCACGATCGGCGCCAGCGCGGCGGCGATCCCGAGCGCGCCCATCCGCTCGAGAAGCTGGCGCCGGGTCAGCCGGTTCTCGGCCATGACCTGGACCAGCCGGCGTTCGAGGTCGATCGACGAGCCATCGTGTTCGTGCGTCACGGCATCTCCTCCATCGCAACGGGCCGATCGCCGAGGACCAGCGCCTCGTCGGGCGGCCAGGACAACGCCACGGGACTTCCCACCGGCAGCCTTGCACCGACCTTCGGTGCCAGGACGGTCATCGCGGATCCGCCTTCGGTGCGGACCTGATATTGGACCGAGGCGCCCAGGTAGGCGGCCTGCTCGATCACCGCGGATAGCGACCACGGACCGGCGGGACTCGGCGAGCTCGTGCTTCCCCCGGCCTGCGCGTCGTGCTCGCGGAGCGAGATCGCCTCGGGGCGAAGGCTGATGTCGACCGCATCACCGACCGTGCGCCCGGACCGGCCGACCGGGCACGTCTCGCCCGACTCGAGCCGGACGATCGCGCAGTCCGCGTCGGTCGACACGACCTCCCCGCGCAACAGGTTGGTCGTACCGATGAAGTCGGCCACGAAGCGGGTCGCCGGGCGTTCGTAGAGTGCCTCGGGCGTGCCCAGCTGCTCGACCTTGCCGCGGTTCATGACCGCGATCCGGTCGCTCATCGTGAGCGCCTCCTCCTGGTCGTGTGTCACGTAGACGAACGTGATGCCGACCTCGACCTGGATCCGCTTGAGCTCGATCTGGAGCCGTTTGCGGAGCTTGAGGTCGAGCGCGCCGAGCGGCTCGTCGAGGAGCAGGACGTTGGGCCGGTTCACGAGCGCCCGGGCGAGCGCGACGCGCTGCTGCTGGCCGCCCGACAGCTGGTTCGGCTTGCGGCGCGCGTAGCCCTCGAGATGCACGAGCTCGAGCGCGTCGCCGACGCGCCGCTCGATCTCGGGCTTGGCCACGCCCTTCCGCTTGAGCCCGAAGGCGATGTTGTCGCCGACGTCGAGGTGCGGGAACAGCGCGTAGTTCTGGAAGACCATGTTGACCGGGCGCTTGTCCGGCGGGTCATAGGTGATGTCCCGCCCGCGCAGCAGGATCCGGCCGGCGGTCGGCAGTTCGAACCCGCCGATCATCCGCAGCGTCGTGGTCTTGCCGCAGCCCGACGGGCCGAGCAGCGAGAAGAATTCCCCGGTCCGCACCTCGAGCGTCACGCCGTCCACAGCCCGGACCTCTCGGAATCGCTTTTCCAGGTCGAGCAGCTGGATCTCGGGGGACGGCGCGACCGGCTGGGACGTCATCGCGATGCGGAGGCTAGCGGTTACGACGTCTCCCCGCTTGCGCGCGTCCCGGTCAACGCAACTGGCCGGTGGCATGACCATCGAGCCGGTGCGTTCCCCCCACGCTCACGGACGAAAGTACTCGGGCTTTGCACCATCGGGCCGAGGGTCGCGCACCCACCCCTTGACCTACGGTCGAGGCACCCAGTCATGGGAGACGGTGTGCCTCGAAGACGGAATCATCCATCTCGGCTCCCTGGAGTCGTGGCGCTGGCGATCAGCCTTCTGCTGTTCGGGCTGTTCGTCGCGCCCGGCAGCGTCGCCGCGTCGTCCTGCGGGACGACGGTGTATACGGGCTCCGTGTCGCCAACGAGCGGCACCACGGCCACCACATTCCACTTCACGATCACGGTCACCGGCGGTGCGCCTCTGACGGCGGCCTACACCCGACTGAGCGGCACCTGGCATCCGATGGCGAGTGCCGGTGGCACGTTCACCTGGTCAACGACCTTGTCCGCTGGTTCGTACACGTATCGATTCCGGGTCACGAACAGTTCGGGGACGTGCACGGAACCATTCGGCAGTCATCCTCCGATCGTCGTGACCGCCCCGAGCCCGACTCCGACCCCCACGCCGACCCCGAAGCCGACCCCCACACCGACCCCGAAGCCGACCCCGAAGCCGACCCCGACGCCCACTCCCAAACCGACGCCGACGCCCACGCCAAAGCCCACGCCGAAACCGACCCCGAAGCCGACCGCAAAGCCGACTCCGACCCCGACCGCGAAGGCCGCAGCGACCAAGGCCCCGAACCGCACGGCCAAACCGACTTCGCCGCCGAAGCGCACCGCGGCGCCCGGTACCGGCCAGGTGGCGACTCCCGGTGCGTCCGCAGCCGCGTCGGAAGCAACCTCCAGCGCGGCGGCGACCGCCTCTCCTGCGCTGGTGGCCGCGGTCACCGCCCGGGGAAACGACACGCCCGGTGATCCGGGGGGCAGCCCGGCACTCCTCCCAGGCGTGCTTGCTCTGCTGGTGATGGTCGGTGTCGGCGTTCTGCTCATCGCGTTCCGGCGTCGCCGCCCCGACGATGCGGGGCCTCGTCCTCTCGCCGCGGGTGGATTGGTTCCGGCGGGGGCGTCGGTCGGAGCCATGGGGTCTGGCTCGGCCATGCCGGCGGCCTCGATGTCCAGTGCCTCGGTCGCGGCGGGCGGCGGGACGGCGCCGCAGGCGGCCGGCACCGCCTCGGGAAAGCCGAAGACGACTGCGCGCGGCAAGCAAGCGAAAGCCGCCGTCGCCGGCATGGCCGCCGCTGCGACCGTGACCGATGACACATCGACGAACGCGACCGCCAGCGCCGCGACCACTGGCGCCGGGGCACCCGCTGATGGCGTCGATCTCGACGATGCGGCCTCCTGGGAAGTCTCGGACGACGCACCGCTTGCCGCGACGTCGGCC
>DASYSM010000131.1:0-7808 GCA_036003325.1 Candidatus Limnocylindrales bacterium
TGGACCTCGAATGGGACCGGCGGATCGACCTCGTCATCGAGCATCGCCTTGATGACCTGGTCTCCGGCGTAGCGGTGGGAGTCGCGGATCGCGATCGCCTCGTCGACCTCGTCGCGCCGGCAGTGCTCCTCGCACGGCGCGGGGCAGACCCGGCCCAGCACGCTCGGGAACGGGATCGTGCGCTTGAAGATGCGGGTGCTCTCGCGCCAGTTCGACTCGGCGTTGGCCTTCAGGAAGCCCGGGATGTCGATGTGGCTGGGGCACTTGTTCTGGCAGGGCGGCAGGCAGTAGGCGTTGTGGTCGCTGAAGATCAGCTCGAGGTTGGTGCGCCGGAGGCGTCGGACCTCTTCGGTCTGGGTCTGAACCTTCATGCCGTCTTCGCAGGCGCGTGAGCAGGAGATCGGCGGGTGCTCCTCGCCCTCCACCTCGACGACGCACATCCGGCACGCGCCGAAGCCGGGCAGCTTGGGCTCGTAGCACAGGGTCGGGATCTCGATGCCGTTGTCGCGGCAGACCTCGAGGATCGTCTGGCCCTCGAAGCCCTCGACCACGCGGCCGTCCACCTCGATCCGGATCCTCGGTGACGATTGCGGCCGCTGGGGCGATTGCGTGTCCAGCAGACGGTCGGCGAGCGAATCCGGCTCGTTCGCGGGGCGGCTATCGGGGCGCGTGATGAGGTCAGCCATGGGTCGCCTTATCGGATCGCACCGGCCGCCACCGCGATCGGATGGCAGACGCCGGCAGGGCAGGCACTGTGCAGGATGTGCTCGTCCAGCTCGGACCGGAAGTATCGCATCCCGCTGGCCAGCGGAAGCGTCGTCAGCCGCTCGTGGTCGCACAGGCCGGAGGCCACGATGTCAGCCGACAGGTCGTCGAGCAGTTGCGGATCGGTCGGTCGCGGACGGCCCTCGGCCACCCGGTCGGCGATCTCGACGAGGCGGCGGGTCCCGATCCGGCACGGGATCGTCTTGCCGCAGGCCTCGCCGGCGCAGAACCGCGTGAGGAGGCGGGCGAGGTCGACCGTGCAGGCGCGATCGTCGGCCACGACCACCGAGCCCGAGCCGATGTGGGCACCGACGGCGCGAAGGGTCTCGAAGTCGTACGGCGTGTCGAGCGCGTCGGGCGGCAGCAGGCCGCCCGATGGACCGCCCACCAGGACGGCCTTGATCGTCCGGCCCGCGGGCAGCTTGCGACCCAGCCCGACGACATCGCGCAGGGACGTCCCCAACGGCACCTCGGCGATGCCGTCACCGGCCGGGGTCCGGAGCTGGACCAGGATGGTCCCCGGGCTGTCGGGCGAGCCGGTCGCCGCGAACGCCTCGGCGCCGTGGCGCATGATCCACGGCACGGCGGCCACGGTCTGGACGTTGTGGACCAGGGTCGGCATGTCGAACAGGCCGCGTTCGGCGGGATGCGGCGGCCGCTGCTCGGGCTGGCCCCGTTTGCCTTCGAGCGCCTTGAGCAGGACGGTCTCCTCGCCCAGCATGTACGCGCCCTGGACCGGCCGGACCGTGATCGTGAGGTCATGCCCGGACCCGAGCACGTCGAAGCCGATGAAGCCCGCTTCCTCCGCGGCCCCGATGGCTGCCTCGAGCCCCCGGATGGCGGCGGTCGCGTCGGCCCGGACCGCGATGATCGCCTCGCTCGCGCCGATCGCGAAGGCCGCGATGGCGGCGCCCTCGATGACCGCGTACGGATCACGCTCGAGCAGGAAACGGTCGGTGCCGGTGGCGGGATCGGCGCCGTAGCCGTTGACCACGACGTAGCGCCGCGGGGCGTCGGTCCTCGCCGCGGTCCGCCACTTGTCCGCGGCGGGGAACCCGGCTCCGCCTCGTCCGCGCAGCCGCGCGCCGGCGATCGTGGCGATCGTGGCTGTCGCCCCGTAGTTGCGGATCGCGCGGCGGAGCCCGTCGAACGCGCCCGCCCGCGTCGCGGCATCGAGGTCGGTCGGGTCGGGCGCGGCGGCGCGCTCGAGCAGCATCGTCGGCCACGCCGCGGGGGTCTTGAGCAGGTCGACCATCGCGCTACGCCTGCGCCTGCTTGGCGGCGCGCCGGCGGGTCGGCGCGAGGGCGGCATCGAGCGATGCCAGGTAGCTGCTCTCGAGCGGTCGGCGTGCGGCCATCCCGGGCTCCTCGGTCGAGGCCTCGGCCGGCTCGAAACGCAGGTGGCTGTAGTAGGTCGCGGTCCCGTAGATCATCGCGTACCACGCCCCGGTCAGCTGGCTGATCCGTTTGAGCGCCGCGACCGGCAGGTAGCCGTAGTGCTCCTGGGTCTCCTCGAGGATGGCCAGCATGTCCGCCGGGTCGTGGTCGTGCTCGTCGAGGATCCGGTCGAGCCCGGCCAGGTCGATCGGTGCGAACGGCAGATAGGCCGGGTCGGGCACCGGCCGGCCGGAGCGGCGGAGCGCGGATTCCTCGCGCCGCTCGCCGTATGTCTCGGGCGCGCCCCAGTGGACGTGGAAGCGGCCGCGGGTGTCGATGCCGCCCATGTCGATGCACTCGATCGGGCAGGCCTGCGCGCATTGGAAGCAGGTCTCGCATTTGAGCGTGCCCCACTCGTCGTACAGCAGCTGCAGCCGTCCGCGGAACTTGTGAGGGACGTCGCGGCGGTCCTCCGGGTACATGACCGTGACCTTGGGCTCGAAGAACCGACGCAGGGTCAGCGCCATGCCCTTGGCGAGGCCGAGACCCGGGACGAGACTCATCGTTACGGCCTCACGCTCTTGGCCACGACGATCGCGGCGGCGGTCACGAACAGGTTGAGCAGCGACACCGGCAGCAGCCACTTCCAGGCGAAGTCCATCAGCTGGTCGATACGGACGCGCGGCAGGGTCCCGCGCATCCACACGAACGTGAACACGAACACGTAGGTCTTGCCCAGGAACCAGAAGATGCCGGCCACCCAGTCGAGCCCGACGTAGGCGAGCCCGAAGATGACCAGCACGATGAACAGGTTGGCCAGGATGAAGCCGACGATGAGCGCCTGCCAGCCCTTGATCCGGCCGCTCAGCATCCACACCGGCGCGGCGAACACGAGGGTCAGGATGAGTGGCACCACCGCGACCAGGATCAGCAGCAGGATGCCGAGCGACCCCGGGTCGAGGTTCAGGGTGATCGGCCACGGCCACGGGAACGGCGCGTTCCAGCCGCCGAAGAACAGGGTCACCGTCAGCGCCGAGATGATGAACACGTTCACGTACTCGGCAAAGAAGAAGAAGCCGAAGCGCATGCCCGAGTACTCGGTCGCGAAGCCGGCGACGATCTCGGAGTCGGCCTCGGTCAGGTCGAACGGTGTGCGGTTGGCCTCGGCCGTGGCGGCGATGAAGAAGATCAGGACCGCGAGTGGCTGCTGGAAGACGTACCAGTTGGTGAACCAGCCGGACTGCTGCAGGACGATCTGGTTGAGGCTCATCGTGCCGGCCAGCAGGATCAGCCCCACGACCGACAGGGTCAGCGGGATCTCGTAGCTGATGACCTGCGCCGCGGAGCGCAGTCCGCCGAGCAGCGAGTACTTGTTGTAGCTCGACCAGCCGGCCATCAGCAGCCCGACGACGGACAGCCCGCCGATGGCGAAGAAGTAGAGCAGACCGAGGTTGAGGTCCTGGCCGAAGATCCCGGGCGCGAACGGGATGACGAGCAGGGTCATGACGCTGGCCAGGTAGGTCACCACCGGTGCCCAGGTGAAGACGATCGGATCCGCCCCGGTCGGGGTGAAGTCCTCCTTCATCAGCACCTTGAGCCCATGCACCACCGACAGCAGCGACCCGAACGGCCCGACCCGGTCCGGGCCGATCCGCAGGTTCATCAGGGCGATGACCTTCATCTCCATGTAGATGATCAGGAACGCCGTCGGGACGGTCATCAGCAGCACGATGGTGACCGCGACCACGAACCGGACGATCGGCAGGTTCGCGGTCAGGATGTCGAGGATGGTCGGCGCGAGCAGCAGGATCGCCCACAGGGCCACCAGTGTCGTGACCAACAGCAAGGGCACGACCGTGAAGATGACCTTCCCGGGCAGACTCAGCCGGTTCCAGGACTTCCCGACGACGGTCATCGAGGTCTTGCCTCGCGCCGATGACGACGGCTCATTTATCCACGCCGCCCATGATCGGATCCAGGGACGCCATGATCGCCATCGTGTCCGCGATCAGATGGCCCGGCATCATCAGCCCGACCGACTGCAGGTGGATGAACGACGGGTCGTGGATGCGCATCCGGAACGGCTGGTCGGTGCCGTCGCTGATGGCGTAGGTCGAGTACTGGCCGCGCGGGCCTTCGACGGCACCGTACGCGCGACCCGGCCGCGGACGCAGGAGTCGCGGCAGCTTGGCCATGACCGGGCCGTCGGGCATGTTGTGGAGGCACTGGTCGATGATCCGCAGGCTCTGCTTGATCTCGTCCATCCGCAGCAGGTAGCGGGCGAGGCAGTCGCCCTCGGACCGGGTCGGGATGTCGAACTCGAGCTCGGGGAAGACGCTGTACGGGTGGGCCCGACGGATGTCGAACGGGACCCCGGTCGCGCGCAGGTTCGGTCCGGTCATGACCATCCGGAGCGCGGTCGCGGTATCGATGGTGCCGAGCCCGCGCATCCGGCGGACGAAGATCTCGTTCTCGTTGAGCAGCGTGTTGCCCGACTCGATCTGCTCGGTCGCCTTCGACATCCAGTCGCCGAGCCGGCTCATGAACTCGTGATTGAGGTCGCCGTTGACGCCACCGATCCGGAAGTAGTTGAACAGCATCCGCTGGCCGGTCAGGGCGGCGAGCATGTCGACGATCTCGTCGCGCTCGATGAACGACCACAGGATCGGGGTCAGGCCGCCGAGGTCGAGCGCCATCCAGCCGAGGAACAACGCGTGGCTGGCGATCCGGTTGAGCTCGCTCGACAGGACGCGGATGTACTCGGCGCGGCGGGGCACCTGGACGTCCATCAGCTTCTCGAAGGCGAGGACCGGAGCCCATTCGTTGAACAGCGAGCTCACGTACTCGAGCGGATCGGTGTAGCAGATGGCCTGGTGGTAGTCGGCGTTCTCGCACAGCTTCTCGACGCCGCGGTGGAGGTAGCCGAGCACGGGGTCGAGATCGACCACCTTCTCGCCGTCGAGCTTGAGCACCACCCGGAGGACGCCGTGGGTCGAGGGGTGCTGCGGCCCCATGTTGATGAACATCTCGCCGTCGCCCAGCGTGTAGAACTCGGCCTCGCGCTCGGTCCGCGGCGGGTACGGAGGGACGGGCTCGAACACGCCGAGGTCGCGGTCGAGCGTGACCCGGGGATCGTCCTTCGATGCGCGCTCGGTGCCGGTGGGCATGGCCGTCACTGTCCCGGTCCCGCTCAGACCGGCGTGCGGCGCACGAGCGCCGTCGTCGGGACGTTGCTGGGGGCCTGCGTCCGCTCCATCGGCCGGACCCCGCCACCCGGTGAGCGCGCCGCGTCGTCGGGGAGGTAGAAGTCCTTGCGCAGCGGGAAGCTCTCGTAGTCGGGCGGCATGTAGATGCGGCGGAGGTCGCGATTGCCCTCGAATGTGATGCCGAACATGTCGTAGGCCTCGCGCTCCATCCACTCGGCGCCCTTCCACAGGAAGGTCACCGACGGCACCCGTGGATCCTCGCGCGACAGGCCGTCCGCGGTCACCCGCAGCCAGTCGGGCGTCGTCTCGCTCCACAGGTGGTAGACGACCTGCATGACCACGCCCGTGTCCACGCCGGCGAGGTCGCTCAGGAACTGGAAGTGGAGGTCGGGCTCGTCGTGCAGTGCGGTCAGGACCGCCACCACGTCACCCGCGGCGATCCGGATCTCCGTCTCGTCGTTGCGCTGCCGGACCGGCCCGCTGAGCTGGTCGGCGAAGCGCCGCTCGAGGCGCGCCTTGAACGCGCGGTCCACGCCTAGACGTCCTCCGGGACGGTCGGGCCGATCGCCCGTTCCGGCCAGTGCCCGCGTCGGTCCTTGACCAGTTGCTGGAGCTTCATCATCCCGTAGATGAGCCCCTCGGGGCGTGGTGGACAGCCGGGCACGTAGACGTCGACCGGCATCACCCGGTCGATGCCCTCGACCGTGGCGTAGCTCCGCTTGTAGCGGCCCCCGGAACAGGTGCAGTCGCCCATCGCCACGCACCACTTGGGTTCGGGCATCTGCTCCCACAGGCGGACCAGTGGCCCGGCCATCTTGGTCGTCAGGGTCCCGGCGACGATGAGCACGTCGGCCTGGCGTGGGCTGGCGCGGAAGGGGAACATGCCCCAGCGGTCCATGTCGTTCTTCGAGGTCGCGGTCGACATCATCTCGATGGCGCAGCAGGCGAGCCCCGACAGGAGCGGCCACAGGCTGTTCATGCGGATGAGGTCCAGGACATAGTCGGCCTTGGTCGGGATGACCTCGAGGACCCCGCTCCAGCGGGCGTCGTCGTGACGGCCGAGACCGCTCTCCGCGTACTCGCGCAGGTGGGTGATGTCGCTCTGCTGGCCGCCGTCGTAGGCCTCTGGATCGGCCGCGCTCCAGAGCGTGTTCGGGACGATGATCGGGCTGACGACGTCGCGACCCTCGTCGACGACCGCCGGCAGGTTGCCGCCGTCGCGCGTCACCGCCATGTCAGTGCCCCCTTGCGCCACGCGTAGGCGAGTCCGAGCAACAGGATGGCCACGAAGATCAGCATGCTGACCAGCCCGCCGAGCAGCAGGCTGTCGAAGGCGATCGCCCACAGGTAGATGAACACCACCTCGATATCGAACGCCACGAACAGCAGCGCGTAGACGTAGAACGACAGGCCGAAGCGGCCGTGCGTGTCACCGAACGTGTCGATGCCCGATTCGTAGGGCAGGCCCTTGTGGACGTCGCCGCGGTTGCGGTGCGAGATGAGCCATGCGGCGCCGATCGTCAGGAACACGAACGAGACGCCCGCGAAGGCGAACCCCACGATGTACCAGATACCGGTCAACCGAACTCCCTTCGAGCGGCGCACCGGGGCGCCACCGCTGGCCCGAGGACCCTGTTGGAGAGCGCAGGCGTACCCGGAACAGGCGAGTCCGGGCCTGGGCTCATTCTATCAGCGGGAGTGGGCCGGGCGGTGCGGCGTCTGAGTGCGCCGAGGCTGATGGGGGAGCGACGCGCGCCGAGCGCGCGTGCAGGTCCGCGCGTCGCTCCCTTTCAGGTCGTGCCCGACCATCGCGAATCGTGCTGCCGCATCGCCACGAGCGGCAATAGGTAGGTCGCCCTATTCCGGTGTGGTCTGGTGTGGTCCGGTGTGGTCGGCGGGAGGCGGGCCTTGGAGCCGATAGTCCATCCCTGCGAGGGCCGCGCCGGCAGGCCAGCCGCGCCCGAAGGCCATGACCCGGAAACGCCCCATCGCCGCCGGGTCGAGCAGGCGCAGCAGGGCGGAGCGGACCTCGAGGTAGTCCTCGAGCGTCGTCGTCGGGTCGGCCTGGATGGCCCGGAGCAGGCCCTCGGTGCCGAGCCCGACGAGGAACTCGGCCTGGGTCGTCGTGCCCAGGTGGGTGAGGCCGGTCGCGACGGCGGCACGCTCGACCGCAGTCACGTCCACGTGGGCGGTCAGGTCCTGCCTCCCGACATGGATGTACGGATCGTCGTGGACGCGGTGGCGGAGATACGCGCGCAGCGTTCCCTCGCGGCGCCGGATCGGGTCGTACAGCGCTCGAGCCGGGTAGCCGTAGTCGATCATCAGCAGCACGCCCGCCGCCAGGTCGGCGGCCACGCCGGCGATCCATCCGTCGAGCGCGAGGCAGACCTCGGCGCGCTGGCCGTCGGCCAGGCTGACGCCCTCCGCTGCGAGCCGGGCGGCCAGGGCCGGCGTCGACGG
>DASYSM010000132.1:0-14460 GCA_036003325.1 Candidatus Limnocylindrales bacterium
ACGCGCTCGGCTACCGCGAGGACCGGCCGATCCGCTGCGAGCCGTGGCCGGCACAGGGCTGGGAGCGGCCCGGCTGACCTCCGCCCTAGGGAACGCAGTCGCCGGGACTCCCCATGGGGCTTGACGGCGCGGAACCGGACGGCGCGATGCCACCTGCCCAGATCGTCAGACGTCCGCACGACAGGTCGACCCTCCCCATCGTCCCGGACAGGGCATCGCCGCCGGGAAACGACGAGATGGTCACGTCCCCTGGTTTGACGTCCATCGACGTCAGGATCCGCCCGGAGGGCGAGCGTGCCTCGACCGACCAAGGCAGCGGCGGCAGCGCCGCAACGTCGAACGACGGTTTTGGCCCGCCGGGCGGGAACTCAGCAAGCCGCTCGCCGTTGACGAAGACGGTGACCGTTAGGGTCGTTCCGTTCGAGACGCCCAGGTTCGGCCGCGCTAAGGGATCCGCAGACGGAGGTCCGAGCGCATTGCATCCCGCCAGCAGGGCGGCCACGAGAACGATGGCGAGCCGCATGTCTCCTCCGGGACGCTACCGGCGGAGTGTACGACCAGCGAAGGCGGTGGCCGTCAGGGCGTCGGCGCCCGCGCCGTCGTCCGACGCGGGGTCGTGACGGCGGACTCTTCGATCTCATCGGTCGCCGCGGCCTCCTCGCGCGGTGCGCGCATCCGTCCGCGCGCGGTCACGATGAGCGCGACCGCGATCACGATGATGGTGCCCGCGAGGACCGTCCGCGGGTCGATGGCCTCCCCGAGGATGATCGCGCCGAGGATGACCGCCACGACCGGGTTGACATAGGCGTACGTGGTCACCAACGGCAATGGTGCGACCCGGAGCATGTAGCCGAACACCGTGAATGCGATGAGGCTGCCGACGACCGTCAGGTAGAGGAACGCGAGGAACGAGTCCCGGGTCACCGTCGCAAGGTCGAACGTCGCGACCTCACCGGTCCCGATCGCCATGACGCTCAGCACCAGCCCGCCGAGGACCATCTGCAGACCCGTCGCGACAAGTGGTCGGGGCGGCAGGGTCGCACGATGCGAGGCGAACAGCGAACCGGTCGCCCATGCGAGAGGGGAGAGCAGGCAGAAGACCAGGCCGACCGGGTCGAGTGCCCCGGTCCCGCCCACGATCGACGGTGCGACGAGGACCGCGACGCCGACGAAGCCGACCACGATGCCGAGGACCGCCAGCCGCGGCAGCCGCTCGCCGAGGAAGATCCCGCCGAGCACCGCGACCCAGATCGGCATCGTCGCGATGAGCAGCGCAGCGATGCCCGACGGGACGGTCTGTTCGGCGAAGGCGACGAAGCCCATCCCGCCGCCCAGCAGGAGCGCCCCGACGATGGCACTGTCACGCACCTCGCGACGTGTCGGGATGACGAACGACCGGCCATCACGCGCCACGGACCAGGTGAGGAGGATCAGGCCGGCGAGAAGGAAGCGCGTCGCGGCCATCAGGAACGGCGGGATGCTCCCGACCGCGATGGCGATGCCAAGGTAGGTCGAGCCCCAGACGACATACAGCGTCAGCAGCCCGAGCCAGACGCGGCCGTCCCGCGAACTGACGTCGTCCGTTGTTGGCTTATGCGAGTGGTCCAAGGTAACCGTAGTGTGCTTGGACACAGGTTACCCCGTCAAGTTGCGGATCGGTGTCTACGCCGCCATCGCGGCCGATGCCGGACGGCATACCTTGCAGGCCCGATAACCGCGGGCCTGTCCCTCCGCCATCGAATGGAACTCGAGGCGGTGGCGGTCGGTGACGCGGCGGGCGTGGCGGCAGGTCGGCAGGCAGAAGATCCTCGTCGTATCGGAGCCGATGAAGCGGATGCCCGCCGAGGCGAGCTCCTCCAGACGCGGCAGGTCGACGCCTTCGTCGGTCAGGATGGTCCGCTTGTTGCCGGGGCCGCCGAGCGAGTACTGGCCGAGCGTGCCATCGGTGCGGACGACGCGGTGGCAGGGCACGATCAACGGGACCGGGTTGTGCCCGAGCGCCGTACCGACCGCCCGGACCGCCTTCGGCCGGCCGATCTCGGCAGCGACCCAGCCGTACGGCCGGACCTCGCCGCGCGGGATCTCGAGCGCCTTGCGCCAGACGTCGCGCTCGAACTCGGTGTGGCCGCGCAGGTCGAGATCGATCTTCACGCGGCGGTCGCCGGCCAGCCGCCTCGCGATGGCGTCCGCGAGCCGGTCCGGGAGGCGGTCGGCGCGGTGGACCGGTCGTCCGGTCCGGGCGGCGTGCTCCTTCTCGAACGCACTGTCGTCCGCGGCGGCCTCGACCGCCGATACGCCGAGCCCGTTCCAGGCCACCACGAGCGGCCCGATCGGCGACGCGAACCGGGCGTACCGATCGGCCAGGCCGACCTCGGCCAGGACGCTCGGCGCCAGGCCGGGCGGGGCCGTCGTGCCGAGGGTTCCCAGGGCCGACTCGATCTGAAGGTCGGGGGTGGTCATGCGGTCATCTCCTCGCGCTCGTGCCGCTGGGCGGCCTCGAACGCCGTGCGCAACAGGGCCAGGCCGCGATGGACCTGGGCCTTGACGGTGCCCTCGGGGCGGTCGAGGGCGAGAGCGAGCTCGGGGTACGACAGGCCGTCGACATGACGCAGCACGACGGCACTGCGGTACGCGGGCGGCAAGGACAGCAGCAGGTTCGCCCATTCGAGGGCGGTCGCGCGGGCGGCGCTCGCGGCGGCCGGGCCGTGGGCGTCATCGGTGCGGGGCTCGAGCTCGCCCGGCAGCGCCAGGTCGAGCGACAGCGTCGTTCGCGCGGCCTGCGGCCGTCGGGCCAGCCGTGAACGGCACAGGTTGAGGACGATCGTCGCCAGCCACGGTCGGAGTCGGAGCTCGCGGATCCGTGCCGCGTCGTACCCGCCGAGCGCCCGATACGCCCGGACGAATGCGTCCTGCGCTGCCTCCTCGGCGTCGCGGGGGTCGCCCAGGACGCGCAACGCGATGGAATAGATCCGGTCCTGGTGCGCCAGCACGAGCGCCTCGAACGACCCGTCGAGGTCGGCCGCCAGCGCATCGATGAGCGTGCTATCGGTATCCATCGTCCACCAGAACCCCTCGACCGCCTCGACCGTTGCGGGCGGGTCCGGTTCCGGCCCGTACCGTACCCCGCCCGGCACCCCCGCGGACGGTCGGCCATGCGACAATCGACCGAGGATGGCCCTCGACGATCGCTTCGACGACCTCATCGCGACCCTCGGCGGCTTCCACCGCTCGTGGCTCATCTACCTCGGCCTCGAGCTCGGCCTCTTCCGGCGGATCCGCGAGGCGGGTCGGGACGGGATCGCGGTCGCGGATCTCACGGCCGGGGCCGGGTGTGTCCCGCAGGCAGTCGAGGCCTGGGCGTGGGCCGCCGACGCCCATGAGCTGGTGACGCTCGACGGCGAGCGGCTGTTCGTCGACGAAGAGGTCGCGGTGATCCTGCTCGACGAGGGCCGGCCCGACTACCTCGGTGGCCAGTTCGTGCACGCCACGGTCGCCTCGCTCGACTGGGGAGGGATGGTCGATTTCTTCCGGACCGGCGAGCCGATCCGCGACCGACCTGATCGCTACAGGATCGCCATCGAGCGGCTGACCGCGCAGGACATCGCGGTCTTCTTCCAGGAGGCGCTCGCGGCGCTGCCGCAGCTGGTCGCCGACCTGGCGCGCGGCGGCCGCGTCGCGGACGTGCACTGCGGCGGCGGTCGCTGGTTGATCGCCATGGCGCGGCGGTTCCCCGAGCTCGAGCTGGTCGGCGTCGAGTTCGAGGCCGATTCGGTCGTTCGCGCACGGGCCAACATCGAGGCGGCCGGGCTGGCCGGCCGGATCACCATCCGCCAGGCCGGCGTCACCCAGCCCGGCCAGGTCGGCGAGTACGACCTCGTCTATTTCCAGTACGCGTTGCATCAGCTCGCCGACGCGCCGAGCGTGCTCGGCGCTGCCTGGCAGGCGTTGCGTGCCGGCGGCCGTCTCCTCGTCCTCGACTGGCCGTTGCCGTCCGAGCGCGACGAGTTCCGGACCCGCCATGGCGAGCTCATCGCCGGGGTGCAGCTCGATGAGCTCTACCAGGGCACGGCGCTCGCGACGCGAGGTCAGTTCCTCGGCTGGTTCGCCGAGGCCGACCTGCCGCAACCGACGGTGATCGACCTGCCCTCAGGCGCCTCCCTGTTCGTCGCCGAGCGCACCTGAGGGCCGAGCGCGACCGGTCAGCTGACCACGATCGTCCCGGTCATCTGGGAATGGATCGAGCAGTGGAACTTGTAGGTTCCGGCGACCGTGAACGTCAGCCCGTCCGATTTGCCCGGCTGGATCGTCGGCGTGGCGCACTGCCCGCCGTCGAGCGTCGCGGTATGGGGCGCGGACCCGGTGTTCGAGAACGTGATGACCTGGCCGGTCTTGGCGGTGATGTCGGCCGGCTGGAAGCTGAAGTCGACGACGTTGACCGTCACCGCGCCGGCGGCGGCCGACTCACCGCAGACGGACGCGCCGCCCGATGCGGCGCCTGACCCGGCAGCCGAGGCGGCAGCCGATGCGGCCGGGGAGCTGCTGCTCGATGAGCAGGCAGCCAGCATGACGATGGCGCTGACCGCCAGGGCGGCCACGGTGCGATGGGACATCTGACATCTCCTTGTCGGGCTGGTGGGCTGGTCGGGCGTGAAAGCGTCTACGCGGCTGATTACGTTCCGGCCACTGCCCCGGTTTCGACCGGGCTATGGTTCCGCGATGACGAGCACGCCAGGTGGCTCCATGTCCGGACGCGTCATCGACCCGGCCACGATGCGCCGGCTGATGCTCCATGAAGCCCGGGTCCACGCGGTCCCGGGTCGCCATCTGCGCGATCTGGGCGATTCGATCCTCCTCCACGACGAGAGTGAGCCCGAGCCGTTCTGGAACAGGCTCGAGGCGGTTCGCTGGCCGGACGACCCGACAGCGTTCGATCGGCGGTTGACCGAGCTGCTGGTGATGTTCGCCTCCCTCGGCCGGGATCCGCACGTCTGGGCAGCGCCGCTCCATGATGCGCCCGGCGACCTCGTCGCGCGACTCCTCGCGAACGGCTTTCGCGACCTCGGCAAGGGCAACCTGATGGCGCTGGCGGATCCGGTGCCGGCGCAGGAGGCCCTGGCACGACCCCTCCCGCACGGCGTGACGGTCGACCGCCTGGCGGGCCTCTCGCGCCGGGCCGCGGAGAGCGCTGCGACGGGCATCGTCGATGTGCTGCTCGAGGCGTTCGATGTCGAGGAGTCGCGCCGGCACGGCGTCGAGAGCGAGACGCGCGCGTCACTGGCGCATCCCTGGTTCACCCACTACGTGCTGCGCTTCGACGGGCGGCCCGCGACCGTGGCGCGGCGGGCCACGTTCGAGGGAGCGAGCTACCTGTCGTCGATCGGGACGGCCGGCTGGGCACGTGGCCGCGGGTTCGGGGGACTGGTCACGCAGCTTGCCGCCGCCGACAGCCTTGCCCTCGGGAGCGACTGGACGTATCTCGGCGTGTTCGCCGACAACGCCGTCGCGACCGGCGTCTACGAGCGGTCAGGGTTCGAGCGAGTGGGGGAGTCGTGTCCGGACCTGCTGCTCGTCTGATCGAGGCTGCGCTGGCCGCCGGGGCCGGTGACGAGACACCGGTCCATGGCCGGACGGTCGCGGTCGGCTGGGCCACGGTCGAGACCGAGCGCGCCATCGAGAGCCTCGCCAGCGACCTGCACATCTCGCCGGCGGCATTCCTCTTCGCGCCCGATTCGGAGGCGCTCGGGGCGCGCTGTGTCGTGGCCCGGGGCGTACTCCCTGGTGGGGGAGCGCTGGTCGTGCTCGAAGCTGCCACCGAGGGCCTGCTGGCCGCCACGCTGGCCCGCCACGACGAGGGCCCGCGCGTCGTCTGGCTCGCACCGGATGGACCAGCCACGATCGTCGCCACGCGTCCGTCGCTCGGACCGTTCGGACCCGAACGGCTGCTGCCAGGCCCGGCGACCGACGGCCTCCGGCGGCTGCTCGTGTCCTTCCCGCCGGGTACCATCCGGGGATGACCGACCAGGGCACGATGACGCTTCGTCTTGCGACGCCGACCGATGCCGAAGCCATCGCGACGCTGTTCACGGACGAGGGCTACCCGGCCGGACCGAGCGATATCGTCGGCCGTCTCGAACGGTTCGCCGACCCGAAGGCCAGGGTCATCGTCGCCGAACACGACGGAGCGCTCCTCGGCTTCATCGCCATCCACGCCCTGCCGCGGTTCGAGCATGACGACTGGATCGTCCGGATCCTGGCGCTCGTGGTCGACGCGGGGGCGCGCGAGCGCGGTGTCGGACGGACCCTGATGGCGGAGGCCGAGCGGGTCGGGCGCGAGCTCGGTGCGACGTTCATCGAAGTGACGGCCGGCCATCACCGTCCGGACGCCCGGCATCTGTACGACACACTCGGCTACGACGCCACGGTGACCGCCTATCTGCGCAAGAAGCTCTGATGTCGGTCGAGGCGGTCGCGACGGGGTCGGTCATCCGCGTCCGTGGGCTGGTCAAGCACTACGGCGATCTCGTCGCGGTGGACGGCATCGACTTCGATGTCGCCGGCGGCGAGATCTTCGGTCTGCTCGGGCCCAACGGCGCCGGGAAGACCACGACCGTCGAGATCCTGGAGGGTCTCCGCTCGCCCGATGGTGGCCAGGCGACGGTCCTCGGGGTCGATGTCGCGACCGGTGCCGACGAGCTCAAGCCGCGGATCGGGATCAGCCTTCAGACCGCAGCCATGTACCCGAAGCTGACGGTCACCGAGATCATCGACCTCTTCCGGAGCTTCTACACGAGGTCGCGCCCGACCGCCGAGCTGATCGAGCTGCTCGGCCTCGGCGAGCGTCGGAACGCGCGGACGAAGGAGCTGTCAGGCGGCCAGCAGCAGCGGCTCGCGGTGGCGCTCGCCCTGGTGAACGATCCGGAGCTCGTCTTCCTCGACGAGCCGACGACGGGTCTCGACCCGGCCGCGCGACGGGCATTGTGGGACATCGTCCGCGACCTGCGCGACACGGGCCGTTCGGTGCTCCTCACGACGCACTACATGGAGGAGGCCGAGATCCTGTGCGACCGGATCGCGATCATGGACCACGGCCACATCCTCGAGCTCGGAACGGTCGATGAGCTGATCTCCAAACGGTTCACCGAGCGCGCCGTCCGATTCGACCATCTGGAGGGCGTCGGGGCCGCGGACGTGGCGGGGTTGCCGGGCGTCACGTCCGTCAAGGAGGACGACGGCGAGGTCCTGCTCTACACGCGCGACGTCGGCCCGACCATCGGGGCGTTGCTGGCGATGACGGAGGCACGGGGGCTGGAGCCGCAGAACCTGGCCATCAGGCGGGCGACGCTCGAAGACGTCTTCCTCGACCTGACCGGTCGCGCCCTGCGCGACTGACCGAGCCGAACGATGCAGGCCCTGCTCGCCCTGACCGTCGCGAACATCCGGAGCTATACGCGCGATCGCGCGGCCCTGTTCTGGACCCTCGCCTTCCCGCTGATCTTCATCTTCATGTTCGGCCTGATCTTCCAGGGTGGCACGACGCCGGGGCTGACGATCGGCTGGGCGGACGAGGACGGCACGCCGGCCGCCGCCTCCCTGCGCGAGACGTTCGACAGCCTGAAGGGCGTCGAGGTGGTCGCGGCCGACCGCGATGCGTCACTCGCGAGCATGCGAGATGGCAAGGTCGACGCGGTCATCGTCGTCCCGGCGGGATATGGCGCGGCGGTCGCGCCCGGCGGAGCCGGGACCGCCACCGGGCCGACCAGCATCGTCGTGTACACCGACCCGTCGCGCTCGAACCTTGCCGGTTCGGTCGAGCAGACGGTCGGAGCGGTGCTCGGCGTGGTCAACCTGGCCGGGCGCGCCCCGCTCGTCGTCGCGACGCAGGAGACGCTCCAGACCCAGGACCTGAACTTCATCAGCTATTTCGTCCCGAGCATGCTCGGGCTGTCGGTCATGCAGGTCGGGATCTTCGCCGCGATCCCGCTCGTCGCCGACCGGGAGAAGCTCATCCTCAAGCGGTTGGCCGCGACACCGCTCAGGCGCTGGCAGCTGGTCGGCTCGAACGTGCTGATGCGGCTGCTCATCGCGCTCGTCCAGGCCGTGATCATCGTGGCGGTCGGCGTCGTGTTCTTCGGTGTCGAGATCACCGGGCCCCTGGCGCTGACCGTGTTCTTCGTGTCGCTGGGCGCGGTCGCCTTCCTGGCCCTCGGCTACGTCATCGCCTCGTTCGCCAAGACCGAGGACTCCGCGAACGGCATCACCAGCGTTGTCCAGTTCCCCATGATGTTCCTGTCGGGCACCTTCTTCCCGATCGCGGCCATGCCGCCGCCGCTCCAGACGATCGCCCGGCTGATCCCGTTGACCTACCTGTCCGACGCACTGCGCCAGGTGATGGTCGGCGGGGCGGCGTTCGCGCCGCTCAGCGTGTGCGTGGCCGTGCTCGTCGGGTGGCTGGTCGTCTGCTTCGGCATCGCGTCACGCAAGTTCCAGTGGCAATGAGGCGGGACGCGGGCGCCTGACGGCCTACCAGCGCTCCTGGCGGACCATCTCCCCGAGCGCTCGCCGCCCGCCGGCCGCCGGGGGCCGGGTCAGATCGGCGGGGTCTGCCGGATAGCCGAACGACAGGATGTACTCGCACCATTGGTCGTCCGGGTACCCGAGCAGCCGACGGGCCAGATCGTGCTCGTAGACGGTCGCCGGCACGCTGCCGATCCCGAGCTCCCACGCGGCGAGGACCATGTTCTGGGCCGCCCGGCCGAGGTCGAAGGCGATCGACAGCGGCGCTCCGGGCGCCCTGGGATCGGGCGTGATGAGGGCGATCGCGGCCGCTGCCCCGCGGATGTGCCCGGCGGTCGGCCCGACGGCACCAAGCTCCTCGAGATGGGCACGGTCGCGGCAGACCACGAACGTCCAGCGCTGCAGGTTCTTGCTGCTTCCGGCGCGACGGCCGGCGCGCAGGATGCGGTCGAGATGGGCGTCCTCGAGCGGGCGATCCGCGAAGCCGCGGATGACCCGGATGGTGGCGATGGCGTCCCAGACGGGCTCGTCGTTCCCGGTCATGAGTCGACCGTCGGCAGGACGGCGGCGATCCTGGTCGCGTCGCGATCGGGCTGCGGTGGCCGGGTGGCACCGGGAAGCGCCACCTGGGCGAGCGTGCGCAGGCCGCCGGGCAGCTCGTCGACGGCGCCGAAGGCGGGCTCCGCCTCGGGGATGCGCTCGGCCAGGGTCGCCGCGGCCAGGTCGGCTGCGGTCGCGGGGTCGAACGGGCCGCCCAGTGCCCGGCTGAGGAAGCCCGCGACCGCGCGCCGGTAGGCCTCGTCCTCGTACAGCCACGAGTGCTGCCCGCCCGCGATGAGGAGCGTCTCGACCGGCGCGGCGATGGGATCGTCGGCCCGACCGGCACGTGCCGCGGCGGCGAGTCGCTCGAAATGGCTGCGCGGCACGATCCCGTCGTCTTCACCGTGGGCGAGCAGGATCGGTCCGGCGTAGCGGGCGATCGCTGCGGTGGCGCTGACCGCCGTCACTACATGGCCGCGCGGACGGAGGTAGACGCGCGTCGTGAGCCACGCCAGCGGGTAGGCGATCGGGTCGGGGATCGGAAGCCGGGCCAGCTGGAAGGTCAGCCTGGTCAGGCGATACGGCCCGGCCGGGCTCGACGTCGCCACGAGGGCGCCGACGCGCGGTTCGGCCGCCGCCGCCAGGATCGCGCCGATGCCGCCCATCGAGTGGCCGGCGATCGCTCCCGTGGTGACCTCCGGCTGGTCGACGAGGGCGCGGAAGGCCGCCAGCGTATCGGCCCCGAACTCGCCCGCGGTGAGTGGCAGGTCCTCGGCCGGGTTCGTGCCGTTTCCGCGCACGTCGAAGGTCAGGCAGTGGAAGCCTGCCGCATGCAGGAACAGTGCCATCGGCAGGGTCCGGTCGCGGGCCGATTCCCAGCCGTGGACGAGGACCACGCCTGGCCCCGGCGCGCCGTCCCGGGCGGGGATGAACCAGGCCGGCAGCTGGATGCCGTCGGAGGCGATGAGCATCGACTCGTAGGGCAGGCCGAGGTCCGCCGGCGTGACGATCGGCGGGTTCCGCCGCGGATAGCCCGCGCGGACGCGATAGGCAAGGGCGAACCGGTAGGCCAGTCCGAGCTGGGCAAAGGCGGCCGCGGTCACGATGGCCGCCCGGCGCTTGGTCCCCATGCGAGTAGGGGACGGCACCGGGGCCTGCCTGTCAAGTCGCGTCGGCCGCGGACGCCCGATGCGCGCGGCCCTACACTCGGGTCGATGACCAAGCGAGACCCGCACGACGTGCTCGGCGTCGAAGTCGGCGCGTCCGGGACCCAGATCAAGGCCGCCTGGCGGCGCCTTGCGCGGACGAACCACCCGGACCTGACCGGCGACGATCCGGCCGCATCGCGCCTCGCCACCCGCCGTATGGCCGAGATCAACGACGCCTACGCGGCCCTCACCCGCGAGTCCGGACCGGGCGCTCGAGACGGCCGTGGTCGGCGGACCGACGACACCCCATTCGAACCCGGCGTCACCCGCCGACGTGGCGGCCCACCGTCACCGAAGCCGACTCGCCCGGTGACCGGCCGCGTCGACATGAGCGGCGTCTATCAGCCGCGGAACCAGGCCGTCGGCAACTCGACCGGCCGGACGCCGCTTCGCGGCCACCCGCCGAAGCCCACCGACATCGTCGGTCGCGAACCGCTCCGGGCCTCGACGCCGACCGGTCCCGCCGTCCGCGACCGGGTCCGCGGCTTCCGCCGGCGGCCGGCGCCGCCACTCGGGGACGCCGAGGCGTTCGTGATGCCCTTCGGCAAGTTCCACGACCACACGCTCGGCCAGATCGCCGCCTTCGAGCCGTCCTACATCGACTGGGTGGCCGGGACGGTCAATCACGACCCCGATCTCGTGAGCGCCGCGCGGGTGGTCCAGGCGGATCTGGACCGACGCGGTATCACCCGTCGGGCTCATGCCACGCCCGAGCGGAGGGGCAACACCGCCTGACGGGCCCGGACATGCGAGATCGCCCCCCGATACCGGAGGGCGATCGTGACGCTGATGAATTCGATGACTGCTGCCGCCCCGACGGTCACCAGGCCTGTTGGCCGAAGACCAGTTACTCGGCTCGTGAACCGGACCCGGGATCGATCGCCCCGAACCTCCTCGGAACGAAAGGCCGTCTCCGTTTCCGTGACCGACGCCCCAGGGACCTCCTGGTTCGATCGCGGGGTGGCGTGCCCAGAAGGTACGCTCGTGCGGCCGTGAGGGGCAATGGCACCCTCGTCCCGTTTGTCGCCGACGATGGTCGGGCGCATCCGCGCACCGAAACCGGACGCAGGTACCAGGTGCGCCAGGGCACCACGACGACGATCGGTCCGGCGGTGACAGGTCGTGGCCGCCGACGGCGTCGTTGTCCGTGTCGGGCTACGCTGTGGTCATGCCCAGGTCCCTCCGCTCCGGCTTCCTCGCGCTCGCCGTGCTTCTCGCGCTCGCCGGTTGCAGCAGCGGGGCGGCCTTCACCTCGTTCGATCCGACCACGCCATGCACGGCCGACGGACGGTTCCCCGGCGCCTACCCCGACCTCGAGGCGGAGGTCCCCAAGATGTACATGGGCGCGGCTCCCGAGACGCTCGATTCCGGTCGCAACTGCACGCCGGCGAACCTGGGCAGTCTCGCCGGCAAGGGCATCGCGATGGTGCGTTTCGCCGGCGGGACGTGGACGTTCGGCGCCGAGCGGGCGGCGGTCCTCGCGCGATTCACCGCGGATGGTCTCGACGCGACCGCACTGGCCGACTTCTACGAGGCAAGCGCCAAGGCAGCGGCGCGCACGACGATCACCAACGAGACGAAACCGACCGTCGCCGGGCGGCCCGGCTACCGCCTCGACACCGAGACGGGGGAACGGACGCAGACCGTCGTGGTCTGGCCGTCGGCCACGGCGGGGACCGTCGATGTCGTGATCACGGACGATCTGCCGGACGCCCGGATCCAGGACGCCATCGACGCGTTCGGCGGCCGCTGATGATCCGCTTCCTGCTCCGTCACGGGGCCGTCCGCGTGGTCGGCGGGCGCCTTGTGCCGGCCCTCATGGTCTGGGACATCGCCGTCCTCGCCAACAGGACGCGACAGATCCCCATCGTCGACCGCGGCCTGCGGCGAGGAGCGACGGCGGCACGCCACGGTGTCGGCTCGGCCGTCCGGCGTGGCGTCGGGCGGCCTCGACGAACGGACGGTCCTCGCCGGCGTGTCGAGCCGGACGCCTGACCGGCCGACGGCCCGTGCTAGAGTCGCCGCCATGACCGACCGATCGGCCGACTGGGCCGCTCGTCGACGCGCCTGGGAGACCGAGCGCCTGGCGCCCGCCCTCGAGCGCGCCCCGGAGCGCCGGACGCGCATCTCGACGATCTCGGACGCGACCATCGAGCGCCTGTACGGTCCGTGGTCGCTGCCGGACGACGACCTCCTCGACACGGTCGGCTTCCCGGGCGAGCCGCCGTTCACGCGGGGCATCCACCCGAGCGGCTATCGTAGCCGCCGCTGGACCATGCGAATGTTCGCCGGGTTCGGGGCCGCGGAGGACACCAACGCCCGGTTCCGGCAGCTGCTGGCGGCCGGCCAGACCGGCCTGTCGATCGCCTACGACATGCCGACGCTGTACGGCTACGACACCGACGACCCGGAGGCCGAAGGCGAGTTCGGGACCTGCGGCGTCGGCGTCTCGAGCCTGGCCGACATGGAGGTCCTGCTCGAGGGTCTGCCGCTGGACGCCGTCTCGACGTCGATGACCATCAACTCCCCGGCCGCGCCGATCTGGGCGATGTACATCGTGGCCGCGGAAAAGGCGGGCGTGCCGCGCGACCGGCTCGAGGGCACCACCCAGAACGACATCCTCAAGGAGTTCGTGGCGCAGAAGGAGTTCCTGTTCCCGCCGGAGCCGTCGATGCGGCTGGTGACCGACACCATCGAATTCGGGACGCGCGAGCTGCCGCGCTGGAACACCGTCTCGATCAGCGGCTATCACATCCGCGAGGCGGGCTCGACCGCGGTCCAGGAGCTGGCGTTCACCATCGCCGACGGGATGGCCTACGTCGAGGCGGCGCTGGCGCGCGGGCTGCGCGTCGACGACTTCGCGCCGCGGCTCAGCTTCTTCTTCAACAGCCACAGCGACTTCTTCGAGGAGATCGCCAAGTTCCGGGCGTCGCGCCGGATCTGGTCGAAGCTCATGACCGAGCGCTACCACGCCGAGAACGAGCGGTCGGCCTGGATGCGCTTCCATACCCAGACCGCGGGCGTCTCGCTGACCTCGCAGCAGCCACTCAACAACCTCACCCGGGTGGCCTTGCAGGCTCTCGCCGCGGTCCTCGGGGGGACGCAGTCGCTGCACACCGACGCGTACGACGAGGCGCTGGCCGTCCCGACCGCCGAGGCCGCGATGCTCGCCCTCCGCCAGCAGCAGATCATCGCCGAGGAGAGCGGCGTCGACGCCACGGTCGATCCGCTCGGCGGCTCATGGTTCGTCGAGGCCCTGACCGACGAGACCGAGGCCGCCGTGTGGCGCTACCTCGACGAGATCGATCGGCGGGGCGGGATGGTCGCGGCCATCACCGAGGGCTACCCGCAGCGCGAGATCGCCGACGCCGCGTATCGCTACCAACGCGAGTTCGATGCCGGCGAACGGCGGGTCGTCGGCATCAACGCCTATGCGGACGACGCCGAGGCGACCACCATCCCGGTGCTGGCCGTGCCTCCGGGCTCGTTCGAGCGGCACATGGAGCGGCTGGGACGGACGCGACGCGAGCGTGATCCCGGCGCGGTCGAGGCCGCGCTGCGCGGGCTGCGCGAGGCGGCCGGCCGGCCGGGATCGAGCGAGACGAACCTGATGCCGCACTTCATCCGCTGCGCCGCGGCCTACGCCACCCTTGGCGAGCAGTGCGGCGTGCTCCGCGAGGTCTTCGGGGAGTATCGCGAACCGGTCGCGGTCTGAGGAGGCCCGATGTATCTCGATGCCCTCGAGTTCCTCGAGGAGGAACGTGAGGCCTGGGCCCCGTACGAGGCACTCGACGGCCTGACCGACGAGCAGCTGTCGGTCCCGGTCGCGGCCGCGCACGGCTGGTCTGGCCGGACGCTGATGGGCCACCTCGTCGCGTGGCAGGAGAACGCGCTCGCGGTCGCCACCGAGCTCGCGGTCGACGAGACGAGCCCGACGAAGATCCGCTCGGACGCCGATTGGGAAGCGCGCGGTGACGCGATCAACGACGAGATCGACGCGGCGTGGGCGGCGCTGCCGATGACCGAGGTCCGCGAACGGTTCCGGACCGTGCCCGGTCAGCTGCGTGGCTATCTGACGGTCG
The DNA here is from genome assembly GCA_036003325.1 of Candidatus Limnocylindrales bacterium. Lineage (GTDB taxonomy): Bacteria > Chloroflexota > Limnocylindria > Limnocylindrales > CSP1-4 > SPCO01. The sequence continues at coordinate 14,345 of DASYSM010000132.1, forward strand.
TCCCCGAGACCCGCTGGCTCAAGCATCCCGACAACCAGCAGTTCTTCCATGACGAGACGACGGCGCACTACGAGGACCACCTCGGCGACCTCGAGGCCGTCCTCGCGGCGGCGCGC
>DASYSM010000133.1:0-10284 GCA_036003325.1 Candidatus Limnocylindrales bacterium
GCGAGCAGGAGCAGGTCCTCGACGATGGCGGTCATGTGGGTGACCTCGTCATCGATGTCCTCGAGCGCGGTCCCGACCTGCGCGACCGGCTCGTCGCGGTGCCGTTCGAGGTAGTCGACGCTGCTCCGGATGACGGTCAACGGCGTGCGCAGCTCGTGGCTGGCGTCGGCGGCGAACTCGCGCTGGCGGCGCAGCGCCACCCGCTGGGCGGACAGGGATTCGCGGATCGGCACCAGCGCCCGCCGCGCGTAGATCGTCCCGAAGCCGAACGCGACCGCGACCACGAGGCCGCCGCCGATCAACAGCACGATGAGCATCGTGTCGAGGGTCCGCTGCTCGGCGACGCGATCGCCGATGACCTGGACGGTGTAGGTCGGGCCGCCGCTCAGCGCGACGTTCTCGGTCAGGATCCGGACCGGTGTGGAGACCGTCGTCTGCGCCCCGTCCGGGCCGTAGCCCGCGGACGTCAGCGAGGTGGTGCGGACGTCGCGGCCCTTCGCCCGCGCCGAGGCGACGCCGGCCATGTCCGGCAGGCCGGGCGGGACGTGGAAGCCGCGCGGCGCGAGCACGTTCCCGCTGCCGTCGACGGCGAGCGCGATGGTCCCCGAGCCGCCGCCACCGAAGATGAAGCCGTACGGGCCGTTGTCGTCGGGGTCGGGCTGCTGCCCGGTCAGGCTCGAGCGGACCTGGTCGAACCGCGAATCGAGCTGGCTCGTCGCCGAATTCGCCAGCGAGCTGGCCACCGCGACGTAGAGCGCCACGCCCAGCACGAGCAGCACGAGCAGGGTGGTCCCGCCGCTCCACAGGACGAGGTTGCGACGGACGTGACGGACCAGCCGGCCCTCGTTGGTGTCGGCGGCCAGCTCGGGTTGGGTCGACTCGGTCGGAGGCAGGATCCCGTCAGGCATCGGCCAGACGATAGCCCACGCCACGCACGGTCTCGATCAGCTTGCCGGCCGATCCGAGCTTGTCGCGCAGGTAGTGGACGTAGGCATCGACCGCGTTCGGGGTCACGGCGACGCTGAATGGCCAGGCCTGGTCGAGGAGCTGGTCGCGCGACAGCGTCTGGCCGGGGTGGCGGAGGAGGCACTCGAGGAGCGAGAACTCGCGTGGGCTGAGGTCGACCGCCTTTCCGTCAAGGGTGACCCGGCGCGATGTCTCGTCGAGCATGATCGGGCCGACGACGAGCCGTGGCTCGGGACGCCGGGATGCCTGCCCGCGGCGACCGAGGGCGCGTAGCCGAGCCGCCAGCTCCTCGTACGCGAACGGCTTGACGAGATAGTCGTCGGCGCCGGCATCGAGCCCGGTGACGCGGTCGCCGACGGTGTCGCGCGCGGTCAGCATGAGGATCGCCACCTCCGAGCCGGACGACCGGATGCGCTTGGAGACCTCGAGCCCGGAGATGTCCGGCAGTCCGAGATCGAGGATGACGAGCTCGATCCCGGTCGTGGCCTCGAGGATGTCGAGGCCGTCGCGACCGGTCGTGGCCGTCTCGACGACGTGGCGGTCCTCCTCGAGGAGTCGCCGCAGCAGGCGGACCAGCCGCGGGTCGTCCTCGACGACGAGCAGGTGCATGGGGTCAGCCTAGCCGGTCGTGCCTGGCCGTCACGGGACGACCGTGACGCTGTTGGCGGTGCCGGTCGGGCCCGCCGGTGCGCCACTGGCGCCCGGACGGCCGAAGCCGGCGCCGCCGGTGATGTCGAGCTGGACCTGGACGGTCTTGCCGGCCGCGACGTCCGACGCGGACGCCGGCGACTGGGTGTTGTACGTGGTCGACGAGTCGGTCGTGACCTGGATGGTCTGGCCGCCGGCGGTCTTGATGGTCATCGTGTCGCCATCCACGGACACGACCGTGCCGCTGACCGTCAGGCCGGCACCGGCGCCGCCGATGAACCCGCCGCCGAACCCGCCCCGACCGCCACCCGGCTGGCCGCTGGCCCGCGGTGCGAAGCTGCCGCCGACGAACGTGCCACCGAAGCCACCGCGGCCGGCACCGGTCGCGGCCGAGGCCGGGGCCGTCGTCCTGCCCACGGCGAAGGCGACACCCGCGATGGCGACCGCGACGGCCACGCCGAGGACGAGGTTGAGCCAACGGCCGCCCGACGACTTCTTGTTGGCCGGGACGACCGGCGGCGGCGCCGCGGTCACCGGGGTGGGGGCGACCGGCGACGTCGGGACGGACGACGCCGTCATCGGCTCGGTCTGGGCCGGGCTGAACTGCTGCGGGACGATCGGACGGTTCGGATCGAGGCTCACGAGTGGCTCCTTGTGATGGCTGACGTGGTCATTCGTAGCGCAGCGCGCTGATGGGATCGAGACGAGCGGCCTGCCGTGCCGGCCAGACGCCGAACACGACGCCGACCGCGAGACTGAACAGGACCGCGGCGACGATGGTGATGGGGTTGAACACGAAGCCCCAGCCGGCCAGCTGGCCGATGCCCGCCGAGACGATGAGGCCGATGACGATGCCGATCAGCCCACCGAGCAGCGACAGGGTCAGCGCCTCGACCAGGAACTGGGCGAGGATGTCTCGGCCGCGAGCGCCGATGGCCTTGCGGATGCCGATCTCGCGGGTCCGCTCGCGGACCGAGACCAGCATGATGTTCATGATCCCGATGCCGCCGACGACGAGCGAGATCGAGGCGATCCCGCCGAGGAGCAGGGTCAGCGTCGCGCTGATCGACGACGCGGCCGCCAGCAGCTGGGTCTGGTTGAAGACGTTGAAGTCGGCCGTGTCGGTGGCGGCCAGGTCGTGGCGGTCACGCAACAGCGCGGTGATCGTGGCGGTGGCAGCCGTCATCTCGTCGGGGTCGCTGACCGAGACGCCGATGGTCCGCACGGTGTCGCCGCCGACGAAGTACTTCTGCACGACCCCGATCGGGACGAGGACCTGGTCGTCGGGATCCTGGAAGCCGGTCCCGCCCTTGGGGTTGAGGATGCCGATCACCCGGAAGGGCAGGCCACCGACCGAGATCTGGGTCCCGAGATCGGAGGCGGTGATGCCAAGGTTGGTGGCGGTCGTCGCACCCAGGACGGCGACGCGCAGGTCGCTGGCCAGGCTGGCATCGGTCAGGAACGTGCCCTGATAGAGGTCATAGGCGAGGACCGTCGGGTAGGCCGGGGTGGTCCCGATGATCGAGGTGGTCGTGCTGGTCCGACCGAGCGAGACGGTCGCGTTGGTCGAGATCTCCGGGGCGACCCCGGCGATGGTCGGCAGGGCCGCGATCGCGTCGCTGTCCTCGATGGTCAGCTTGGAGGTGGACCCACCGCCGCCGTTCGGACTGATGGTCAGCAGGTTCGTGCCGAGGCCGGCCAGCCGGCTGGTGATGTTGGACGTCGTGCCCTGGCCGACGCCGACGAGGGCGACCACCGAGGCGACGCCGATGATCACCCCGAGCATCGTGAGCGCGGCGCGCAGCCGGCTCGTGCGCAGCCGCGAGAACGACAGGCGGAGGAGCTCACGGAGGCTCATGCGACGATCTGCCCGTCGCGCAGGTGGACCTGGCGCGAGGCGGCGCGCGCGACCTCGGCGTCGTGGGTGATGAGCACGATCGTCCGGCCGGTGGCGTTGAGCTCGTGGAGGAGGGCCATGACCTCGGCGCCGGCGTGGCTGTCGAGGTTCCCGGTCGGCTCGTCGGCGAGGATGATCGCCGGCTCGGTGACGAGCGCCCGCGCGACCGCGACGCGTTGCTGCTGGCCGCCCGACAGCTCGGTCGGCTCGTGATCGAGCCGGTCGCCCATGCCGAGGCGCTCGAGCGCGGCGCGGGCCCGAGTCGCGCGTTCCTTGCGCGAGACGCCCTGGTAGAGGAGGGGTGTCGCGACGTTGTCGAGGGCGGTGGTGCGTGGCAGCAGGTTGTAGGACTGGAAGACGAAGCCGATGCTCCGACTGCGGACTCGCGCCAGGCTGTTGTCGTCGAGCTCGGCGACTGCCGTGCCGTCCAGGCTGTAGCCGCCGCTGGTCGGGCGATCGAGGCAGCCCAGGATGTTCATCATCGTGGTCTTGCCCGAGCCCGATGGCCCGACGATCGCGACGAACTCACCGGGGTGGACCTGCAGGCTCACGTCCGACAGCGCGGGGACGTGCATCCGGCCCATGTCATAGACCCGGCTGACATGGTCGAGGGAGATGATCGGGTCGGCCATGGCTAGTTGCCGCCGTTCGCGCCACCGGCGCCGCGACGGCCGACCGTGACCGGGAACGCCCCGCCACCGAACCCGCCGCCACCGAACCCGCCACCACCGGCAGTCGTCGAGGTGGTCGTCTGCGGGTTGCTGACGCCGGTGACGACCTCCTGCCCGACGGTCAGGCCGCTCTTGACCTCGGCCGTGGTGTTGGTGATCAGTCCGACCTGGACCGCCTGCGGGGTCGGCGTGCCGTCGGCGCCCATCACCAGGACCGTGTAGTCGCCGGTGGTCCCGCGGAGAGCAGCCGCCGGGATCGTCGTGACCCCGGTCGCGCTGTCGATGGTGATGGTCACGTCGGCGGTCATCCCGGCCCGGACGTTGGCCGGCGCGTCGGACAGCGACACGACCACGGCGTAGTCGACGACGTCACCGGTCGTGTTGCCGGTCGCGGTCGGTGCGATGGATGTGACCTTGCCGTCCACGGTCGCGTCGACCGCCGCGATCGACACGGTCGCGGTCTGCCCGACGGCCATCGAGGCCAGATCGCTCTCGACGACGTTCGTCGTGATCTGGAAGGTCGGCGCGTCGATGACGATCGCGTCGCCCGATGGCGCATCGAGCCCGTTGACGATGTTGACGGTGGTGACGATGCCGTCGATCGGGGCGGTCAGGGTCGCGAGCTTGATCTGGGTCTGCAGGTCGTCGCGGGTCTTGCGCAGGTCGGACACCTGGGTCGTCGCGTTATAGACGCTCATCTGGGCCTGGCGGGTGGCCGCCGTCGTGGTCGCCGCGTCGAGCGCGTCGTTCGCGTTGGCCAGCTGGATCTTGGCGCTCTGGATCTGCAGGGTCGCATCCGCGACCTGGCGCTTGAGGTCGGCCGTGTCGGCGGTGGCGAGGACCGCGCCCTTCTTGACGGTGTCGCCGACCTTGACCTTCAGGCTGGTGACCTTCCAGGTCGTGGAGGCGCCGGATCCCGTCGCCGTCGCGCCGGCGATGTGGGCCGGAACGCCGAAGCTGACACCGTACGAGTCGCTGGCCGCCACGGAGCCGGTGGCCGCGACCTGGTCGGTGACGTCGCCGGTGGCGACCGCGCTGGTCAGGTAGTGGGTCGTGCTGGCCGCGGTGGTCGGCAGACCGCCGAGGGCGACGAACGCCGCTCCGACCCCGACGACCCCCAATACGACGATGGCCAGGACCTTGAGTTTCATCGACGTCTCCCGTGACCCGATCTGGGACGCGCCGCCCACGGGCGCTCGTCCTTGGATTGGACCTCCGGCGTCTGAGACGCGCATGAGAAACCGGGGTCCGACCGGGGATGCACGGGCGAACGAGATGTTAACGGGCGTGGCTCTGCCCACGGGTTCCATCGATCCTGCCTGAGGGGTACGATGCCCACCCCGGGACATGACGTTCGGGAGCCCAGGTGCCACCGCCAGCCGCCAGCCGCGCCGGCCAGATCCGCACTCGAGGCCCGGACCGATGTGGAGGACCGGGCGCAATAGGGGGATCGGTGCGATGCCGGCTTTGGTCGCCAAGTCATCGAGCCGGGTGTCTTCGACTCCGGCGGTCGATATCGCGGCGGTGCCTCGCGCGCTGCACGCCGCCTACGCCCGCGAGCGACTCGCCGAGGTGATCCGGGCGATCGCCGAGGACGCCCTCAGCCCTAGCGCGACCGACGCCCTGCCGTGGCGCGACGAGGCCGTGTTCGACACCGACCTTCAGCGGGCAGTGGACGAGATCACCGAGGCGACGACGATCCTCCTGACGGAGGCGCTGTCGGATCTGCTCGAGACGGCGCCACCGCGGCTCATCGGACGGCTGGCATCGACGACGCGATTCGCGGATCGACCATGACCGCCGCGGCCCGACCGGCGCACGTCGTGATCGTCGGCGGCGGGTTCGCCGGGGTCGCCTGCGCGCGGAAGCTGGCGGCGACGAAGGGTGTCAGCGTGACGCTCATCGACAGGAACGACTACCACCAGTTCCAGCCCCTGCTGTACCAGGTGGCCACCTCGATGCTGGCGGCCGGTGACATCGCCTACCCGCTGCGCAAGATCGCCGCCGAGTTCGAGGGGTTCGACACCAAGCGCGCCGAGGCCGTCGCGATCGATCCCGTGGCGAGGACCGTCACGACCCGTCGCGGCGAGACCTACACCGGCGACTACCTCGTCCTCGCGGCCGGCTCCCAGCCGAACTTCTTCGGCACGCCGGGGGCGGAGCACGCGTTCCCGCTCTACTCGCTCGACGACGCGGACCATCTCAAGACGCGGATCATCGAGGTCTTCGAGGAGGCCGACGCAGATCCGGGCAAGGCCGACGACGGTGCGCTCGACTTCGTGGTCGTCGGCGGCGGGCCAACGGGGGTGGAGGTCGCGGGCGCCCTGTCGGAGATGATCAAGACCACCATGCTGCACGAGTTCCCGACGCTCGCCCCGCGCGCCACGGTCCACCTCGTGGACCACGGCACGGAGCTGCTGAAGATGTTCGCGGACAAGGGTCACGCCTACACCGCCCGGGTCCTCCGCAAGGACGGCGTCGACCTGCGGATGGGGACCGGGGTCGCCGAGATCGGCCCGGGTCACGTGACCTTGACCGACGGATCGACGATCCGCACCCGCTGCGTCATCTGGGGCGGCGGCCTGCAGGCGGCGCCGATCGCCGCGACCAGCGGGCTGCCCCAGGGGCACGGCGGTCGCATCGACGTGGAGCGTGACTTCACGGTCGCGGGCTTTCCCGGGGTGCTCGTCATCGGTGACGTCGCGAACATCCCGGCCAAGGACGGCAAGACCCACCCGCAGCTCGGTTCGGTGGCGTTGCAGAGCGGGGGAGCGGCGGCCGAGACGATCCTCGCCGACGTCGCGGGAAAGACCTCCAGGCCGTTCTCGTACACCGACAAGGGGACGATGGCGATGATCGGTCGGGGTGCCGCCATCGCCCAGGTCCGGGGCGTGGAGCTGCACGGCAAGCTCGCCTTCACGGCGTGGCTCGGTGTCCATGCGGCGCTCATGACCGGCGGGAGCAATCGAGTCGCTGCGTTCAGGAGCTGGGCGCAGGACTTCTTCGGCAGGGACCGGGCGCCGCAGGTCCTCGACCGGAGCGGCTCACCCCGGATGGTCTGGGAAGACGACGACGCCGGCGCGGCGACGGAAACGGCCGGGGCGGCCCCATATTGAGGAGGGAACCATGACCCTGCAGGACAAGGCCGCGATCGTCACCGGCAGCGACAGCGGGATCGGGCGGGCGATCGCGCTCGAGCTCGCCCGGCAGGGGGCGTCGGTGACGATCAACTACCACAAGAACGCCGACGCGGCCGATGCGACCCTCAAGGAGATCGAGGACGCCGGTGGCAAGGCACAGGTCATCCAGGCCGACGTGTCGAGCGTGGCCGACATCGCCAGGCTGGTCGACGGGACGGTGGCCACCTTCGGTCGGCTCGACATCCTGGTCAACAACGCCGGGATGGAGACGCGAACCTCCACCCTCGAGACGACCGAGCGCCAGTTCGATCTGGTCATCGCGGTCGACCTCAAGAGCGCGTTCTTCGGCGTCCAGGCCGCCGCCCGCCAGATGATCAGGCAGGGAGGCGGGGGCCGGATCATCAACATCTCGTCGATCCATGAGGACTGGCCGATGCCCGGCAACGCCCCGTATTGCCTGGCCAAGGGCGGTGTCCGGATGCTCACCCGGACCGCCGGGGTCGAGCTCGCGCCGCACGGCATCACCGTCGTCGGGGTCGCACCCGGTGCCGTCCACACACCGATCGACGAGGTGACCCTGTCCGATCCGGTCGCCAAGGCCAGGCTCGAGAGCGCGATCCCGCTCGGACGCGTCGCCGAGCCCGAGGAGATCGCCCGGCTCGTCGCGTTCCTGGCCTCCGACGAGGCCTCGTACGGGACTGCCACGACCTATGTCGCCGATGGCGGCATGATGCAGGCGAGTGTCGGACTCTAGGGCCCCGTGGCGACCGTCGCGCGACCCCGCGAACCACGCCATCGATCGACGATGACGGCGCGAGCGGGACTCGTCGAGCCCGGCACCGCCCATCCGCTCGGCGCCAGCGTCGTTCCCGGTGGGGTCAACCTGTGCGTCTATGCGAAGCGGGCCACGGGCATGGACGTCCTGCTGTTCGATGGGCCCGACGACCTGGTCCCGGGCCGCGTCATCAACCTCGACCCGCACATCAATCGGACCGGCGAGTACTGGCATGCGCTGGTGCCGTCGCTCGGGCCGGGTCAGCTGTACGCATTCGCGGCGCACGGCCCGTGGGCACCCGAGCGCGGCGAGCGGTTCGATCCGACGCGCGTCCTGCTCGATCCGTACGGCCGCGGCGTCGTCCTGCCCGATGGCTATCGTCGCGTCCCCGCCGGCGTCGCCGATCCGACCGCGGTCCCGATGAAGAGCGTGGTCGTCGATACCAGCCTGTACGACTGGGAGGGCGACGAGCCGATCTGCCGGCCGTGGCGCGAGACGGTCGTGTACGAGGCGCACCTGCGCGGGATGACGGCCGATCCGGCCTCGGGCGTGGCCGCCGGCCGGCGCGGGACGTATGCGGGTTTCGTGGAGAAGATCCCGTACCTGGTCGAGCTGGGGATCACGGCCGTCGAGCTGCTGCCCGTGTTCCAGTTCGACCCGCTCGCTGCGCCGGCCGGGTTGGTCAACTACTGGGGCTATCAGCCGGTCTCGTTCTTCGCCCCGCATGCCGGCTACGCCAGCCGGCCGGGCCCGACGGCGGCGGTGGACGAGTTCCGCGACATGGTCAAGGCCTGCCATCGGGCCGGCCTCGAGGTCATCCTCGACGTGGTCTACAACCACACCGCGGAGGTCGGCGCGGACGGTCCGACCTTCTCGTTCCGTGGTCTCGCCAACGACGACTACTACCTGCTCGACGCGGATGATCCGGCGCGCTACGAGGACTTCAGCGGGACCGGCAACACGCTCAACGCGAACGGCCCGATCGTCCGTCGCCTGATCCTCGACAGCCTCCGGTACTGGGTCGAGGAGATGCACGTGGACGGGTTCCGGTTCGACCTCGCCGCGATCCTGTCACGCGGCGAGGATGGCGAGCCGCTGACCGACCCGCCGGTCCTGTGGGAGATCGAGACCGACCCTGTGCTGGCCGGGACCAAGCTGATCGCGGAGGCCTGGGACGCGGGCGGGCTGTACCAGGTCGGCAGCTTCGTCGGCGATCGCTGGGTCGAGTGGAACGGGCGCTTCCGTGACGACGTGCGTGCCTTCGTCAAGAGCGATCCCGGGATGGTGCCAGTGATCATGGACCGGCTCCTCGGTAGCGTCGACCTGTACGGCCACAAGCATCGTGATGCCCAGGCCAGCATCAACTTCGTGACCTGCCACGACGGCTTCACGCTCGAGGACCTGGTCTCGTACGACCGCAAGCACAACGAGGCCAACGGCGAGGGCGACCGCGACGGCAACGACCAGAACCTGAGCTGGAACTGCGGCGTCGAGGGACCGACGACCGACCCCGACATCGAACGCCTGCGCGGGCGCCAGGTCCGGAACTTCCTGGCCATCGAGATGCTGTCACTCGGCGTGCCGATGCTGCTGATGGGCGACGAGGTACGCCGGACGCAGGGCGGCAACAACAACGACTACTGTCATGACGACGCGACGGCGTGGTTCGACTGGACCGGCCCCGACCGGCACGCCGACGTCCTCCGCTTCACGCGGGACCTGATCAGGCTCCGCCGCCGCCTGTCCGAGCTGATGGAGGTTCCCGATGGGACGAGCCTCCTGGACCTGCTCCGCGGGGCATCGACCGACTGGAGCGGGGTGACCCTCGGCGAGCCGGATCTCGGCGAGTCGTCGCGCAGCATCGCGCTGACCATCCGCGCGCCGGTCGGCGCGCTCCACCTGATCCTCAACGCCTACTGGGAGCCGCTCGACTTCACCATCCCGGTCACCGATGCGGGGACCGGCGGCTGGCGTCGGATCATCGACACGGGCCGGCCATCCCCGGACGACATCGCGCTCGACTTCGGCGCTGCGGCCGCGGTCGACACGCCGACGGTCCGTGCCGGGGGGCGCTCCCTCGTGCTGCTGGCCAGCCGCCGCGACGCGCTGTCGACCGGGCCGAAAGGCGCCCGATGACCGGGGCCGAGCGGGCCCGGATGGCCGACGCCGGGCACCCAGAGAACGGCT
>DASYSM010000134.1:0-73723 GCA_036003325.1 Candidatus Limnocylindrales bacterium
ATCCACGTTCGATCGACTGCTCGTCAGCCGGCAAGTCGCCCTGTTCGTGCTGCGATATCGGACTACCAGTCTCCCCCAGGGTATCTGTCAAGGATCCGGGGTCGTTCGCGACAGATACCCTCCCCCAGACTGGTAGTCACGTATCGATGGCATCGTGAGCGGGAGCGGCCTGAGTGGGAGCGGCCCGAGAGGGGTCGGCCCGGGCACGGCAAGCGACCGGCCGGGAGCGCCGAGCCCAGCCCCGGCCCGGGCCCATCGGCCGGGCACGCTCCAGCCACCAGCCCCGGCACCGCGGGCCGCGCCACGCTCCAGCCACCAGGCCCGGCCCGGCCCGGTCCGCCGGCCGGGCACGCTCCAGGCACCAGGCCCGGCACCGCCGGCCGCGCCACGCTCCAGCCACCCGGCCCGGCCCGGCCCGGTCCGCCGGCCCAGCCACCACCTGCCGCGGCCCGACCCCAGCCCCAGCCGCACCGGCCGCAGCCGCGGCCCGCCCCAGCCCAGGCCCCACCGGTCCGCCGGCCGGCACGGCCCCGATCACCCCTCGGGCCCACCCGCCGAGGCCGGGAATGGCAGTGCGATCGGGTCGGCGGCCAGACGGCTCCGGCCCGCGCCGTCGAACCGGTCGAGACCGAGCTCGCCGGCGTCGATGAGCGTGGTGTGCCCACGCAGCGCCAGGTCGGCCGCGACGCGGGCGACGCCCGGTCCCCACATCATCCCGTGACCGCCGGCCGATGCGACGGTCACGCCGTCGATCGGCCGGCCGTGCTCGGCAAGCGCCGGGCCGACGATCGGCAGGTGGTCCGGCGTGAAATCGATGGTGGCCGCCCAGATGCGGCGCAACCCGAGGTCACGCGTCACGGGGACCAACCCTGCCAGCCGCGCGCGCATCACGTCATAGAACGCCCAGTCGATCGCGCGCGCCTCGCCGGGGACCTCGTCCGGGTTGCTCCAGCCGAAGAGCAGGCCGCCCTCCTCGAGCCGCCAGTAGAGCCCGGCCCCGATGTCGAAGACCATCGGCATCCGGTCGACGGCGAAGGCATCGTCGGGTTCGAGGACCGCCACCGTGTGGCGGGCGGCGCCGACCGGGATCCGGACGCCGGCCAGACGGCCGACCGCGCGAAGGCTCGGGCCGCCGGTCAGGATCACACGCTCGGTCTCGATGATGCCCTGGTCGGTCTCCACGCCGGTGACGCGGCGGCCGCCATCGGCTGTCGGCGTCGTACGGAGGGCGCGGAAAGCGGTCCGTTCGCGAAGGTCGACGCCGGCGGCCCGCATGGCCAGCGAATACGCGCGCACGTTCCGGGGTGGATCGATGGCTCCGTCGCCGTCGGCATAGCTGCCGCCGCGGTGGCCGCCCGATGACAGGGTCACGGCCGTCGTGGCGGCCTCGGCCGCGTCGAGCCAGCGGACCGGGAGCCCGGCCGCCTGCTGCATCGCCACGCGCTCGCGACCGGCTCGCTCGTCGTCCTCGGTCACCGCGAGGATCAGGTAGCCGAGCTCGCGGAAGCCCGAATCGGTGCCGTAGGCGGCGGACTGGCCGCGGTAGAAGTCGATCGACCAGCGGCCGAGGGCGACGGTCGCCGGGGTCCCGCCCTGCGCCCGGACGATCCCCGCCGCGCGCGACGAGGCGCCCATGCCGACCTGGCCACGCTCGAGAACGACCACGCGGGACGCACCGTCGGCGGCCGCGAAGACCGACGCCCAGCCGCCGATCGTGCCTGCTCCGACGATCACCAGGTCCGCGCTGCCCGCCACCGCTCCTCCACGCGTCGTTCCGAGGCAGGATAAGCCGCCGCGGGGTCGACCGACCGGGCCGTCGTTCCTGCCGGACCCACGGTGGCTAGCCGTCGAGGGCGCCGGCTTCGACGCAGACCGCGACGACCCCGAGCCGCGCCAGTCGGTCGAAGGTCGACCGCCGGCGCACGGTCCACGCCGCCACCTCGAGCCCGGCAGCCTGTGCCCGTGCGACGGACCGGGCATCGAGAGCGCGCCACTCGACCGCGATGCCCCGGCAGCCGAGGCCGAGGGCCGTGGCGATGTCGACGTCGGTCAGCGTCTGGGAGTTGAGCCAGCGCGGCCACGACGGGGCGAGATGGGCCACACGCTCGAGCGCGACCGGCTCGAACGACGACACGACGGCGCCGGCAAGGTCGGGCCCGCGACCGGCCGCGAGCACCTCGACGATGGTCGGGCCCGGATCGCCCTTCAGCTCGACATCGAGGAACGACCGACGCCCGGCCAGGCGGAGCACGTCGGCGAGCGACGGGATCCCGAGCGCCTCGCACGCATCGGCCGACAGGGCGTCGACGCGATCCGGCCGACCATGCGTGCGCTGGAGCGTGGCGTCGTGGCAGGTGACGAGGACGCCGTCCGCCGACAGGCGGACGTCGAACTCGAGCCCGTCGCAGGCCGGCAGCGCGAGGGCCGCGGCGAACGCGGCCAGCGAGTTCTCGGGGGCATGCCGCCAATCGCCCCGGTGCGCCAGGCGAAGCGTCCGGGTGGCCACTCCCCTAGCCGATCTCGAGCATGGCCGCGATGCCAAAGTGGTCGCTGGGATAGACGGTCGGGTCGTCGGGGTCCGGCCGATCGAAGCACAGCCGCGCGGACGCGACGCGGACGGCACCTTTCACCCAGATGTAGTCGAGGCACTCGGGCGGGCCATCGGTGTCCATCGCCGGGGCCTGGAGGCCCGACGGCCAGGTGATCGCCGGCTCGGCTCCGTTGGCGGTCTCGTAGGCGGACACGAACCCCGCGCGGCGCAGCCGGGCCGGGGCCGGCTCTGCCGGGTCGGCGTTGAAGTCGCCCATGACGATCGTCGCGTCGGTCGCGGGTGCGTCCGCGAGCCAGGCCACGATCGATGCCACCTGTTCGTCGCGCGGTCCCTCGTCGGGCGTGAGGTGATGGAGGTGGGTCACCACGACCAGGACCGACGCCCCACCCGGCAGGTCGACGACGGAGCGCAGCGCCGACCGGGCGAGCCCGAGGTCGAGCCGGTCGGTCTCGCGCGCGACGAGAGGGTCGCGGACCAGCAGGCTGTTGCCGTACTCGGGGCGGCCGGCCCAGGCGCGGACCGCGCCGTACTGGCCGTCGCCGGCTGCCCCGATGAGGCGATCCTGCTGCATCACGTAGACGACCTCCTGGAGCCCGAGCAGGTCGGGCTGGAGCGTCGCCATGTCGGCCAGGAGCAGCGGCAGGCGCTCGAACCAGCGGTCCGCCAGGTTCCGGATGTTGAGGGTGGCGACGTGCAGGCGATCCATCGGGCTCCTTGGGCGTGCTGGCATCAGGCCGGCCCGGACGCGGCCGGGAGAGAGAACGAGAAGGTGCTGCCGAGACCCTCGGTCGATTCGACCCAGATCCGACCGCCATGCTGCTCCACGATGTGCCGGGCGATGGCGAGACCGAGACCGGTCCCGCCGGCCTCGCCCCGAACGCGTGCCCGGTCGACCTTGTAGAAGCGCTCGAAGACGCGGGCCTGGGCCGCCCGTGGGATACCGACGCCGTGGTCGGCCACCGCCACCACGACCCCCACCCCGTTCGTGTCCGGCCGGACGGTGACCCGGACCTCGCCGCCGTCCGGACTGAACTTCACCGCATTGTGGAGCAGGTTGACGAGGACCTGCCCGAGGCGGTGCTCGTCACCCCGGACGGCCGGGAGCTGGGTCGCGACGTCGGTCTCCAGGGTCACCCGCTGGCGCTCGGCGAACAATCGGAGGCGCTCCACCGAGGCTCGAGCGAGTGATCCGAGATCGAGCGGCTCGAGCGGCCCCAGCGCACCCCCGCTCTCGATCCGGGACAGGTCGAGCAGCTCGCTCACCATCTGGACGAGATGGCCGGTCTCGAGCTCGATGTTGTCGATCCGCTCGCGCATCCGACGCGGGATCGCGTCGCCGGCGGATTCGGCCTCACGGCTGAGCGTCTCGGCCAACAGGCTGACGGTCGTGAGCGGCGTCCGGAGCTCGTGCGACAGGTTGTCGATGAACTCGGTCCGGATCTGCTGGAGGCGCCGCAGCTCCGAGACATCGTCGAGCACGAGCCACACGGTCCCGGCGGGCATCCGCCGACCGCGGATCGACAGCTTCGGGCCATCGGCGCCGGCGACGGCCACCTCGCCCGCCGTCGATCCGGCCGTCCGCGCCGCGACCGCGATGGCTTCCACCCCCGTATCGAGGAAGACCTCCATCAGCGTCCGCCCGACGAGCATCCCGGCCGTCCGCTCGAGCAGGACATGGGCCGCCGGGTTTGCCCGGGTGATGCGCAGGTCGTGGTCGACGACCAGGACGCCCTGGGCGAGGGAGGCCAGGAACGCGTCGCGTTCGAGCTCGGCCGTCGAGGCGGCCGTCTCGGCACGGGACGCCCGGTCCCGGAGTCCTGCCACGGCCAGCGCGGGGTCGCCTCCGGGCGGTGCGCCGGCCTCGGCCCCGACCCGGTCCAGGCGACGTCGGGCCTGGACGGCGACGCCGATCCCGACCACCGCGGCGAAGACAGCCACGACGACCACGATCGCGACCAACCACGGCTCCACCTGACGAGCATCGCACAGGCGCTCGGGGCGATGTGGGCGGACGCCCGGCGCTCAGGCTCGCCCCGGCCGATGGACCCGCGGCGCGGGCCGGTCCTCGGGCAGGAAGCGCGGCCGCCACGGACGGGTGAGCGACGTGAACACGCGCGGCGAGAACGCGTGGCGCAGGACGAGAAGGTGCGCGAGACGCGCGGCCGACCAGCGGGCTCGCGCGGTCGTGGCCCGGTCGGCGAGCCCGGCGGGGACGGCATTCCCCGCGTCGGCCGCGGCCAGCATCGAGGAGACGCGTAGCGCCTCATCATCGTCGGGCGAGCGGTCCGGCGGCCAAGGGTCCTCGGCGCCGGCGTCACCGTGGCCGGCCCGTCTGGCCGTCCCCGCAAGCGCCGCGACCCCGGCCTTGTCGAGCGTCGCCAGCCGCGCCAGCAGCGCGCGGACCGCGTCACCGTTCGGACCGTACCGCGGCTGGCCGACGGCGGCATCCCAGCCACGGGTGAGCCGCTCGCGGGCCCGATCGCGGAACGGCTCGGTCAGGAGCTCGTCGAGGAACGGCCCGAGGACCAGCTCGGTGGCGTAGCCTTCGACCGCGTCACGGACGCCGGGCCGTGCCGCCGCGGCGGGATCGAGACGGGTCGCGACGGCGGCCTCGACCGCCTCGAGCGCGGCCAGCCGGTCGGGCGGGAGGAACCGGGCGATCGTCGCCCCGAAGGCGATCGGCGGGGGCTCTGCGCAGGCCAGCCGGTCGACCTCGTCGGGCTCGAGCGTCGCGACGCGGTCGAGGAAGCGCGCCATCTCCTCGGCGGGGTCGGCCGGTCGTGGGGCGGCCGCGTGCCGGGGCGCCCGGCCCTCGCCGCGGATGGGCCTCCCGTCGTCCCGCGGATCGCGGCCGCCGGTCTCGCGAAGCGAGCGGCGCAGCCCGCGCTCGTGGTCGTAGCGCGTGCGCAGCTCGGGGTCGCTGAGCCAGTCATGGGCGACGTTGATCCGCTTGGCCCGCTCCAGTCCGGCGGGCCCGGCCACGTCGGGGTGGTGCTGGCGGAGAAGCGATCGCCAGGCGACCTCGATCGCCTCCGGGCTGGCGTCGATCGAGATCTCGAGGCGGGCGTACAGGTCGTCGGACGGGAGCGTCGGGCGCGGTGGCACGGCCGAATCCTAGTGGTCGGCGCCGACCCCGGCCGCTATATTCGGCGCATGAGCTTCATCCAGCGCGCCCGCGAGGCCGCGGAGGCCGCCGCGGAGCAGGCTCGGGCCAGGGCGACCGAGGCAGCCGGCGTCGTCAGCAACACCGCCCAGGATCCGGCGACCCAGGAGAAGCTCGGCCAGCAGGCGCGCGTCGCCATGGGCGCCGCGCGGCGTGGCGTGTCGACCGTGGTCGAGCGGATCGACCCCGGCGTCCTGGCCGACCTCATCATCAAGGCAACGGCGCTCCAGGAGATGACCAATTCGTCCCTGCGCGAGAAGCGCTCGCCCTACCGGATCAACGAGATCTCGATCGCGGCGTCGATCCCGCCCGGCGTGACCTTCGCGATCGGGCGGATCGACATCCAGGAGGAGGCCGCGACCGGGACCGAGGTGTCGTCGGCCGACCTTGTCGAGGAGCAGACCCCGGGCGATGCCGTCATCGCGCTCGACGGCACGACGCTGACCCAGGAGCAGCTGGCCGAGGTCCGGAACGCGATGGCCAACGACGTCCCCGAGGACATCAGCCGCCTCTGAGCAGCGCCTCCACGGCGTCGATCGGCTGCGTCGAGCGCGCGCCGGTCGCCCGTTCCGTCACCTCGACACCGCCCGCGGCCAGGGAGCGCGGGCTGACGGTCAGGATCCAGGGCATCCCGAGCAGCTCGGCATCGGTGAACTTGACGCCCGGCGACTCCTCGCGATCGTCCCACAGGATCTCGCGACCGGCCTCGGCCGCCAGGTCATGGAGGCGCTCGGCGACCTCGATGACGCGCGGCTCCTTCGCGCCACCGATCGACACCAGGTGCGCGGCATATGGCGCGACCTCCGCCGGCCAGACGATGCCCTTCTCGTCGTGATGGGCCTCGACGATGCAGGCCACGTTCCGCCCGACCCCGATGCCGTAGGAGCCCATGATGATGGGGTGGGCCACGCCGTCCTCACCGAGGTAGGTGGACCCGAACGCGTCGGTGTACTTGGTCCCGAGCTTGAAGATGTTCCCGACCTCGATGCCGTTGCGCAGGATGACCGGCTGGCCGCAGGTCGGGCACGGGTCCCCTTCCTGGGCGTTCGTCAGGTCCGCGACGACATCGGGCGTGAAGTCGCGTCCGACGTTCACGTTGCGGTAGTGGAACCCCTCGCGGTTCGCGCCGGCGACGAGGTTGGCCGAGGCGGCGACCAGCTCGTCGACCACGACGACCGTGTCGTGCGCGCCGATCGGCGAGCCGTAACCGGGCTCCATCCCGGCCGCCTTGATCTCCTCGACCGTCGCAGGGCGGAAGCCGCCGGTCGCCTTGACCGCGTTGACCAGCTTGGTCTCGTTGACCTCGTGGTCGCCACGGACGATGGCCGTCACCAGCCGGCCGTCGCCGGCCATGAAGAAGGCGGCCTTGGCTGTTCGTTCGGGCCCGATGCCGAGGAAGGCGGCCAGCGTGGCGATCGTGGTGGTGCCGGGCGTGGCGACCTCCTCGAGCGGGAGCAGGTCCTCGGGCGCGGGTGGAAGATGCCTGATGACCGCGACCTGCCGGTTCGCGGCGTAGCCGCATGCCTCGCACAGGACGAGCACATCCTCGCCGGCCGGGTTGAGGACCATGAACTCGTGGGCCAGGCTGCCGCCCATCATCCCGACGTCGGACGAGACAGCGATGGTGTCGAGCCCGAGGCGCTCGAAGATGCGGACGTACGCGCCGTGCTGCGCCCAGTAGCTGGTGTCGAGACCGGCCTCGTCGCGATCGCAGCTGTAGGCGTCCTTCATGACGAACTCGCGGACACGGATGAGGCCGCCGCGCGCGCGTGGCTCGTCGCGCCACTTGGTCTGGAAGTGATAGACCATCATCGGCAGCTGCCGCCACGACCGGACGACATCGGCCAGCAGCATCGCGACGACCTCCTCGTGGGTCATCGCCAGGACCATGTCGCGGCCGTTGCGGTCCTTGAACCGGCCCAGCTCGGGCCCGATCGCCTGGTAGCGGCCGCTCGCCCGCCAGACGTCGGCGGGATGGACGACCGGCATCTCCATCTCCTGCGCCCCGATCGCGTCCTGCTCCTCGCGGATGATCTGCTCGACGCGGTCGTTGACGCGCTTGCCGAGCGGCAGCAGCGAGTAGATCCCCGATCCGAGCTGGCGGACGTAGCCGGCGCGGAGGAGCAGGCGGTGCGACGGCATCTCGGCCTCGGCCGGGTCGTCGCGCAGGGTCGTGAAGAACAGCTGGGAGAGGCGCATCCGCGAAGGATAACGGGCGCGGCTCCTCGGACGCGTCAGCCGCGGCCGGCGACGAGACGTGTCCACGGGGGCCGTCGCACGCCGTCGCCGAGTTCGAGCCAGCGGATGGCGTAGGCGACCGCCGCCGGCCGGGCCGTCGGTGGTCGCAGGGTACCTGCATCGGCCGGGGGCAGGCGGAACGCTTCCCGGGCGTAGGAGGCAGTGAGCATCCGCCGATCGCGGATCGGGTCGAGCTGGCGGCGGATCGCGTCGACCGCCCGCGCGAACGCCGGCTCCCCCCAGGAACCGGCGTCGCGGGGATGATCGCGGAGCAGGCGAAGGACGGTGAGGGCGTCCAGCGCCAGCGCCCGATGGGGCGCCGACGCTGGAACGGCTCGTGCGGCGCCACCCGTTGGGAGGAGCACCCCGGGCGGCGGCCTGCGGCCGGTCGACGCGGCGCGGTCGGTCCGGCCCATCCCCAAGGATCCGGATCGACATCGGCGAGCGACGGTCGGCATGACCAGACGATGCGACCCGGTCGTCAACGGGCGCTTATCAGCCGGTCAACGTCCGACATCCCGGATCCCCGTGCGACGTACCATGGAGTCCCGTTCGCCCGGCCCCCGGGCAGGACGGATGCCCGAAACCGAGATCGAATGGAGTGCCATCCATCGCTGGCGTGACCGCCATGCTCGTGTTCGTCGTCCTGCTGGCGGTCGCCTTCGACTACACGAACGGGTTCCATGACACCGCGAACTCCATCGCGACCTCGGTCGCCACGCGCGCCCTGTCGCCCGGCTGGGCGATCCTCATGGCGACGGCGTTCAACTTCATCGGAGCCTTCGCCGGGACCGCCGTCGCCACGACCATCGGCAGCGGCCTCGTCGACGAGCAGACGACGACCCAGGCGATCGTGGCCGCCGCACTGATCGGCGCCATCTCTTGGAACCTCATCACCTGGCAGCGCGGCCTGCCGAGCTCGAGCAGCCACGCCCTGATCGGCGGGCTTCTGGGCGCGACGGTCATCGCCGTCGGGACCGATGCCTTGAACGTGAACGGGATCGTCAACAAGGTGCTCATCCCGATGTTCACGTCGCCCGTGTTCGGCTTCGCGATCGCGTTCGCGCTGATGCTCACCCTGTACTGGGTCTTCCGCGGCTCGAAGCGCAAGCCGATGGCCTGGCGATTCCGGCGCCTCCAGGTGTTCTCGGCGGCGTTCATGGCCTTCGCCCACGGGTCGAACGATGCCCAGAAGACCATGGGCATCATCACCCTCGCCCTCTTCTCGGCAGGCGTCATCCCGGCCGTGGTCGTGCCGACCTGGGTCATCGTCCTGTCGGCCACGGCTCTGTCGTTCGGGACGGCGGTCGGCGGCTGGCGGATCATGCGGACGATGGGCCAGCGTGTCGCCAAGCTCGAGCCGGTCCACGGCTTCGCCGCCGAGACGACCGCCGCCTCGATCCTGCTGACCACCGCCCACTTCGGGGCTCCGGTGTCGACGACCCAGGTCATCTCGGGCGCGATCATGGGCGTCGGGTCGAGCCAGGGCGTTCGTGGCGTCCGCTGGGGCGTCGCCCGGAGGATCCTCGTCGCCTGGGTCCTGACCATCCCGGCGGCCGGTATCCTCGCTGCGATCGCCTGGGTCATCCTGAACGCCCTTGGAGCATCCTGATCACCATGGACCCGAGCCCCGCCGCCACCCACCCGGAGGACCCACGATGAGCTTCCGCCTGCTGCCGAAGGACCCCAAGTTCTTCGAGCTGTTCATCGCCGACGGGGACAACCTGACCCAGGCCGCGGCGGCGCTCCATGAGCTCGTCGACCAGTACGACCGGCTCGAGGCCCGGGTGGCCACCATCCAGGCGCTCGAGAAACGCGGTGACGAGATCGACCGCGAGATCAACCGCCGGCTCGAGGACGCCTTCGTCACCCCGTTCGATCGGGAGGACATCCACGAGCTCTCGGCGCGGCTCGACGACGTGCTCGATGGGATCCAGTCGGTGGCCGAGATGTTCGTGATCTACGGCATCGAGCAGCCGACGGCGGAGTCACGCCGGCTCGCGGCGATCCTCGACGGCCAGGGCAGCGAGCTCGCGGCGGCGCTCGGCAAGCTCGACGGCCTGAAGGACGTCGAGGACCATTTCGCCGCCATCCATGGGCTCGAGAAGGAAGCCGACGGCGTGTCGCGCGCGGCGGTGGCGCGACTGTTCCGGGAGGACCTGGCGCCGATCGAGGTCATCAAGTGGCGCGACCTGTACAACGACCTCGAGAACACCATCGATGCCGCCGAGGACGCGGCCGAGGCGATGGAGCGGATGTACCACAAGGCCAACTGACGGCCTGGCGCGGGCTCAGGCGGGCCGACGGAAGACGTACCCCACGCCGCGGACCGTGTGGATGAACGCGGGGTTGCCGGGATCGCTCTCGATCCGGCTGCGCAACCAGTGGACGTGGACGTCGACCGTCCGGGTCTCGCCGCCGTAGTCGTAGCCCCAGACGTGCTCGAGCAGCTGGTCGCGGGTGAAGACCTGGCCCGGGTGACGGATGAGGAAGGCGAGCAGCTCGAACGCCTTGGGCTTGATCGGGACGACAGCGCCGTCGCGCAGCAGGCGATGACCGCCGAGATCGGCCTGGACGGGGCCGATGTCCACCACCGCCGGGGCGGCCTCGACCGCCACGGCCTGGTCGGCCCGCCGGAAGATCGCCCGGATCCGTGCGCTCAGCTCGCGCAGGCTGAACGGCTTGGTCACGTAATCGTCGGCGCCGAGCTCGAGACCGACCACCTTGTCGAGCTCCGAATCCTTGGCCGTCAGCATCACGATCGGGACGCCCGATTCGGCGCGGATGATCCGGCAGACCTCGATCCCCGACAGCTCGGGCAGCATCAGGTCGAGCAGGACGAGGTCCGGGCGTTCCGCGCGGAATCGGAGCAGCGCCTCGCGCCCGTCGGCGGCCGCCACGACCCGGAACCCGTCGGCTTCGAGCGCATCGACGAGCGCCTCGCGGAGAGTGGCCTCGTCATCGACGACCAGGACTGTTCGTGCCATCTCCGCTCAGGATACGGGCGCGTGTTAACGGCCCGTTCGTCCGTCGTGTTCGTTGTCGCTGGCGGCGGCGCAGACTCCTATGGCGGCGCAGGCTCCCATGGCGGCGCAGGCTCCCATGGCGGCGCGAACTCCCATGGTCGATGCATGTGGACTGCATATCCCACGGCGGCCGTCGCCAAGGCCGCACCCCGCTGATGCAGTCCACGCGCATCACACGGACGGATCGCCTCGGCGCGGGGCCGCCTCGGCGCGGATCGCCTCGGCGCGGTCCGCCTCGGCGCGCGCGCCGTCAACTCGTCGGTCGCGCCGTCTCGGGCAGCTCCATGTAGTACTCGACGAACTCGACGCAGCGGCCGTGGCCGTCGAACCGGAGCGCGAAATGGTTGTGGTACAGCGTCCGGAACGAGCCGTCGGGGTTCAGGTAGCGGCTTTCGCCGATGGCCGAGGCGCGCTCGCCGTCGAACGCCCACACGTCGTAATGGGCAGCCCACGATCCGGGGGCGTCCTTCTGCTCGGTCCAGCTGGCAACGATCGCATCGCGGCCGATGACCGGATCCGCCCACGGCTGGTAGCGATACTCCGCATCGTCCGCGAACAAGGCTCCGATCGCCTCCGCGTCATAGGTGTCCCAGGCCGCGATGTAGCGCTCGAGCCAGTGCTGGACGTCGTCGTGGGTCATCTGGGCACACTCCCTTCCTGCAGTGCGGCGATGGCGCGGTCGAGCCGTTCGAGCGCCCGCTCCCGGCCGAGCGC
Organism: Candidatus Limnocylindrales bacterium; assembly: GCA_036003325.1. GTDB lineage: Bacteria > Chloroflexota > Limnocylindria > Limnocylindrales > CSP1-4 > SPCO01. Next base: position 11,693 of record DASYSM010000134.1, read on the forward strand.
GACGAGGGTATCGAACAGGGGCGGTGTCGCCGTCCGGCCGGTGACCGCGACCCGGATGGCCATGAACAGGTCACCGACCTTCCAGCCACGTGTCTCGGCCAGGGCGCGCAGCGGCGGCTCGAGCTCATCGGCCTCGAACGCGACCGCGCCGGTCTCGGCGATGACGGTGCGGGCCGCTCGGAGCGCCTCGCCGGCGGTCGCCTCATCCCACCGTTTGGGCACCAGCAGCGCCGGGTCGTAGGCGAGGTCGCGGACCCACAGGAAGCCGACCAGGTCGCCGATGGCGCCGAGCGTCGGAAGCCGCTCGGTGATCACCGGCAGCAGGGCGCGCAGCTCCTCATCCGTGGGCGCGATGTCGATGCGGCCGGCTGCCAGGTCGGCCTCGATGAACGGGCGCAGCCGGTCGACCAGATCGTCCGGGTCGAGCCGCCGGATCCACTGGCCGTTGAGCCATTCGAGCCGCTCGCGATCGAACACGGCGCCGCCCTTGTGGACGGCACTGAGGTCGAACCGCTCCGCGATCTCGTCGATCGACAGGACCTCTTCCTCGGTCCCGGTCGCCCAGCCGAGGAGTGCCAGGTAGTTGACCAGCGCCTCGCGGATGAAGCCCTCGGCGATGTAGTCGGACACCGCGGTCTGGCTCTTGCGCTTGCTCATCTTGGTCCGGTCGGGATTGAGGATGAGCGGCAGGTGTGCGAACTGCGGGACCGGGTGTTCGAGCGCGCGGTACAGCAGGATCTGCTTGGGCGTGTTCGACAGGTGGTCCTCGCCGCGGATCACGACACTGATGTCCATCGCGGCGTCATCGACGACCACGGTGAAGTTGTAGAGCGGCGTGCCATCGGCGCGGACGATGACGAAGTCGCCGCCGAGGTTCGACACGTCGATCTCGACCCGGCCGCGCACGATGTCGTCGAAGGCGACCACCCCGGACCCGACCCGGAAGCGGATGGCCGCCGTCCGGCCGTCGGCGACACGCGCGGCCCGCTCGTCGGCGGTGAGCGCTGCGCAGCGGCCGCTGTAGCGCGGCGGCTCCTTGGCCGCCTCCTGGGCCTTCCGGTCGGCGTCGAGCTCGTCGGGCGTGCAGTAGCACGGATAGGCGGCGTCGACGGCCAGCAGCCGCTCCGTGGCCTCCGCGTAGGACGGCAGCCTGAGCATCTGGCGATAGGGCGCGTACGGTCCACGGGCAGCCTCTCCGGCGACCTCCGGGCCCTCGTCCCAGTGCAGGCCGAGCCAATGCAGCCCGTCGAGGATGTCCTTCTCGTAGGCCAGCGAGCCGCGCGCCTGGTCGGTGTCCTCGAGGCGCAGGACGAACGTGCCGCCGGTGTGGCGGGCGTAGAGGTAGTTGAACAGGGCGGTCCGGGCGGTGCCGATATGCAGCGGTCCGGTCGGGCTCGGTGCGATCCGGACGCGGGGCGCCGTCATCGCGGTGACGAGCTCGGGACCCGATGGAAGAGGGCCGGATCGGCCTCGCCCGGGAGGACCCGGACGAGCGCGGCCGGTCGCAGCCCGAGCGTCGCGCGGCCGCGCGGCCCGTCGAGCGTCAGCGAGTCGAGCGACTCGCTGCGGGCGAGGATCGTGACGTGGGCGCCGGGCGTCAGGGCACGGGCCTCCAGATACGACAGCAAACCGGCGTCCTCCTCGGCCTCCTCGGTGATCCGGTAGATCGTCGCGGCGGTGCCCGCCTCCATCTCGCTCAGCGGCGTCCCGGCGGGCCGCCGACGGGCGGTCTCCGCATCGATCGGGTTGCCATGCGGGCAGGTCTCGGGGTGGCCGAGCATCTCGTCGAGCCGAGCCTCGACGCGCGGCGAGATCGCGCCCTGGAGGCGCATCGCCTCGTCGTCCGATTCGGCCCAGCCGAGCCCGATGACGGAGGTCAGCAGCCACTCCAACAGGGCGTGACGGCGGAAGATGCCATCCGCGGCGGCCCGGCCGGCCGGGGTGAGCCGGAGATCCCGGCCCTCCGCGTGCGCGACGAGCCCGTCGGCCAGGAGCCGCCGGAACATCTCGCTGGCGGCCTGGGTGGTCACGCCGAGGTGACGGGCGACCAGCGCGGCCGTCACCCGGTCGGCATCGTTCGAGCCGACCAGCACGCGCAGGGCAAGGAGATACTGCTGAGCGGCCTCCGACAGGTCGCGCTGGTCATGGCTCCGAGGCATGACCTCAGGATACGGGACGCGTCGGAGCCGGGACGGTGCCGAAGCGACGCCAGACCGCGACCGCGAGCCCGACCAGCCAGGCCACGACCAGCACGAACCCGAGGGCCGCGCGGCGCGAATCGCCGTCCGCGGCGGAGCCCGTGGCGGACAGGATCAGGGCGGCGATGAGCGACGCGCCGAGGACCGTCAGCGACGCCATCGTCGTCAGCGACGCCAGCATCGGGACCGCCAGGAGGACCGCCAGCACGCCGAGCTGCAGCGCCAGGCCGATCGGCCCCGCCGATCCGTCACAGGTCGCCGCGAACCGGCCGCAGCCGGTCAGCTCGCCGATGAGCCAGCCGAAACCGAGCGCGATCGGCAGCCAGCCGATGACCGCCCGGGCGACGCGGCCGCGCGTGCCGCCATAGTGGGTGTCGGTGAGGGCGCGCCCGATGTCGGCGATCGCGCGCCCGAGGTCCGGCGGCGGCGTGTCGATCGGCGGTATCCGGTCGCGGCGGTCCGTGGGTCGGGATCGAGCGTCGCCGGCGGCGTCGCCGGGGTCCGGGTCGACGTCGGGATCCGCGCCGCGACCCGTCGTCGAGTCCCACCAGGAGGTCGTCGTGTGCGTCGGGCGGGCTGCCGCCCCGAGAGGCTCGGCCGGTGCGGCGTCCGCCGGCGCGTCCGGACCCGCGACCGTCTCCCGGTCCGCGGCGATGCCCGGGTTCGGGGCACTCCCGGGAGGCCACGGCCGGGCCGCGCGACGGGCACGCGCCTGGTACTCGGGGCCGTGCTTGCGGGGGTCGGCATACTCCTTCGGATTGAGCGTCCAGTAGGTCCCGCTCGTCGTGCCATACCAGCTGGCGCCGCCCCAGTCGGGCTCGAACGGCCCGTCGACGCCGTCGTACGAGGTGGAGCCGAGGGTCGCCTTCTTCGGCGGGCGATCCGAGCGACGTCGCGAGCCACCGGTCGTCCCGCCAGCGTCGCCGGGCCGTGTCCCAGCCGTGCCACCCCCACTCGACCCTGACGCACCCGCGCCGCCGCTCCTCGCACCGCCGGCTCCCGCGGGCGGCGGGTTCGGACCGCGGGAGGTTCGCGTTCGGGTCGACCATGACGCCCTGCCGTCGTCGGGGCGGGCGTCGTTCGGGGCGCCCGGCCCGGGCGCAGCCGCGGGCCCGGCCCCAGGGGCTCGGCTCGACGACGGCCCGCCCGCCCCCGGCGCGGCAGGTCGCGGTCGGCTGCCGTACGCCCGCCGGGTGGCATCGGCCCGGGTCGGCTCGGCGTCCCACGGCCGACGTGGAGCAGACCCAGGCCGGCGGCCGGTCCCCGGCGGCTTGCCTTCGACGAGTTGCTCGTAGGCCGCCTGGATCGCCAGGAACCGCGGGAGAGCCGCTGCGCCGGCGGCATCGGGGTGGTTCGCCTTGGCCAGGCGTCGGTAGGCGCGCTTGACGTCGTCGATGGTCGCGCCGCGGGGTAGCCCGAGGGTTCGATACGGGTCAGCGTCGAGCGTCACGGCCGGCGAGCCTCCCTGGGGCTCGTCGCGGTCGCGCCGATGTCGGGCGTCATCAGCCGATGAGCTCGCCCACGGGTGCGAGCTCGAACTCGGCGACCGTCTCGGCGCCGATGCGCCCGTGCGGGTCGAGCTGGGCCGGCCGGTGGTAGCGGGCCAGGTCGCGCAGCGCTCCGCCATCGAGCACGCCGGCCTGGCGGAGCGCCTCGACCGTGGCCGCCCACGTGCCTCGGTCGTAGCCGTCGCCGTCCTCGACCTTGATGGCCACGCCGGACGCGGACGCGACGCTCGTGCCGGTCCGCACGCCGGGCAGGATGGCGAGGCCGCGCAGGGCCTCCATCCCGCCCTTGCTGACCACCCGTCCGGGTGCGGCCTTCATGAGCGAGGTGTCGATCCGGTCATGCCGGCCGGCGACCATCTCGGGGTTGTCGAGCATCGCATCGCGGATCGTGGTGAGCGATGCCGCCAGAGCCGAGCGCGGATCGTCGGCGGGGACGGCGGCTGGATCGGCCAGCATCGCGAAGGTGCGGGCGACCTCGCGCAGGCGGAAGGCGTAGGTGTCGATGCCGCAGCCGTCGATCGCCGTCTGGAGCTTGAGCGGCGAGGTCCCGTATGCCGCGGCGACGGCCGCGCGGTAGGCGATCTGCGACGGGTGGCTCGACTTCCAGTAGTCGGTCGGGTCCCAGCCATTGAGCCGCGACAGCAGGAGGAAGACCGTGTGCTGACCCGAGCACATGTGGCGCACCGGCCCGGCCTTCTCGCCGTCGCGGGCGAGCCGGGCCGCCGTCAGCTCATCGAGGGGGGCGCCCTCGGACCCGCAGGCGAGACCCGCCTGGCTCACCCCCGACCGCCGGTAGAGGCCCTGGAGGGTCCGGACGTGGAGATCCTCGCCCGAATGCGAGCTGGCCATGATCGCGATCTCGGCCGGCTCGAGGTCGAACGCCTTGATGCCGCCGGCCTCGATCAGCGCCAGGAGACCGAACGGCTTGACCGTCGAGCGCAGGGTGACCACCCGGTCGGGGTCGCCGAGCTGGCGGATGATCCGGCCCGCGACGTCGGTCTCGACGATGTCGCCGCGATGGACGCTCTCCTCGATCCCGTTGCGCAGGTGACGGGCGAGGATCGGCGCCACGGTCCGTCCGCGGGTCGTCGCGCGGCCCGAGGGACGCCCCGACCGAGGCTTGGCAGGTGCGGCTGATGCGGGCACGATCCGATCGATCTCCGTGGTCTGCTCAGGCTGCGAGCGCCTGGACCGCGAGGATACCGCGACGATTGCTAGGATGGGCGCCACGATGTCGGTCCCCACGCTCCACGTCTCGCAGCACCCGGCCGTCCTGCACAAGCTCGCCATCCTGCGCGACGAGCGGACCGAGCCCAAGAAGTTCCGCGAGGTCGTCCGCGAGCTGTCGTGGCTGCTCGGCTACGAGGCGCTGGCCGACGTCCGCGTCCGGCCGCTCGAGATCCGGACACCGCTCGAGCCGATGACCGCCAGCGAGCTCGGCGAGCGGGTCGGGTTCGTGCCGATCCTGCGGGCTGGCCTCGGGATGGTCGACGCGATGCTCGAGCTGATGCCGACCGCGCAGGTCTGGCATCTCGGGCTGTTCCGCGACGAGCGCACGCTCCGCCCGGTCGAGTACTACAACAAGCTGCCCGATTCCGCGACCGTCGACCTGTGCCTGATCCTCGACCCGATGCTGGCGACCGGCGGGTCGGCGACGGCCGCCATCGAGGTCCTCAAGAAGTGGGGCGCGGTCAAGCCGGTCCGGATCAAGCTGGTCAACCTCATCGCCGCGCCCGAGGGCGTCGAGGCCGTGTCGAGCGCCCACCCCGACGTCGAGATCTACTGCGCCGCGCTCGACCGCTCACTCAACGAGAAGGGCTACATCCAGCCCGGCCTGGGCGACGCCGGCGACCGCCAGTTCGGGACGGGCCACACGGGCTGAGGGAGCCGCGATCAGGCCTGTCTGCGACCGGAAGGCCGAGGTGCGCCGCTCATGTGAGCTCGATCGATGTTCGGGATGCTTGTCGGATACAGGCAGCCGTGTTCGTAGAAAGGGTGAGAGGCGGCGAGAAGGCCGCCACGCCACGCGAGGAGACGGTTCGAGATGACGCGCTACCTGATCGCGTTCGATGACGGCGACATGGTCTTCCCGAGGGAGGAGCTGCCGGACGTCGCCAAGGCGGTGCGGGCCGTGAGACAAGACGGCCTACGAGCTGGCGTGTGGGTCTTCGCGGCCGGCCTGGAGCACCAGGTGCCGAGCGTGGTGGCCACGGACGGGACGGTCACCGACGGCCCGTACCCGGAGAGCAAGGAGCACATCGGCGGTTTCACGGTCGTCGACGTGCCTTCGCGCGAGGTCGCGCTCGAGTGGGCTGCCAAGATCGCCGCGGCCTGTCGGTGTGCGCAACAGGTGTTCGAGCTCCTGCCCGACGACGCCCACCGGGAGTGATGACGAGAAAAATCGCCATCGATCTCCGAGAGGCGATCACCCAGGTCCACCGGCAGGAGTGGGCTCGGGTGGTCGCCGTCCTTGCCCGGCGATTCGGTGACCTCGATATCGCCGAGGAGGCGGCGGCGGAAGCATTCGCGGCCGCCACCGAGCGATGGCCCGCCGACGGCGTGCCCCCCAATCCAGCCGCCTGGCTGGCCACCACCGCCAACCGCAAGGCCATCGATCGGATCCGGCGCGAGAGCAAGCGCGACGCCAAGCAGAGGGAGGCGCAGATGTCATACGACGACGAGCCCCCCGCTTCCGCCGGTGCCATCGAGGACGAGCGGCTGCGGCTGATCTTCACGTGCTGCCACCCCGCTCTCGCGATGGAGACCCGCGTCGCGCTGACGTTGCGGATGGTCGGCGGCCTGACCGTGCCCGAGATCGCCCGCGCCTTCCTGGTCAAGGAGTCCGCGATGGGTCAGCGGATCACCCGTGCGAAGGCCAAGATCAAGGCGACCGGCATCCCGTATCGCGTGCCATCGACGGAGGATCTCCCGGGACGCGTCTCGGGCGTCCTTGCTGTCCTCTTCCTCGTGTTCAACGAGGGCTATCTGGCGACGGGCGCCGATACGGAACCCATCCGTCACGATCTCACCGCTGAGGCGATCCGACTCACCCGCCTGGTCCATTCCCTCATGCCCGAGGACGGCGAGGTGGCCGGGCTGCTGGCGCTCATGCTCATGACCGAAGCGCGCGCCCGTGCTCGGGTGTCGGCCGGCGGCGAACTCGTTCCCCTCGGCGAGCAGGACCGAGGCACCTGGGACCCCACCCTCATCGCCGAAGGTCATCGCCTCGTACGCGCCCGCTTGGCCAGCGGCGAGACGCCAGGTCGATACCAGATCCTCGCTGCGATCAATGCCGTGCACACCTCCGCCCGTGCCGCGTCCGACACGGATTGGTGGCAGGTCGTCGGGCTCTACGACCAGCTCATCCGCCTCGACCCGTCACCGATCGTCGTCCTGAACCGGGCCATCGCCGTCGCCGAGGTCGACGGCCCGGAGGTGGCCTTGGAAGCCGCCGACCGTCTCGATGAACCCCTGGCTGGCTATCACGCCTACCACGCGACGCGCGCGGACCTGCTGCGCCGGCTCGGGCGCGACCAGGAGTCCCGAGCCGCGTATGACAAGGCCATCGAGCTTGCTGGCAACGCCGCCGAGACCGCATATCTGACGCGTCGCCGCGACGAGTCGGGGTCGTCCGCCTCGAGTCGACTTGGGTCGCCGACCATCGATCCATACAGATCCGCCTGATCTGGGTGGATCATGCCGGCCACCCTTGCCGCGACCTGACAGGCAGCGAGCACTCGCACCGATCAGGCGCCGAGAGCACGCTCGTCCGCGATCGTCCGGATCCGGGGTAGTGGCGAGAGCACCAGGAACAGGATCGAGACGGCCATCCCTGCCCAGCCGATGGCGATCCCGCCGCGGACGCCGATGACGCCGGCGACGGCCGCGGCAACCAGCGCGCCGATCGGATAGGCGATCCCGTGCGACAGCACGTCGAAGGTGGCATTGACGCGGCCGAGGACGCGGTCCGGGCTGAGTCCCTGGATCAACGACAGCTCGGCGACCCCCTCGATCGTCTGAAGGCCGTCGCCGAACAGCTGCGGGATGAACACCATCACGGTCGCGATCAGGACGGGTCCCTGGGCCAGCGGCGTCAGGATGCCGAGCGCGGACGCGCCGACCGCCATCCAGATCAGCGCCGGGCCGATGCCGAGCCTGCGGATGACGCGCTGGGCGAACAGTGAACCGACCAGCGAGCCGACGCCACCCGCCGAGACGACGATCCCGAGCAGGAACGGCGACAGGTGCAGGTCGTCGATGAGATAGATCGTGTACAGGACGCCGTAGAACGCACCGGCGACGTGGGCGACCACCGACCGCATCGCCATCGCAAAGAGGACCTGGTGGTGCCGGACGAGGCGCAGGCCCTCGGCGATCTCGTGGCGGATCGGCGTCGTCGTCGTTCTCGCCGGCCGCGGCGGCTCGGGCGTCCGGATGAGAAGCAGCGACACCGCCGACACGGCGAACGACACCGCGTCGACCAGGACGGCGAAGGGCGCGCTGACGAGCTGGACGAGCGCGCCGGCCAGGCCCGGTCCGCCGATCTCGGCCAGCGACGAGCTCGTCGCGAGCTTGCTGTTCCCATCGACCACGCGCTCGACCCCGATGAGCGAGGGCACGTACGCGGGATACGCGGCGTCGAACAGGGCCCCCAGACAGCCCTCGACGAAGGTCACGAGATAGAGCTGCTCCATGCGCAGGACGCCGGCCGCGTAGGCGACCGGGATCGACAGCAGGAGCAGCGACCTGATCGCGTCGGCGCCGATGAGCAGCGGCCGGCGCCGCAGCCGGTCGACCCAGGCCCCGGCGAACAGCCCGACCAGCAGGATCGCCAGGCTGCCGGCGACCACCAGGAACGCCATGTCGGTCGGGCCCGCCCCGAGCACGAGCAGCGCCACGAGCGGGATCGCCGTGCGCGTCACGACCGAGCCCAGCTCGGACACGGTCTGACCGGTCCACAGCTTCAGGAAGTCGGTGTGGCGCCAGAGTGATCGGGCGGTCGCGGGGTCGCCTCGCGTCACCGCGACGTCAACGTCAGCCCGAGCTCGTCGAGCGAATCGAGCAGCTCCGCCGCGTCGCGATAGACACGGAACGCGCCGGCCGCACGCAGCTCGTCCTCGCCGTACCCGCCGGTCAGCAGGCCGACGCTGAGCATCCCCGCTCGCCGCGCCGCGAGCAGGTCCCAGACCGCGTCGCCGACGACGTAGCAATCCGCGATGGCGACCCCGAGACGCTCCTGGCAGGCCAGGAACAGATCCGGTTCGGGCTTCGCCCGCAGCACGTCACCGCGCTCGACCACGACCATCTCGGGCGGCACGTCGAGCGCCTCGAGCGACGCGTCGATCTCCGGCCGCCGGCCGGACGTGGCGATGCCGTGGACGATCCCGCTGGCACGCAGGCTCGCGAGGAGCTCGATGGCGCCCGGGAGCGGCCGCCGGTCGGGCAGGATCTCGCGGAAGATCTCGCCGTGGCGGCGCTGGAGCATCTCGGTCTCGGCGTCGGTCAGGTTGCGACCGATCTCGCGCGCGACCGCGCGGGCGAACAACCCACCGCTCATCCCGATGCGCCGGTGGATCCGCCAGCCATCGACCGGATGGCCACCTTCGAGCAGGGCCCGCTGCCAAGCGAAGACATGGGCGTAGACGGTGTCGACGAGGGTCCCGTCGAGGTCGAAGATCAGGGCATGCATCCGCGTGCCAGTATGGAGCAGCTGCCGTAACGATTTCGAAACGCCGTCGGTCCATGATCCGGGCGATCCCCGGACGAGAAGAAGGAAGGTCGTGACCAGCGGAGCCCTCCCTCCAGCCGCTCCCCCGACCTCACGACTCGCCATCGGCGGACTGCTCGTCAGCCTCGCGGCGGTCGCCGTCATCGTGGCGGTCGACCTGGTCCTCGTGGCTCACGGCCGCCTGACGGATGTGGCCTTCTCGGTCATCCCGATCCTCCTGATCACAGATCTGTCAGGCGTTGGCGGCGTCCTCGTCATCCGCCGACCGGGCAACGCCATCGGCGGGCTGCTGCTGTTCGCCGGCGTCCTCACCGCGATCGCCTGGGCCGGCGGGTTCTATTCCGAGCTCGCCGAGCTCCCGGGGTTCGAGTGGATCCCGCTGGTCGTCCCGGTGGCATGGCTGACCGGCTGGATCTTCACGCCGACGATCGGGTTGATCGCGGTCATCGTCCCGATGCTCTACCCGAGCGGGCACCTGCCGGGACCGCGTTGGCGCATCCTCGCCGCGATCGCGCTGGTCGCCATCTCGATCAGCGCACTGGCGACCGCGACCACGCCGGGCCCGATCGGCACCTCCGACATCATGAACCCGGTCGTCCCGCCCCAGCCGCTCGCCGACCTGATCCAGACCCTCGGCGCCATCAGCCAGGCCCTGGCGCTGCCGGTGATCCTGATCGTCATCGCGAACCTGGTCGCCCGGTTCGGTCGCTCGCGGGGCGTCGAACGCGAGCAGATGAAATGGTTCCTGTCGGTCGCGGCGATGGCCGCGGTCGCGGTCGTCATCTCGATCGTCACGTCGGGGCCGGTCTCCGACCTGTTCTGGATCCTCGCGATGATCTCGGTCGGCCTGCTCCCGCTCGCGATCGGCATCGCGATCCTCCGCTACCGGCTCTACGAGATCGACCGGCTCGTGTCGCGAACCATCTCGTACGCCATCATCACGGGGGTCCTCGTCGTCGTCTTCGGCGCGCTCGACCTCGTCCTCGAGGCCCTGATGGAGAACCTGACCCAGGCCGACGCGCTGGCGGTCGCCGGTTCCACGCTCATCGTGTTCATGCTCTTCCAGCCGCTCCGGAGGCGCGTCCAGGCGGCCGTCGATCGACGCTTCGACCGGCAGCGCTACGAGGGCGACAGGATCGCCCAGGAGTTCGCCGATCGACTCCGGGACGAGCTCGATCCGGATCGTCTCCGGCTCGAGCTCGATCGCGTCCTGGCTCGCACCGTGGCCCCGGCGCGGACGGGACTGTGGCTCCGTGGCGAGCGCGGCGGGCGATCGTGACGCACCGTCGCGCCTCGGTCGTTCGGACCATCGACCATCGTCGCCGCGAATCCGGAGGGCCGGCCCTCGCGGACCGGCCCTCCGTCGCGTGGCGTGGCGCGACGATCGCCTAGTTGCCGCCCTCCTTGAGCGTGACCGTCCCCTTCTGGAACGATGCGCCCTTGGTGTCGACCGATGAGCCCAGCGCGTCGAGCGCCTTCTGGGCCAGGTCGGTCCGGGTCGCGTCCGCGGACGGCGCCGCCTTGAGCACGCCATACGTCGTCGCGATCTGGAGGGTCTGGTCGTAGAGCGTCTTGTCGAGCAGGCCGATGCCGTTCGGCGAGGGCCAGATGAGCGCGTTGATCTCGTTCATCTGCCAGGCCTGGTGGCTGGCCCCCAGCTGCGAGCCCTTCGACAGCACGATGTCGACGCACTTCTGGGCGTTGTCGCGGCAGTAGATCCAGCCCTTGAAGCTCGCCTGCAGGAACTTCGTCGCGACGTCCGCGTTGTTGCCGGTCTTGAGCCACTTGTCGCTGGCGAAGATCTGGTCCTGGAGCATGGCCGTCCCGACCGACGGATCGTTGAAGTCGACGACGTTGAGGTCGGCCGGCGTGTACAGCGCGCCGGTGGCCGGGTTCTTGGCCTCGAGGACCTGGGCGTACTCGTTGTAGATCATCGCCTGCGCGACGTCGAGATCGCCCTTCAGCAGACCCGACATGTCGAAGTTCTGCTTGATGATGTTCTCCTTGGTCGGGTCGAGCCCGGCCTTGGTCAGGCCGGCGAACAGCTCGGGCTCGTTGCCGCCCAGCCAGCTGCCGATCTTCTTGCCGGCCATCGTCGCCGGGCTGGTGATGTTGGCCGCCTTGAACGACGCCATCCGGGTCCCCGAGCGCTGGAAGACCTGGGCGATCGAGACGAGGTCAGTGCCGCCCTCGCGCGACTGGAGCATGTTCGGCAGCCAGGCCGTCCCGATGTCCGCGCCACCGGTCGCCACGACCTGGACGTTGTTGACGTTCGGGCCGCCGAGCAGCAGCGAGACATCGAGCCCGACGTCCTTGTAGTAGCCCTGGTCGATCGCCGCGTAATAGCCCGCGAACTGCGACTGCGCGACCCACTGGAGCTGGAACTTGACCGGCGTGAGCGCGGCGGCCGAGCTGGAGCCCCCGCCCGACGAGCTACAGGCCGCGACCAGGAGCAGTACGGCTCCCATGGCCAGAGCGGCCGCCTTCCGAGACAGTCTCATGTCCATCCCTCCTCGAACACGTCCGACCGACGGCGTCGGCCGGGGCGATGGCGCCTCCCGGCCGACGATGGTAGGCCACCGGGGCCATCGTCATCTGGCCATCTCGCGGGCCGCCTGCCACGGGATCACCAGCCGCTCCAGCGCCACCGCCACAAGGTAGAGCCCGATCCCCATGGCGCAGGCGAGGATGATCGCGGCCCACGCGGTCGGATAGCGGCTGTGCCCGGTCTCGAGGGTGATGTAGATCCCGAGCGAGTACAGCGGCCCGCCGAAGAACTCGCCGACGACGGCGCCGATGACGCTCAGCGTGGTCGCGATGCGCAACGCGGTGAACCAGTACGGCAGGGCGTTCGGCCCGCGAAGCTTGACCAGCGTCTGCGATTCGGTGGCGGCATACGAGGCCAGCAGCTCGAGGGCGGCCGGTTCTACATTGGTCAGCCCTCGGATGGTGTTGACCATGACCGGGAAGAAGACCATCAGCGCCACGATCGTCATCCGGGGCAGGAGGCTCTCCGGTCCGAACCAGTTGAGCGTGATCGGGGCGAAGGCGATGATCGGGATCGCGCTCGCGCCGATGGCCACCGGCAGCAGCAGCTCGCGCGCGCTCGCCCAGCGGGCGGTGGCCAGCCCGGCCAGCGTCCCCAGCGCGACCCCGACGATGAGCCCGCCGATCGCCTCGGCGCCGGTGAACAGCACGCCCTTGACGAGGGTCGGCCATTCGGTGACCAGGCTGCCGGCGATGACACTGGGGCGCGGGATGAGGAACGACTGGACGCCGAGCGCGAACAGCGACACTTCCCAGGCGACGAGGACGACCACGAAGACGACGATGGCCGGTGTCCAGTCGCGGACGGCCGACCGGCTCATCGGCGGACCCCGGTCATGACAGTCCTTCGGCCCGGACGCGCTGGGCGTCGGTCGTGCCCAGGACCTCGTCGCTCGACTCGTGCTGGCGGAGCGCCTCGCGGACCCGGGTGACCAGCTCGAAATAGCGCTCGGATTCGCGGGTGTCGACCGAGCGATCGGCCGGCAGGTCGATGTCGATGACCTGTGAGATCCGGCCGGGTCTCGCCGACATGACCACGACCCGGGTGGACAGGAAGACCGCCTCGGGGATGCTGTGGGTGACGAACACGATGGTCGTGCCGGTCCGCCGCCAGATGCTCATCAGCTCGGCGTTCATCCGCTCGCGGGTCATCTCGTCGAGCGCCCCGAACGGCTCGTCCATCAGCAGGAGCTTGGGGTCGAACGACAGCGCCCGCGCGATCGCGACGCGCTGCTGCATCCCGCCCGACAGCTCCCACGGATGACGCTCGGCGAACGCATCGAGCTCGACCAGCCGGAGCAGGTCGGCGGATCGGCGCGACCGCTCATCCGCCGGGAAGCCCATGATCTCGAGGGGCAGCTCGATGTTCTTGGTGATGGTCCGCCAGTCCATCAGGACCGGCGCCTGGAAGACCATCCCGTAGTCACGGTCCTCCCGTGCCCGCCCGGGCGGCTTGCCGTTGATGAGGATGGTGCCGCTGGTCGGCGCGGTCAGGTCCCCGATGAGCCGCAGGAGCGTGGACTTGCCACAGCCCGACGGCCCGATGAGCGACACGAACTCGCCCTGGCGGATGGTCAGGTCGATCGATTCGAGCGCCGTGACGGAGGCCGCCGCCGTCCCGAACACCTTGCCGACGCCGCTCGCCTGGACGACGGGCGTGGTGGCACCGGCGACAGCCCCGTCGGCCGGCCCGTCCGGCGCGTCGGCTGGCGGCTGGTGCATCGGATCCGTGGTCACAGCAGCCCCTCCACCGGCCGATAGCGGCCGCGCATGACGATGGCCTCGGCGATGTTGATCGCGCCGAAGAAGAACAAGCCGAGGATCGTGCACATGACGATCGTCGCCCACAGCCGCTCGGGGGCCGACACGTAGTACTGGTTGTAGTTGAGGATGGCGCTGCCGAGGCCGGATGAGACCCCGGCCGTCTGCTCCCCGATGATGGCGCCGATGATCGACGCCGCGGCTGCCACCCGGAAGCCCGCGAACAGGTACGGCACCGACGTCGGCAGCCGGAGCTGCCACAGGATCTGCCGGCGCGAGGCGGCATACGAGCGGAACAGCTCGATCGCCCGCGGATCGACCGCCCGCAGCCCGCGCAGCGAGGCGATCGTGACCGGGAAGAACGTCAGGTAGGCAGCGACGGCCATGACCGACAGCCAGTCGGCCTTGATGGCCACGACCACCAGCGGCGCGATGGCGAGGATGGGCACGGTCTGCGACGCCACGACGTACGGGACCAGTGCCCGCTCGGCGAGACGCGAATGGACGAAGAAGACGCCGAGCGCGAGACCGAGCAGCCCACCGATGACGAAGCCGGCGAACGCCTCGGCCAGGGTGAACGCCGCCTGGCCCGCGAGCACGACCGCCAGCGGCGGGCCACCTCGCTGCGCCGGGTCGACGAACGCCCGGACGATGTCCCAGACGTGCGGCAGCGACAGATCGTCGGCGATCCGCCACGCGAACGGCGGGACGTGCTCGTAGTCGATCTGGATGCCGGCGATCGTCGCGTGGATCCGCCACGGGTCGCCTCCGAGCCACTTGGCGCCCTCCCACAGGACGACCAGGGCGACGAGCACCACGATCAGACCCGCGATGCGCTGTCGCCGCGAGCGCGCGCGTCGCGGAGCGGAGGCCGCGATCGGCCGGCCGGATGCCCGGCGCAGGGACCCGCTGGCGGTGGTCATCGGCGGTCGGCGGCTCGGCGCCCGGCCTCAGGCGACCGCGGCGTCGGCGATGTCGAGCGCGCGGTCGATGACCTCGAAGCCCTCGGCCAGCTGGGCCTCGGTGATGCACAGCGGCGGGTTGGTATGGATCGAGTTGTTGGCGAGCATCGTGTACACGTGGTTCTGGCGCAGGAACGCGCCGATCGCCTTCATCTCGTCCGAGGTCCCGTTGAACGGCGTCAGCGGCGTCCATGGATCGCGCGAGCGGACCAGGTCGATGATCCCGAACAGCCCGAGGTTGCGGACGGCGCCGACGCTCGGATGCCTGGCGGCCAGCCGGCGATGGTGGTCGCGCATGACCGGGTCGAGCCGGGCGGCGTTCTCGATCAGGCCGTCCTCCTCGTAGACCGAGATGGTCGCCAGCGAGGCGGCCAGGCTGACGGGATGGCTGCTGTAGGTCAGCCCGCCATAGAACATCTGGCTCTCGAACTTCTCGGCGATCGCGTGCCTCATCGCCACCGCACCGAGCGGCAGGTACGAGCTGGTCAGGCCCTTGGCCATCGTCATCAGGTCCGGGGTGACGCCCCAGTGGTCGATGGCGAACCAGCGGCCGGTCCGGCCGAAGCCGGCCATGACCTCGTCGGCGACCATCAGGATGTCGTTGCGGTCGCAGATCTCGCGCACGCCGGCGATATAGCCGTCCGGCGGGATCAGGATGCCGTTGGTCCCGACGATGGTCTCGAGGAAGACCGCGGCGATGCTCTTGGCGCCCTCGTAGCGGATGACGTCCTCGAGGCCCTGCAGGCTCTCGGCCACCGGTCGGGGCTCGGCCTCTCCCCAGCGGTGCGTGTCCGGGTAGCGGACCACGCCGACGATGCCCGGCTCGTTCGCCCAGCGGCGCGGATCGCCAGTGAGCGTCATGGCACCCATCGTGGCGCCGTGGTAGGCGCGATAGCGGGCGAGGATCTTGTGCCGGCCGGTGACGTGGCGGGCGAGCTTGATGGCGTTCTCGATCGCCTCGGCACCGCCGAGCGTGAAGAAGACCTTGTCCATGTCACCCGGCAGGATCTCGGCCAGCTTCGCCCCGAGCCGCGCGCGGACCTCGGTCGCGAACGCCGGCTGGACGAACTGGAGCTTGGTCGCCTGCGCGGTGATGGCATCGATCACCCGCCGGTCGCCGTGGCCGATGTTGACCGACATCAGCTGGCTGTTGAAATCGAGGATCCGGTCGCCTTCGGGGGTGTACAGGTAGACCCCTTCGGCGTGATCGATGGCGATCGGATCGATGGCGCCCTGGACCGACCACGAGAAGAACGTGTGCTGCCGGGACAGCGCGACGATCTCCTCACTGGTCATGGAGCCTGGAGCGGTCTTGATGGCCATGGTGCACCTCGATCGGGTGGTGATTACAGCACAACCGGAGCGTATCGCGACGCCCCGATCCCTCGCCGTCGTCAGCGCAGGAAGCGCCGCCGGACCTCGCCCAGGCTGTCGAACACGAGCAGGACGCCGAGCGCGAGGAGCCCGGCCAGGAACAGCTCGCGCAGGTAGGCGACGGCCAGGACGATGGCCGAGATGATCGCCAGGACGATGGTGATCCTGAGCACCAGCTCCATGATGTTGCGATCGAAGAACGATTCGATCACGAGGTAGGAGCCCAGCAGCACGACGATCGCGGTCGGCGGCGGCAGGATGCGGAACCAGACGATGACCGCCAGGACGGCGATGAGCAGCCCGACGCTGACCGCGGCCCAGGCCTCACCGAAGGCGCGGCGTCGGGTCACGGACGGCGGCTCGGGCTCCGATGCGTGATGGAGGTGCAGCCGCGGGTCGTCGAGCCTGCCCGCCCGCAACGCTGCGAGTCGGTCGTGACCGGCGGCGATGGCCGTCCCGAGCTCGACGGCCTCGGCGCGGATGACGCCCAGACGCTCCTCGCCCGTGTGCAGCTCCTCGGCCCGGGCGGTCCGATAGCCCGCCAGGCCCGCGGTCTGGCGGACCGCGCCAAGCTCGGCATCCAGCGCGGGCAGGGAGATGGCCAGCGCATCGGCCTCCGCCACCAGGGCCGCCCGGGCGGCCGTCAGCTCGGCCAGCCGCGCCTCGAGCACCGCGACCGCCCGTGACGGCGGCGCGACCTTGTCGAGCCCGGCGAACCCGAGCGGGTCGTACCACGACTGCCGCACGGATCCGGTCCTGGTGTACTTCGGCCCCGCCGGCGCACGCTCACCGGCGAACCGGTCGCCGGTGTCGAGGCCCCACAGCCCGCGATATCGATCGACCCAGCCGACCTCGTCGCCGATGACCACCGGGGACCATGGGACGTCGGCACCGGGCCCGACCGCCAGTCCGTCACCGCGGGCGTAATCGACGAACGGGACGCTGAGCGCCCGCTTGGCATTGGCCGCCAGGTCGCCCGGATCGGGCTGGGCGAGCGTGTCGCGCCACAGATGGCGGACGAGGTCGAGCACGCCGCGGATCCGTCTCTCGCCGGGGAACGGCAGCAGCATGATGTACTCGCCGCGCTCGAGGTAGGTCGCATGCGAGCCGGCGCCCGGGTAGACGACCGGATGCCCGTCGATCGTCTCCATCCGCGGGTCGTCCCAGCGCCGTCGCAGGTCGTCGCCCTTCTCGTCATGCGCCGCGGCGCAGAACCAGACCGGTCGCAGCTCCCCGTCGTCGAGCGCCTCGCAGACCACGAAGCACTGCTCGAGGTCGGCCTCGTGGTCGTTGGCGCCTTCGAACGTGGAGCGCCAGTCGTTCATCGCGTAGAAGAACATGTAGTGGAGCACGACCCACGGACCTTCGCGCACGACGCGGCCGTGGTAGACGATCCTCGGGTCCTGCTCGCGGATCCGGTCGTACTTGTCCGACGCGGCCGCGGCCGTGCCGCCCGGCACGCGGCCACGAAGCAGCAGCGAGGTGACCAAACCCGCGTCGACCAGCCGCGCGGCGAGGCCGACCCGGGCGAGCCGGCCCGGCGCCGAGAAGCGCTGGTGCTCGGGCCGCGATTGCCAGCGCCGCAGCTCCAGCGCGTTGAGCGGGTGCGGGACGAAGCGCAGGAACTGGGCCTCGCCGGGTGCGGGATCCCCGACCGCCGCGAGCCGCTCGAGATCGAGCTCGCCCGCCGGGATCGCGACACGCGCCTCGCGCAGGGTCGGACCGGTCAGCAGGTCGCAGGCCTCGACGTACGGGCCGGTCCCCATCGGGAAGAACAGCTCGCCGTCGGTGAAGCGCAGGATCGGCTCGTGGCGGGAGAGGAGGGCGAGGTCGTCCGCCTCGGTCACGTCGTGGCCTCCCCATGGAGCGCCAGCCGGACGTCGCGCTGGTTGAGATAGAAGACGGCGATGACGTTCAGGAGCATCGACAGGTAGCGAGGCTCGCCGCTGTACCACCAGCCGAGGTCGATGGCGAGGATGATGCCGGACAGGATGATGGCCAGCACCCAGGCCCACGTCCGCCAGGCGAACAGGCCGACGATGGTCGCCAGACTGGCCGCGAGCAGGCCGATGAGGATCGCGGTCGCGATCAGCGCGGCCGCGGTGCCGTCGGTGGTGTCGGGCAGCGGCGAGGTATCTCGCAGCCACTGCGCCACGTCGCCGCCCTGGATCTTGAACAGGGCGGCTACGATCGACAGGCAGCGCACGACGGTCAGCGCCACGATGACGAGGATCCCGAGCGGGTACCGCGATCGGACCGAGCGGGCACCCTGGGTCATGCCCACAGGCTAGCAGGCGGCAGGGGTGACGACCGCGCCTCTCGACCGCCGCCTCACCGTGGCACGAGGACGCTGACCGCGCCGGGCACGACCTCGACCTCGAGACTGCCGGCGCGATGATGATCGCCGTCGGTCTCGATCGGCTGCTCGGGTTCCGCGGCGATGGTCACGCGCCGGATGGAGCGGCGGATGACGCCACCCTGCAGCTCGCCGGTCCCGAGCAGCAGCCGGGCGGCGCCCTGCAGCGCCGCCAGCGGGTCGGTGCCGCCGAGGACGATCAGCTCGAGGGTGCCGCTCGACGGGTCGATGGGCTGTCGCGGTCCGATCCGGCCGGGGACCAGCTGACCCGCATTCGCGACCATCGCCAGGTAGCCGTCGATCTCCATCGCGTCGCCATCGGCGACGATGCGGAAGCGCGACGGCGCGAGACGCCCCAGCTCTCGGATGGCGGCTCCGACATAGGCCCCGAACCGGAGCCGGCGCTTCCATTCGTTCTCGGCGGCGGCCATGATCCGCGCGTCGAGCCCCATCCCGCAGGCGACGATGAAGATCCGTTCGGCCACCGAGTCGTCGACACCGGGCGTCGCGGGGGCCGGGCCCCAGCGGGCACGGCCAAGATCGAGTCGGCGCGGCGAGCCGGACCGGATCGCGTCGAGAGCCGGGCCGATGCCGCGGATGCCGAGGCTCCCCGCCAGGACGTTGCCGGTCCCCGCCGGGACGATGGCCAGTGGCGCGGCGCCGTTCGCCATGGTGGCCGCGGCCTCGCGCACGCTGCCGTCCCCACCGATCGCGACGACCAGGGGCGCGTCGCCGGCCGCGGCCAGGCTGGCCCGCATCGTCGCCAGCGATCCGGCCTCGATCACCGGCTCGCGCCCGGTCCGGCTCCGGACGGCGGCGACCGTCGCCGCCACGATCCGATCGCGCCTGGCGTGGTCGGCCATCCCCGAGGCTCTCGGATTCACCAGGACGAGCGGGTCGCCGGCGGCGATGGTGGTGGGGGTCACGTCGCGATGCTACCCCGCGGCCGCGATGCGACGGGCCGTCGCAGACACGATTCTGTGATCGCGGCTAGACTGGCGCTCGCCAACGACCCCCAGGTCCGCACGGGAACCCGGAAAACTCGAAAACCGCCCTGCTCGCACGGCTTTTCCGAGCCCCGCCTTTCCCCGACGACCTCCCAGCGCGTCGGCTCTCCCCCTGAAACCGGTCCAGCCGGTTCGCCATGTCCTTCCGTGCGCGCCCGACAGGGGCGGACACCGCCCGTCGCGCCCCCAGCGCGACGCCCTGGTAGGAAGGAGCACCATTGCGCACGCTACGCATGGGCGCACGAGCGTTCATCCCCCTCGCCCTCGCAGGGGCAGTCCTCTTCAGCCTCGCCCCGTCAGCACCGGTCGCCGCGTCGACCACGACGGAGGCTCAGCAGATCATCCGCATCGCCAAGGCCCAGTTGGGCGACCCGTGGCGCTATGGCGCCACCGGACCTCGGGCCTTCGACTGCTCCGGCCTCGTCCGGTACGCGTTCCGTCACGCCGGCGATGCCGCCGCGATCCACACCGGCTTCCTGCGCTCGGCGCGGTCGCTGTACAGGTGGTTCAAGGCGCATGGCAAGGCGAGTCGCCACAACCCCAAGATCGGTGACCTCGTCATCTGGGGCGGCGGGACCCATGTCGGGATCTACATCGGTCATGGCAAGGCCATCAGCACCCTGACCAGCGGGGTCCGTATCCACCGCGTGCGCGCGGTCACTGCGCGGTTCACGGCGTACCTCCATACCGGGATGTCGGTGAAGCCCGCGAGCTGACCCGTCCCCGCGGGTCGCGGATCGCCGGACGAGCCGGACCCCAACGCCGCCTCGAGGACCTCGGTCGCGCGCGGGCGGCCGGGGTCCTCGCTCACCCGCCGCGCCGGCCGATCCCCTCGAGGCAGGCGAGGATGGCGTCGGCGGAGCGATCGATGTCGTCGGCGGTCGTCTGCCAGCCGGACACCGAGACCCGCATGGCGGCGTGACCGGCCCAGGTGGTCCCGCCCAGCCAGCACGTCCCGTCGCGCTGGACGGCCTCGATGACGGCCCGGGTCCGGGCATCGCCGTGCGACCCATCCGGGTCGGGCTCCGGTGCGTCGAAGCGGACGAGGACCTGGTTGAGCACGACCTCGTTCAGGATCCTGACGCCGGATCCGCTCGCGAGCCGCTGCGCCATGCGGCGGGCGAGCGCGTTGTCGCGCTCGATCAGATCGACCAGACCAGCGCGACCGAGCGATCGCAGCGCTGCAAGGACGGTGAAGCCGCGCGCGCGGCGGGACGATTCGGGCACCCAGCTGTACGGATCGCGGGTCGCGCCGTCGGATTCCACGTAGTACGCAGCCCCGAACGTCATCGCGGCCTGATGCGCGGCAGCGTCCCGAACGAAGACGAGGCCCGAGTCGTACGGCACGTTCAACCACTTGTGCGCGTCCGTCGACCAGGAATCGGCCAGGTGATGGCCGCGCATCCGACCATGGAGGGACGGGACGGCCGCCGCCCAGATCCCGAACGCGCCGTCGATGTGCAGCCAGCCATCGCGTTCGTGGACCATCGGCTCGATCTCGGCGAACGGGTCGAACGCGCCGGTGTTCACGTTGCCGGCCTGGGCGCAGACGATGACCGGACCGTCGATCGTGGCCAGCTCGGCACGCAGCGCGTCGGCCCGCATCCGCCCCTGCGCGTCGGCATCGACCTTTCGGACGTGATCGCCTTCGCGCCCGAGTCCGAGCATCTGGAGCGACGCGTAGACGGTCGCGTGCGAACCGGCGTGGGTCACGACCGTGACCGGGGGAGCCCCCTGCAGACCGAGGCGCTCCACGTCCCAGCCGACGTGCGCCAGGACCGCGTGCCGCGCGGCCGCCAGGGCCGTGAAGTTGGCCATCGTGGCGCCCGATGCGAAGCCCACGCTCGTCCCGGCGGGCAGCTCGAGCAGCTCGAGGAGCCAGGCCGCGGCGACCTCCTCCGCGATCGACGCGGCCGGGGAGGTGGCGTAGAAGGCCGCATTCTGGTCCCAGGCTGCGGTCAGGACGTCCGCCCCGAGCGCAGCGGGCAGGCTGCCGCCGATGACGAAGCCGAAGAACCGTGGGCCCGCGGTTGCCACGATCCCGGGATCGGCGGCCGCGGCAAGAGCCTCGACGACGGCCACCGGGTCAGACGGTCCATCCGGCAGCGGACCGCCCATGGCCGCCCGCAGCGCCGTCAGGTCGACCGGTTGCCCGACCGGTCTGTCCGCGAGCGTATCGAGGTAGTCGGTCGCCAGCGCCGCGGCGCGTGTCAGGACCCTGGATGCATCCACGTTCGATGTCTCCTCTTCGACGGGTCGGATGCTACCGTGACGGCACGCCCGCGACGAGGAGGCCCCCGATGGACCATGCCACGTTCCAGTCCTGGCTCGACCGCTACATCGATGCCTGGAAACTCCTCGATCGGGTCCTCATCGGGGACCTGTTCAGTCCCGACGTTCGCTACTCCTTCGATCCGTTCGACGAAGCGGTCGTGGGGAGGGCAGCCGTCGTCGCCGCATGGCTCGCCGACCCCGATGAGCCCGGGTCGTGGGAGGCCGACTACGAGGTCCTCGCCATCGACGGCGACGCCTGCGTCGCCCACGGCCGGACGCGCTATCTGACCGACGATCGGGCCGCCGTCGACCGCGAGTTCGCCAACATCTTCGTCGTGCGCTTCGACGCCGACGGCCGTTGTCGCGAGTTCACGGAGTGGTATATGCGACGGCGACCGGAGGCCGTCCCGGACGAGTAGACCGCAACGCGGCGCGGTCGGGAGGCGCGACTAGGCCGGTTCAGGATCGAGCATCGGCCGGGGCACTCGCGGTCGGTCCCCGTACAGGGCCATGAACACACCGGCCAGGACCATGGCGACGACCGTGACCGCCATCCCGTCGCGTATGTCGAGCGCCTCCCAGAGCTGGCCGGCCAGCAGGGCTCCGACCACGATCCCAAGGCTTGAGATCGAGGTGACGATCCCGAAGGCCCGGCCGCCCTGGGGACCGCCCGTGGCGGCGCCGAGGGTCGCAAACCAGGAAGCCGTGAAACCGGCGACGCCGGCGCCCGCCCCGAGGACCAGCAGATAGAGGATCGCGGTCGAGATCGGGAACAGCAGGGCCACGGCGAAGACCGTGATCGGGAGGGTGGCGACGGCACCGACCCGCGAGCGGCCCCACTTGTCGGCGGCCGCCCCGATCCACGGTGCCGCGATCAGATTGCCCAGGGCGAACAGCGAGAACGCGATGCCGATCTCCGTGGTTGACCAGCGCCGGACGTCCGCCGCGAACGGCGCGAATGTCGTGATGAAGCTCCCGTATCCGGCGACCAGCGCCATCTCGGCGAGCAGCAGCACGCTGAGTCCGAGGCGGTCGAGGTGGACCGGCGCGTCGCTGGCCGGCGGCGTATCGGCCGAGTCCGGCCGTCGGCGAGCCGGCAACAGCATCGACACGACCGCCATCACGACACCGGCGATCCCGACCGCGACGATGGGGGTCCGCAGATCGCTCGCGTCCGCCACGGCCCCACCGAGGACCGGGCCGATGATGAGGCCCGCCGACGCCGCGGTCTGCAGCACGCCGTTCGCGAAGGCCAGCCGCGTCCGGTCGGCGACCTGGCGGACGTACAGCCTCTCCCCGACGATGTAGGCACCGCTGCCCAGGCCCGCGACGAGACGCCAGGTCAGGATCGGTGCCACCGAACCCGCGATGGACGTCAGGAGGGTCGCGATGCCGTAGAAGGCGAAGCCCGCCGGGAGCAGCCGGCGCGGCCCGAACCGCTCCGTGGCGAACCCGCCGACCATGAGTCCGCCCGCGGTCGCCACGGCGGAGACACTCACGATGAGCGCGAGCTCTCGAGGCGACGCGCCGACGGCGACGGCGAACAGGGGCAGGATCGGCAGCATCGCGCCGACGATGAGGTTCGAGGCGAAGGACAACCCGGCGACGAAGCCCAGCGCGCGATCGAGCCCACGGGTGAGCTCGGTGACGCGAGATGCCGGGGCCTCAGGGTCGGCGCTGGTGACCTCGGGAACGGTCTGATCGGTCGATCGGTCGATCACCGGGCGAGTGTACGCACGCGGGACGTCGGTTCGCGCCGGGTCCCCGCGAGCCGCGGTCGAGTCGCGGCAGCATGCGACGGCTCGACCGCGTCGGCGGGCTATCTGGCGACGGTCAGCTCTCCCTTCTGGAGGGTGAGTGGGCTGGCCGCCGTCCCCACCTGGTGATACAGGGCGCCGGACGGTGTCCAGACGGACAGGGCGTACGTGTCGTTGGCGCCGCCCGAGCCGCCGTCGACGATGTCGACGCGGAAGGAGAAGTTCCCGCCACCGATCCCGGGCACGGGCAGCCCCGTCAGCGGATCGATGGCGACGACGGTGCTCTTGCCGGCGAAGTACGCGGCGTGCGCCCCATTGAGCGCGAGCGCCCCGCCCTGCCACGAGGTCGACTTGATGAGGTACACGTAGCCGTCGGCTCCGTGGAAGGTGTAGGCAGCATGGCCCTTCGGTGTCGTCGAGTTCTTCTTCGCATACGAGACGTTGAAGCCCAGGTGGCCCTTCGGATGCTTCGCGTCGACCGCGACCGGCTTGTTCTGGAATGACGGATCGAGCACCCAGCCACCACCGCTCAGGTAGGTGTCCGTCGCAGGAGTGAAGACGGTGAGGAAGTCGGCGTCCGCCTCGGGGCCGCCGAAGAAGCCGTTTCCGGGCAGGATCCTGAGGATCACGGTGTAGGTGTCGACCGGCAGGTTCGCGGCGGTGCCGGACACGACGCCTGCCGCGCTGACCGTGCCGGTGACGGTCAGATCCGGCGTGGCCATGGACGAATTGCCCGAGTTGTAGAGCAGGAACTGGGCGGTGGCCTTGGTCAGGTCGCCCGGGTGACCGTCGGCGTCCTGGGTGATCTGCCCCGTCAGTGCCACAGTCGCCTTGGTCGCGGAGGCCGAGCCCGTCGACGCATACGTCGGTCCGCCATAGGCGGCCGTCGCCGCTTCCTTCGCGACCGCCAGGGATCCGCTGTAGGAGACGGTGTAGTTCGGGTTCGAGAGGCCGGCGCAGCCGGTCAGCGGGTAGTTGCCCGCGGGTGACTGGACCATGCCGCCGCTGACGGTCAACCCGCTCGCCGTGCAGCCGCTGAGGGTGCCGGACAGGGCGTCGGATCCGACGAGGCCCGGCACCGACCCGACGATGTCGAGGTTCGGGACCGGATCCGAGTACTGGACCGATGCCGGCGTGACGTGGACGGTGACCGACTTCGCCCCCACGTTGAACATCCGAGCGACGTCCGGGGCGGCCTGCCAGGTGCCATTCCCGGCCTGGTGCGCGGTCACCGTGCAGGTTCCGACGCCGACGATCGTGATCGTCACCCCGTGCGACCCGCCGCTGGTGCAGACACCAGCGGGCGAGGCGGTGAAGTCGACCGCCAGCCCCGAGGTGGCCGTGGCGCTCACGGTGATGGCGGCGTCGCCGTAGGTCTTCCCACCGAGCGGATCGAACGAGATCGACTGGACCTTCGAGTCGACCGTGAGACTGAAGGATTGGCCGGCATCCGGCGCGACCCCGTTCGCTGCCGAGATCGTCAATGTGTAGGGGCCGGACGATCCGGCCGCCGGGGTCCCGGACAGCGTGGCGGTCCCGTTCCCGTTGTCGACGAACGTCACGCCGGCAGGAAGGGACCCGCTCTCACTGAGAGCCGGTGCCGGAGCACCGGTCGTCGTGACCGTGAAGGTCCCGGCCGAGCCGACCGTGAACGTGGTGTGGTCCGCGCTGGTGATCGCGGGCGGAGACGCGACATGGAGGGTGAAGGACTGGTGCGCATCCGGCGCCACGCCATTGCTGGCGGTGACCGTGAGGGCATAGTCCCCGCCGGTCCCGCTCGCCGGTGTCCCGGACAGGATGGCGGTGCCGTCGCCCTGGTCGGTGAACGTGATGCCGCCCGGCAGGACGCCGACCTTCGACAGAGATGGTGTCGGTGTGCCGGTCGTCGTGACCGTGAAGGTCCCGGCCGAGCCGACCGTGAACGTGGTGTGGTCCGCGCTGGTGATCGCGGGAGCGACGTTGACGTGGAGCGTGAAGGATTGGTGAGCGTCGGGGGCGACGCCGTTCGAGGCCGTGAATGAGATCGGGTGATCCCCGGCCGTGCCGGCGGCGGGCGTGCCGGACAGCGTCGCGGTCCCGTCGCCGTTGTCGGTGAAGGTCAGCCCGCTGGGCAGCCCGCCGGACATCGTGATCGACGCTGTCGGTGTCCCGGTCGTCGTCACGGTGAACGACCCGACGGAGCCGACCGTGAAGGTCGTGGTGCTCGCGCTCGTGATCGCCGGCGCGACGTGCACGTGGAGCGTGAACGACTGGCCGGCATCAGGGTCGACACCGTTGGTCGCCGAGATGGTGAGCGGGTAGTCGCCGCCGGTACCGGCGGCGGGCGTCCCGGACAGGGTCGCCGTTCCGTCTGCGTTGTCGGTGAAGGTCACGCCGCTCGGGAGCGTTCCGCTTTCGCTGAGCGCGGCGGTCGGCGTTCCGGTCGTGGTCACGGTGAACGAGCCGGCCGTGCCGACGGTGAACGTGGTGCTGTCGGCGCTGGTGATCGCGGGCGCGGTGTCGATGTCGGGGCCGGTCACCGACGCGGTCGCCTCCGCCGAGTCCGACCCGCCGTCGCCATCGGTCGCGGTGAGCTGGATCGTATGCTGCCCGCCCGTCGTGTAGACGTGGGGCACGTCGAAGTATCCGCACGACATGCTGGTCGAGCCAGGGAGGCCGCAGCCGAGCCCTTGCTGGGATGGCGTGGGACAGACGTCCGTCCCGGTGCCGCACCTGATCCCCACGATGCTGTCCGGCGAGCCGTCTCCCCAGTCGATCGTGAGCGAGCCGTCTTCGATGCCCGGGTCGGTGATCTGTCCGGCGATGGACGCCTGCTCGCCCGTGGCGACGGTCAGATGCGAGTAGGAACCGATGCAGAGGGCGCAGCCCTCGGGTGAGACCGTCAGGTCGGGTGGCACATTGACGACCCGCGCCGACGCGCCTGCCGTCCCGGTCGTGTCGTCCGCTTCGACCGCGGAGCCGCTGATGGTGTAGTAGTCAGAAGCGCCTGATGGATCGTCGGTGTACGTGTGCGTGAGGTGGAAGTAGATCGGGTCGCCGCAACTCCCGATGCACAGGCTTGGATAGGTCCTGGTCAACGTGAATGGGCAGTCGGCGCCGTCGCACGGGTAGTCGGCGGTCGTGGACGTCCCGTCGCCCCATTCGATGGTCAGCGTGCCCCCCTCGAACTCGGCGTCGGTGATCGACCCGTTGAGCTCGGCGGTCCCGCCTTCGTCGATGTCGCGGACATCGGTGTCGAAGAGGCAGATGTTGAGCGGGATGGAGTGGTCGCAGAACCCGTTGAGGTACAGGTTCGGCGGGTCGTTCACCGCGGCGACGTTGATCGTGACGGTCGCGGTGTCGGCCGTGCCGATCGTGTAGGTGAAGGTGTCGGTGCCGTTGAAGTCGGCGGCCGGCGAATAGGTGAACGAGCCATTCGCCTGAAGGCTCAGGGTGCCGTGCGTCGTGGTCGTCCCGACGGTCGCGCTGACGCCCGGCTTGTCGTTGGCCAGCACGCCTGGCGCGGTGACCGTGAGAAGCGTGTCCTCGCTGGCGTCGTACGTGTCGTCGGCAACGCTTTTGACGGTGACTGCGACCGTGGCCTGGTCGCACCGATCACCCACGTCGCAGACCTGATACGGCCAGATCGCGGTGCCGACGAAGCCCGGCGTCGGGGTATAGGTGATCGTGCCGTCGCCGTTGGGCTGCCATGTCCCGTGCGCCAGGGCCTCCCAACCGGACGTGTCGCCGACATCACAGGACGGGATGTGCTGGGGCTCGTTCCCGCATGGGTTGGGGTCGTGCCCGACCGACGTCGGGTCGAGATCGCCTTCGGGGTCCGTGTCGTTGGCGGTCACGTTCACCGTGATCGGTCGATCGAAGCCCGTGGTCCC
This sequence comes from Candidatus Limnocylindrales bacterium, assembly GCA_036003325.1. GTDB lineage: Bacteria > Chloroflexota > Limnocylindria > Limnocylindrales > CSP1-4 > SPCO01. Next base: position 39,037 of record DASYSM010000134.1, read on the forward strand.
GCTGTCGGTGTTGGCCTTCGGGGGGTCGGCCACGGGCGCGACCGTGAGCACGACGGTCCCGGTGTCGTCGCTGATGTCCCAGCCGTTGTTGTATCCGGTCGAAGGGTAGTAGCGGAACGAATCGGGACCGTTGTAGTTCGGATCGGGCGTGTAATCGATCGAGGCGACGTACGCGCTGGGGAATCCGGAGATCAGATCCGCGTAGTGCATGGTGACGGTCCCATGATCCGTGCGCAGCGACGGGTACGGGAAGAAGGCGTTCTGGACGTAGATGATGTTGGTCGCGTGGATGTCGTTCGCGAGCAGCGTCCCCGAGGGGATGGTGGTGGTCGTGTCCTCGTTGACAGTGACGGCGTCATCGACGCCCTGCGCGACCGTCGGGAGCGGGGGCGTGGTGACGTTGATGTTCACCACCGCGTACATCTGGCCCGGATCGCACGGTTGCTGGAGGGTGTTGAAGTGACAGTGCGGCGAAAGACCGAACTCACCGGTGACTGAATCGACCGGGACGTACCAGAAGTAGTCGGGTCCCTGGTAGTCCGCGTTCGGGGTGTATGTGAACGTGCCGTTCGACAGCAGGGTGTAGGTACCATGCTGCGTCGGCCGTGGCACACCGGGGTCGCCGTAGAAGGTGTTCCCGCCGCTGTCATAGAAGATCCTGCCGACGCGCGTGTTGCCGTTTGCACCGAGATCGTTGTCGAGCACCCCGCACACGCCGACGAACGAGCAGATCGGGAGCTCGTCGACCAGCGTCGTGTTGACGTATGCCGTGTAGGAATCGTCCCGCGCGCGGACGTGGGTGGCGGCGGCGATGGTGACCGTCCCCCCGGTCGAGCAGTAGCTCCCACTCGTGTACCAGACGTACGTGAAGCTGTCCGCGCCGTAGTAGCCGGGCTGCGGAACATAGTGGAAGCTGCCGTCGGCGTTCAGGGTGAACGAAGCTGCGTGCGCGGGCCCCGTGTAGAGCGCGGCTTGTGCCTCCGCGGGCAGGTTGTAGTGGTGGTCGATCACGATGACTTCGTCGTTCTCGAGGACGCCTGGCGCCGCCACGTTCACGGACAGGAATGTGTCATCGCCGGCATCGCTCTTCGGGCCGGACCATTCCGAGCCGACCGTCTGCCCGAGGGCGACGCCGTTCTCGCGTGTGTACGAGTCGTCGTGTGCGATGTTCTCGCTCGGGTCCCATTGCGGCGTGCCGAAGGGGATCACGCAGGGCAGCGAGGGCGGGTTGATGAGCGGATCGGCGCTCGCGGTCGTGGCCACGACGGGGAGCACGAGGAGGGCGACGAAGAGCCCGACCGCACCCCGACGAATGGTGGTGTGGCCGCGCGGGCGGTGTCGGCCGATGAACCTCATGATCTGCCTCCCTCGGCGGGCGACGCCGCCATCCCATGGGCGATGACGACGCCCGACCACACCTCTGGATTCGTCTCGTGGACGTCGGGGAGATGCCGCTCGAGCCAGGCGGCGAACCGCCGTCCCGACTCGACGACCGCCGCCTCGTCGTCACCCAGCGCCAGGACAAGGAGCCCGTCACGGGTGGCGATGACGTCGCAGTCGCGCGCTCCGGGCGCGGACGTCAGGGCGCGACAGATGGCGGTGGCGTTGGCAGAGAGATCGTCGACGAGACTCGCGTCAAGCCCGACGTACCGGCGCACCGCCGCAAACATGCTCCTCCGGCGCGACGGGCGTCCGCTCCCCTTCCGGGCCCAGCCGATCGCGCGCGGCCGGGCAGGCCGACCGTAGTGCGGTCCGGCTCGCCGTCGCGACTGTCAGGTGACAGTATTTCGAGGGCGTGCCGGCGCTTCCGCGTCGTTGGTCGGACGAGCCTCCGTCGCGACGCCGACCGTCACCATCCAGGTCGCGATCTGCACCCGAGAGGTCAGGCCGAGCTTGCCGAGGATGCGCTCGACGTGCATCCGCACGGTCCCGGGCGACACGAAGAGCGCGGTCCCGATCTGGCGATTGGTCAGACCCTCGGCGACCAGGTCGGCGACCTCGCGCTCGCGGATGGTGAGCTGATCGGTCGAGGCCCGACGTCGCCGGCGTGGCGGGGCAGGATCATCGGAGGTCGCGAAGACGGCGATCTCCGAAAAGCTCATGGTCCGGCCACGCTCCCACGCGTCGGCGAACACCCGGGGCGATTGCCCGTCGCGAGCGCGCTCGATGTCCTCCATCAGCCGGTCGCGGTCGATCTCCCTCGGCTCGACCGCGGTCGCGTCGCGGAGGGCCCGTGCCACGGCGAGGAACGTCGTCCCGCGCCCGAGCTCGCCGGCATCGAGGGCGACGCCGCCGAGCTCTTCGAGGCAGTCGATCGAGTCCAGCTGTGCGCCGTATGCACGAAGCTCCGCGAAGCCGGCCGCCAGATGGGTCCTCGCCGCCTCCAGCTCGGCTCGACGGCGCTCGACCGCGCCGAGCGAGGCGAGCGCCCGACCGAGGTACCACGTCCGAGGCGACGCCCGCAGGAGCGCGACCGCCGCCGCCAGGTGCTCGTACGCGTCATCCAGGGCGTCCCCGCCCTCGCGGAGTGAGATCAGGCCGACCCCGGCGTGATAGAAGCCGAGGGCGATCGGGTTGGGCTCCTCGTCAAGGATCCGCTTCGCTTCCTCGTACCACGCACGCCCGCCGACGTAATCGCCGCCCGCGGCGAGCGCCTCGGCCACGAGCCCTCGCGGGGTTCGACGCGCGTAGTTGTCGCCGACGACGTCGCCCACCTCGACCGCCGTTCGCGCATGCTCCACGGCCGGTCCGAGGCGCCCGAGGATCCGCTCGTGATCGGACAGCACCGCCAGCGCGAACGCGCGTGGACGCGTCGGCGCTTCGCCCACCATGGCGAGCAACGTCTCGAGGTGCGGGATCGCCTCACGCATGTATGCCCGCACGCGCCAGTACTCGGCCAGGCCGACGATCATCCCGAGGGCCAGCGGAACGATCCCCGCCGTCTCGGCGAACCGGAGGGCAGCAAGGCAGTTCTCGTGATCGGCCGCGATCCTGTCGAGGTCCTCCGGCTCTCCGTGGGGCCTCACCGCGAGATGCAGGTTGGCGAGACCGACGTAGTACTGCGCGTGCGGGACGGCCAGCGCACCCGTCTCACCGGAGGCATCGAGCTTCCGCCGGGCGAACTCGGCGATGGGCTGCAGGAAATGGAAGCGCGCCGGCGACGTCTCCTGATCTCGGACGACGAGCGACTGCTCGACCAGTGACGCCAGGGATGCTGCGACGCGGTGCGGGTCGCCGTCCACTGCACAGACCGCCTCGGCCGCCTCGACGGTCCAACCGCCGGCGAAGACCGAAAGGCGGCGGAACAGCGCCTGCTCGTCGGGCCGGAGGAGCTGATGACTCCACTCGAGCGCGTCCTCCAGCGTCTGCTGGCGCGATGGGGTCGCGACGGTAGCGCTCCGAAGCAGGTCGCTCTCCGGACCCAGGCGAGCCTCGATCTCGGCTGGCGACAGGGCACCGACCTGAGCCGCTGCGAGCTCGATCGCGAGCGGCAGGCCGGCCAGCCGCCGACAGATCGAGGCGACCGGCGATGCATTGGCATCCGTGAGCGCGAATCCGCGGTCAGCCGCGCGAGCGCGCCGAAGGAAGAGCTCGACCGCGGGGACGGCGGCCAGGGTCGCGAGCGATCCCGATCCAGCGCCGCCCGGAGTCGCCAGCGGCTCGACGCGGAACACCTGCTCGCCCCTCACGCGCAGCGGAGCGCGACTCGTGGCGACGACGCGGAGATACGGGCACTCGTTCAGCAGGCGATCGACGACGTGGCCGACGGCAACCTGGACGTGTTCGCAGTTGTCGAGGATCAGCAGACCCTGGCGCGGCTCCAGGTACTCCACGATCAGGGACAGCGGCGAGCGTTCCTGCTCGACGAGGCCGAGGGCCCGGAGGCAGGCGAGAGCGATCCCATCCTCGTGGGCGCCCGTTGCCACCGTGGCGAGATCGACCGGCCACACGCCGTCGGTCGCAGCCGGACCGACCGACCGTCCGACTTCGAACGCAAGGGTCGTCTTGCCGACGCCGCCGACGCCGGAAAGCGTCACGAGTCGGCTGTCGCCATGCAGCGCAAGCTCCGTGATCGCGGCGACGTCCTGGTCGCGCCCGATGAGCGACGACCGTCGCGCGGGCACCGAGCTGACCTGCACGCGGAACCTCTCCTGTACGGGCGGCGGGGCGTGTGTGTCCATGTCATCCGTGGAACCGGACGATGGCGCGCCCGACAGGACCTCGATCCCTTCGGTCTGGGAACCCGATGACCACCTCGACCTGCCCGCTGACGCGAACGCGATGATACTCGTGGCGGTCGGCGCGAGAGTGTACCCTCTGGCATCTTCGACCCACGACCACCGAGCGAGGTGATGCCCGACATGGCCCGAACCGTCCGAGGCGCGTTGGTCCAGGCGACCTGGACCGGCGACAAGGAATCGATGATCCAGAAGCACGAGGGCTACGCCCATGAGGCCGCCAGGCAGGGTGCCCAGTTCATCCTGTTCCAGGAGCTGTTCTACGGGCCCTATTTCTGCCAGGTGCAGGACGCCCAGTACTACAGCTATACGGAGCTGATCCCCGACGGCCCGACGACGAAGCGGATGCAGGACCTCGCCCGGCAGACCGGCCTCGTCATCGTCGCCCCGATGTACGAGGAGGACGACAAGGCCAGCGGCATCTACTACAACACCGCCGCCGTCATCGACCCGGACGGCACCTACCTCGGCAAGTACCGCAAGACCCACATCCCGCACGTCAAGGGGTTCTGGGAGAAGTTCTACTTCCGGCCGGGGAACCTGGGCTACCCGGTGTTCGAGACCGCTGTCGGCAAGATCGGCGTGTACATCTGCTATGACCGGCACTTTCCCGAGGGCGCCCGCGCGCTGGGCCTCAACGGCGCCGAGATCGTCCTGATCCCGAGTGCCACCTCGCGCGGCCTGTCCGAGTACCTGTGGCGGATCGAGCAGGTCAGCCACGCCGTCGCCAACGGCTACTACGTCGGGACCATCAACCGCGTCGGCATCGAGGCCGACATCGGCGACGACGACTTCTACGGCCAGAGCTACTTCGTGGACCCGCGCGGCCAGTTCGTCGGCGACCTCGGCAGCGCCAACGACGAGGAGCTGCTGGTGCGCGATCTCGACCTCGACCGGATCATGGAGGTCCGCAACACCTGGCAGTTCTTCCGGGACCGCCGCCCGGACGCGTACGCAGACCTGACGCGACCGTAGGACACGCGCTACCATCCCTCCGGCTCGGCCGTCTGGAGGAGGACGGCCGAGCCGCCTTGATCCGATGGAGCAAGGCCCATGCAGTTCGGCTTCACGCTCAAGCCCGACCACACGCCAGAGCGCACGCTCGCGCTGACCCGCCGGGCCGAGGCTGCCGGCTTCGATCACGGCTGGCTGTTCGACTCGCACGTGCTGTGGCGCGACCCCTATCCGCTGCTCACGCTGATGGCCGGGGCGACCGAACGCATGCGGCTGGGGACGTGCGTCACCAACCCCGGCACCCGCGAGCCGACGGTCACCGCGTCGCTGCTTGCGACGCTCGATGAGATCAGCGGCGGCCGGATGGACCTCGGCATCGGCCGCGGCGATTCGGCGCGCCGCGTGCTCGGCAAGCCGCCCATCACGATGGCGAACACCGAGGAGGCGATCGGGGTCATCCGGGCGCTCGTCGCCGGCCGACGGATCACCTACGAGGGCACCGAGCTCGAGTTCCCCTGGACGACCGGCTGGACCCTCCCCGTCTGGGTCGCGGGGTACGGCCCGATGGCGCTGGCGATGACCGGTCGCGTCGCCGATGGGCTGATCCTCCAGCTCGCCGACCCCGACCTCATCCGCTGGTTCGTCGGCCAGCTCCACGAGGCGGCTGCCGCTGCCGGTCGAGATCCGGCCTCCATCAAGGTCCAGGCCGCGGCGGCCGCCTACGTCGGGCCGCGCGATCTCGGGCGTGAGCGGGCGCGCTGGTTCCCGGCCCTCGTGTCCAACCACGTCGTTGACCTGGTCAACAAGTACCCGCGCGATCAGCTGCCAGCCAGCCTCACCGGCTACATCCGCGATCGGGCGGGCTACGACTACCACCACCACGCCGAGGTCGGCTCGTCCAATGCCGCCTTCGTCGAGGACGAGGTGACCGACCGGTTCTGCGTCCTCGGGCCGGCCGACGAGCACGTGGCCAAGCTCCGCGAGCTCGCCGCGGCGGGCGTGGACCAGTTCAACGTGTACCTCATGAACGGCGACGAGGAGGACCAGCTCGACGCCTACGGCCGCGACGTGATCCCGGTGGTGCGCGGCGGCGCCGCCACGTCCTAGCACCATCGTCAGGCTGGTCAGCGATCCGCGCCGGCGCGATGCTGGCCGATGACGGCGCTGCGGCGCGACCGACGCGGTCGAACGCCACCGACCGCTCAGCCAGGAGGACCAGAGATGGGGCTGTTCCGACACGGGCGTGATCCGTTCTGGGACGACGGTGTCGGCGCACGCCAGGCCTACGACCGGAAGCGCATCGAGGCGTTCGTGGCCCTCGCCCTCGCCATCTGCGCCTGCGGCCTCACGACGGCGATGTGGCTGCGCACCCTGGCCGCCTCGATGGGACACGGGCTGGGCTGACCGCCCGTACCTCTCGTCTCCGTTCCCTCCCTGCGCCCGCCGGGGCCCATCGCCTACGATGGCCCTCCTGACCGGGTCGTGGACCGCGCGAGGAGGGACCGATGCGCACGCTCATCACCAACGGGACGATCGTCACCGCCGACGGCAGCTACGGCGCCGACGTCCTGATCGACGGCGAGACGATCGCGCAGATCGGCCGTGACCTGGCCGCCGGCGGCGTGGCGGCCGATGAGACCATCGACGCCTCGGGCAGGTACGTGATCCCGGGCGGGATCGACGTCCACACCCACATGGAGCTGCCGTTCGGTGGCACCTTCGCCAAGGACACCTTCGAGACCGGGACGCGTGCGGCCGCGTTCGGCGGGACGACCTCGATCGTCGACTTCGCCGTCCAATCGAAGGGCCAGAGCCTGCGCCAGGGCCTCGACGCCTGGCATGCCAAGGCCGAGGGCAACGCCGTCATCGACTACGGCTTCCACATGATCATGAGCGACGTCACCGACGACACGCTGGCCGAGATGGACGGGCTGGTCGCCGAGGGCGTGCCCGACTTCAAGCTGTTCACCGCGTACCCGGGTGTCTTCTACAGCGACGACGGAGCGATCTTCCGGGCGATGCAGCAGACCGCGCGGAACGGCGGGCTGATCATGATGCACGCCGAGAACGGGATGGCCATCGACGTGGTCGCCGCGCAGACCGTCGACGCCGGCACGACCGACCCGATCGGCCACGGCCTCGCCCGCAAGCCCATCTTCGAAGGCGAGGCGACCAACCGGGTGATCCGCCTGGCGGAAGCCGCCGAGGCGCCGGTCTACATCGTCCACCTCTCGGCGCGCGATGCGCTCGAGACCGTGCGCGAGGCCCGCGACCGCGGGAGCAAGGTCTTCGCCGAGACGTGCCCCCAGTACCTGTTCCTGTCGCTCGACGACCTGGGCCACGGGTTCGAGGGCGCCAAGTTCGTGTGCTCGCCACCGCTGCGCACCAGGGACCACTGGGACGAGCTGTGGACCGGCCTCGTCAAGGACGACCTGCAGGTCGTGTCGACCGACCACTGCCCGTTCGACTTCCACGGTCAGAAGGAGCTCGGCAGGGACGACTTCCGCAAGATCCCGAACGGGCTGCCGGGCGTCGAGGACCGGCTCGACCTGCTCCACGACGGCGGGGTCGTTGCCGGCCGGATCACCAGGGAGCGCTGGGTCGAGATCGTTTCGACCGCGCCGGCCAGGCTGTTCGGGATGTACCCGCAGAAGGGCGCGATCGCAGTCGGCTCCGACGCCGACCTGGTCGTCTACGACCCGAACCGCTCGCACACGATCTCGGCCGGGACCCATCACATGGACGTCGACTACTCGTGCTATGAGGGCCGGACGGTCCGGGGCGGCAGCGACATCGTGTTGTCGCGCGGCTCGGTCATCGTGCGCGACGGGCAGTTCAGCGGACGCAAGGGCGCCGGACGGTTCATCAAGCGCTCGACCGCGGACTACGCCCGCTCGAATTGACCGTCGAGGAGCGGCCGATGAGCGCGATCAGCGTCGATGCGGATCTCGACCGGCTGGCTGATATCCGTGCGCTGGTGCGCGGCGTGGCCCTGTCGAGCGATGCTCCGCCGGCCTGCCTCGACGACCTCGTCCAGGCGGTCGACGAGGCCGCGACGAACATCGTCGTGCACGGCTACGCGCGACGGGGCGGCGCGATCGACATCGAGGCGCGCCTGGTCGACGAGCAGATCGTCATCGTCCTGTCGGACACGGCCCCGTCGTTCGACCCGACCAGCGTCCCCGAGCCCGACCTGTCGGTCCCTCCACTCCGACGTCGCCCGGGCGGGATGGGCATCCACCTCATCCGGCTCGCGACCGATTCGATGGTCCATCGGGCGCGACCCGGCGGTGGCAACATACTGACCCTCACGCGCTCGCTGGATCCGCGCCCCAAGGAGGAGCGATAGATGGCACTGCAGACCACCGTCGAGCGCGTGGCGGCCCGCGTGCCGGTCACGGTCATGGCGCTCGACGGCGAGCTCGACGCGTCCAACTTCGAGCGGCTCATCGAGGACGTTCGCGGGCTGTATGCCGCGGGCGACCGGACCCTGCTGCTCGATCTCTCCGGGTTGACCTTCATGGCGAGCTCGGGGCTCGTGGCGCTCCACGCGATCGTGCTCGTGATGCACGGCCAGCGACCGCCCGACCTCGAGGGCGGTTGGTCGGCCTTCCACGCGCTGACCGACGCCGTCGAAGGCAGCGAACGCCAGACGGAGGTCCAGCTGTGCGGCGCCCAGGCGCCCGTGACCCGTGTCCTCGAGCGGACCGGGCTGGACCGCCTGTTCGTGTCGCATCCCGATCGCGCCTCCGCGATCGCCGCGATCTGACGCACGGTCCCGGTCGGCCATGACCGACCCCGGCGCCGCGCTCGATCCCGAACGCGTCGAGCGGATCCTCGCCTCCTTCGCCCCCGCGAGGGACCGCCTGCAGGTCGCCGTCATCGACACGACCGGCCGGCCGATCGGCGGGTCGTCCGCTTCTGGTCCGGGCGACGACCCGGCACGCGAGCCAAAGCTGGTCCGGGACATCACCTGCGCGGGCGGGATCGTCGGGCACGTCGTCGCGAGCGGTCCGGCCATCGACGACCCGGCGGTCGTCTCGGCGCTCGACGCCGTGGCGGCCGGACTCGGGGAGCTGGCCGAAGCCGACTACCGCTCGCTCGCGTCCGAGCTGGCCCAGGCGCGCCTCGCGCAACGCAGCTTCGTGTCGCTCCGTGCACCGGCCGTGCCGGGGTACGACCTGGCCAGCCATTACGAGGCGGCCCGCGAGATCGGCGGCGACTTCTTCGAGCTGTTCACGGTGCAGCACCCGCGGCGGCCGGTCGGCGTGGTCATCGCCGACGTCACGGGCAAGGGCATCGGCGCGGGGATGCTGATGGCCTTCGCCCGCCCGGTCATCCACGCCGCACTCGAAAACTCGCCGGGCCCGGCCGAGGCGCTCGAGCGGACGAACCGCATCCTCGTCGACGAGATCCGGAGTGGCCTGTTCATCACGGCCATCGCCGGCGTGCTCGACCCCGCCACGGGGCGGCTGCGGATGGCCAACGCCGGCCACGAGCCACCCCTGATCGTGCCGGGCGATGGCGGTCCGATCGGCGCCGTCGAGGGCGGTGGCGTGCTCCTCGGCGCCTTTCGCACCCTCGACGCGCCCGAGCTCGACGTCGAGCTCCGACCGGGCGACACCCTCGTGCTGTACACGGACGGGGTGACCGACGCGGTCGCCACGTCCGGCGAGCGGTTCGGCGAGCCCCGGCTGCTCACGACGATCGCGGCCGCGCGCGGCGGGTCGGCGCACGACATCGTCGCGGCGGTCCGCGATGCGGTGACGGTGTTCCGCGGGAGCGCGTCACCGGCCGACGACATCACGATCGTCGCCATCGGTCGCCGGCGGCCGTGATCGGGATGGCCGGGCCGCTCGTCGTCGACGGCGGGCTGGCGACCGAGCTCGAAGCGGCCGGTCACGACCTGTCCGACGGGCTCTGGTCGGCACGCCTGCTGCTCAGCCAGCCGGAGGCGATCGAGGCGGTCCATCTCGCCTACTACCGCGCCGGCGCCCGGGTCGCGACCACGGCGAGCTACCAGGCGTCCATCCCGGGGTTCGCGGCCGCCGGGCTCGACCGGGCGACCGCCCTCGACGCGATCCGCACGAGCGTGGCGCTCGCCCGGCGCGCCCGCGACCGGTTCGTCAAGGAGACCGGGCGGCCGGCCGTCGACGGGCTGCTCGTGGCGGGCTCGGTCGGGCCGTACGGCGCGATGCTCGCCGACGGATCCGAGTACCGCGGCGACTACGACCCCGGACCGGCCGCCCTGGCCGCGTTCCATCGGCCGCGGATCGAGACGCTCGTGGCAGCCGGGGTCGATCTCCTCGCCATCGAGACCATCCCGACGGTCCGCGAGGCCGAGGTCATCGTCGGGCTCCTCGACGAGGTCGCCGTGCCGGCCTGGCTGAGCTATTCATGCCGGGACGGCCGCTCGACGTCGGCCGGCGAGCCGATCGCGGAGGCGGTCGCTGTCGGGAGCCATCCCCGGGTCGTGGCGGTCGGGATCAACTGCACGCCGCCGCGGCACCTGCCGGCGCTCCTCGCGAGCGCACGTGACGCGACGACCAAGCCACTGATCGCCTATCCGAACGACGGCGATCGGTGGGATCCCGTCAGCCGGCGCTGGGTGGCCGATCGCGCCGGGTCGTCCGACCCCGGGGCAGTCGCGTCGTGGACGTCGTATGGCGCGACCTGGCTCGGCGGCTGCTGCGGGACCGGGCCAGCCGACATCGCCGCACTGGCTGCGGCCGTGGGATCGGCCGTGACCTAGCCGGCCGATTCCAGCGGCGCCCGCTCGGCCGCGACGCGGTGCGCCTCGTCGTGCGCCTGCGGGTGGCCCGTCACCGCCTCGAGGAAATCGGCGCGGCCGAGCATCAGCAGGACGGTCGGTCGCACCGCAGTGACGGTCGCCGTGCGCGGGACGTCCCGCAGCAGTGCGATCTCGCCGAAACCCTGGCCGCGCTCCGTCGTGACCCGGAGGTGCCGGCCCGCCTGGCTGACGGATACCTCGCCCGATTCGAGGACGTAGTAGGCGTCGCCCGGGTCGCCTTCACGGATGATGACCTCGCCAGGCTCCACCGTCAGCCAGCGCGAGCGACGACCGACCACCTCGAGCTGCGGCGGCGCGAGGGGCGCGAACACCGCGCCCGCCCGCAGCAGATCGAGCGCCCTCGTGGGAACGAGCGCCGTGCGGTCGATCGCGCGCAGACCGGACCAGCCGAGGAGCACTCCGAGCGGCAGGAGGAGGCCGACCACCACGAGCGCCGACTCGATGCCGACGAGCGCGACGATCAGCGGCGCGATGAGCGCGCCGACCGCGAGGCCGATCATGCCGATCCCCTCCAGCGCTCCGAGGACGCGCGCGAGCATCCGATCGGCGGTGACCCGCTGGAGGATGGTCCGTCCGACGACGTCACAGGCGGCGTAGCCGATCCCGCCGGCTGCGATGAGCGGCATCGCGAGCCAGACTGGCGCGACGGTGCCGACCAGCACGAGACAGGCGCCCCACACAACGGCGGCGACGGCGAGCACGGGCGCCAGTCGTTGCCGGCCGACGAGCGAGAACATGACCGCCCCGCCGGCGACCATCCCCAGGCCGAGCGACGCGCTGAGGAGTGAGGCGCCCGAGTCGCCGATGTGGAACACCTCGAGGGCAAGCAGCACGAACAGGACATCCGTCGCCCCGACGGTCACCAACCGAAGCGCCAGGATGCCGATCACCAGCCGCGTCGCGCCGGACCGGCGGACCGTTCGGATCCCCGACAGGAGTCCATCGGGCGGCAGGAGGGCGTCTGCGGCCGGTGGGTCGCCGGCGACCGTCGGCGGCGACGACGGCATCGGCAGCCGCGCGACGAGCGCCGCCGCGACCAGGCAGGCCGCGGCACCGGCCGCGATCACCGCGGTCGGTGAGGCGATCGCCAGGATGCCGGCAGCCACGAGCGGACCGAGCATGAGCCCGGTCCCCTCGACCGTGCCCGACAGCCCGTTCGCGGCCGTCAGCTCCTCGGGCGTGCGCGAGACGCTCGGCAGGAGGGCTCCCTGGGTGGGGCGGGTGATGGTCAGTGATGTCGCCGCCGCGGCAGCTCCGGCGTAGACGATGATCGGTGGGGCGGCGAGCGCCATCGCGACGGTGGTCAGGCCGAAGCCCCCGGCCTGGACCAGGTAGCCGCCGAACAGCACCCGGTCGCGCGGGTAGCGGTCGGCGAGGTTGGCCCACAGCGGGGCGACCACCGCGGCGGGGACCAGCTGGCAGACCGCGACGAGCCCGACGCTCGCGGGCCCGGTCGCGCCGTATGCATACAGCAGGATCGCGATCCAGGTGCCGTACTCGACGGCATTGAACAGGAGGAACGCCACCTCGACGTGCCGCAGCGCCGGGCTGCCGAGGATGGCGCGAACGACCCGCAGGGACAGGGTCAGCTGGGTGCGCAGACCCAGGACCGCGCTCAACGGCCGAGCGCTGCGGACGGCGACGCTGAGGGCTGTGAACGACGGCAGCGCATCCGCCGATTCTAGGGCCGGCGACGGCCCACCAGATGACGCGCCGCACAACGACACGCGGACGCACCGGCTGGCACGTCCGCGTGTCGGAGGAGGGGGATCAGACGGTCGCGGTCGACCGTCGCGAGAAGATCCGGATACCGGCCAGGATCAGCGCCTCGATCAGCGTCCAGGCGATGAGCGCGACGATCGCGCTGATGTCCAGGACCGAGCCCTGGTCGGCCGCCACGCGGTTGAGCGAGAACATGTTGATGAACGGCTCGACGAACGGCTGGGTGATGTTGAACACGAAGCTGACGATGTCGTTGCCCGGGTTGGCGACGAGCAGCAGCAGGATGATCCGGAGGATCAGGAGCACCTGCAGGATACCGAAGACGAAGGTCACGATGCGGGCGGCCATCGTCGCCCCACCCGGTCCGGGGGCGACATAGGTATCGGTCGTCCGGACGGTGCTCGGTGGTGCCGGCGCGCCATAGGCGTCGGTCGTGTTGGTCTGCTGGGTGGTGGTTCGCTGGTATTCGGTCATCGTCGATCCTCCTGGGATGGGCCCCAAGAGTCGTGCGCCCGGCATCACCGCCGGTCGCGAAGCCGACGGGACATCGCTTGCAACGGCGTGACACCTTCGCGGCCGCCGTCCCACGATCGTCGGGGTGCCTCCCGGCACCGCCGGTCGTCACCATCGGCCGTTTTGATATGCATTTGATATGGACCTCGACCCGCCTCGCGCGTACGGTCGACACATTCCACAGAGGCCGCCGTGAGCGCCACCCGTCGTGGCCGCTGCTTGGCCTCGAACAGGGAGGAGAGCGCCCGTGAGACGGATCCCCGTCGCCCTCGCCACGCTTTGCCTGCTGGTCGGTCAGACCATCTTCGCCGGTGCCGTGTCCGGCGCAGACCCAGCGACGTTCACGGCCACCCCGCTGACCGCCGTGTCCACGTTCAGCGCGCCGAAGTCCACGTCCGGCGCGATCGCCAGGAGCGATCCGAAGCTGCTCGGTCGCCACGATGCGACCCTGGTCAACGTGATCATCAAGTACGACTTCGATGCCTCGGCGACCTATGCCGGCGGCCTCAGGGGCCTGAAGGCGACGAGTCCCCGCGTGACCGGCAAGTCGCTCACGGCCAACGCCGCAGCGGTGAAGGCCTATGACAGCTACACGACCGGACTGACCAGGGATATCACGGCGGCCGCCAGGAAGGCCGCGCCGTCGCTCAAGGTCAACCAGTCGTATGCGACCGCCTATGGCGGGGTCTCCGCGCGCGTCGCGGCCAACCAGATCGGCGCGCTGCTCAAGGTGTCCGGCGTGGTCGCGGTCCAGGCGGACTCGCTCGAGCATCCGCTCGACGACAACACCGGCTTCATCGGCGCGACGGCCGTCTGGCCATCGCTCGGTGGCTCGGCGACCGCCGGCAGCAACACGATCTTCGGCGACATCGACACCGGTGTCTGGCCCGAGCATCCGATGCTCGACCCGGGCAGCCTGAGCGCCCCGGCGGGCGGACTCAAGGCCTGCCAGTTCGGTGACGGCACCGATACCGCCCATCTCGGTCAGCCGTTCACCTGCAACAACAAGCTGATCGGCGCCTACGCCAAGATGGCCGGCTACATGGCCAACACCGGAGCCGGCGCGGAGGAGTTCTGCAACAACACGTCGCATCAGTGCTCGGCCCGCGACCCGGAGGGTCACGGGACGCACACGACCACGACCGCCGCGGGTGACTGCGTCGCGTCGGCCATGCTCTACGGCGTCGAGCGCGGACCGGTCTGCGGCATCGCCCCGGGCGCGCATGTCATCGAATACCGCGTCTGCGCGCGGTCGGGCTGCTTCGGCTCCGACTCCGTGGCGGCGGTCAACCAGGCCATCGCCGATGGCGTCAACGTCATCAACTTCTCGATCTCGGGTGGCGGCAACCCGTACACCGACGCGGTCGAGCTCGCGTTCCTCGACGCGGTCCATGCGGGGATCTCGGTCAATGCCTCGGCCGGCAACAGTGGCCCCGGCGCCGGGACATCCGATCATGGCGGTCCGTGGGTCACCACGGTCGGTGCCTCGACCGGTCCGCGCAGCTTCGAATCGACCCTCCATCTCACCGCCGACGGCGGCGCGTCACTCGACGTCTCCGGCGTCACGTTGACCGACGGCATCACCGCCGCGACACCGGTCGTGATGGCCGCCACGCTGCCCAAGGCCGGCGGCGGCAACGAGGATGCGCTCTGCCAGTCCGATCTGGCTCCGGGCGTGGCGACCGGCCTGGTCGTCGTCTGCAACCGCGGGACCAACGGCCGAATCGACAAGGGCCGCAGGGTCCTGGCCGGCGGTGCTGCCGGGATGATCCTCACCAACAACTCGGCCGCGGTCACCGACCTCGAGTCCGACAACCACTATCTGCCGGCGATCCAGGTCCAGTACTCCTCGAACGCGGTCGCCGCCTTCGTCACCGGCCACACCGGTGTGATGGGGACCTGGGCGCAGGGCAGCGCGCAGCCTGCGCAGGCTGACGTGATGGCGTCGTTCTCGTCGCGGGGTCCCACCGGCGACTGGATCAAGCCGGACGTCACCGCGCCCGGTGTCCAGGTGCTTGCGGGCACGACGCCGCAGCCTGACCAGACGACGGCCGACAACGGCCCGACCGGCAACTACTACATGGCCATCGCCGGGACGTCGATGTCCAGCCCGCACGCCGCCGGCGTATCGCTGCTGGTCAAGGCCGCCCATCCGACGTGGACCCCGGAGGAGATCAAGTCGGCGCTGATGACGTCGTCCGTCCAGACGGTGGTCAAGGAGGACGGGGTCACGCCCGCCGACCCGTTCGACATGGGCGCCGGGTCGATCCGGGCCGACCGCGCGGTCAACCCCACCCTCGTCTTCGATACGACGTTCGATGCGTTCAATGCGGCCGGAGCGGATCCGCTCCATCGCATCGACCTCAACATCGCCAGCATCGACGCGACGACGATGACCGGTGAGGTCACGACCAAGCGGACGGCGCTCAACGTCTCCGGCCAGGACCAGACCCTGACGGTGTCGGTCGCATCGCCGGCCGGCACGCAGATCATCGTCTCCAACAACGCGCCCGGGCCCCAGGGCCCCGGCTCGAGCAGCAGGAACCTCGGGGTCGCGGCCGGCGGGTCGCTGACCTTCTGGGTCACCATCAGCGCCCCGGGGGTCGCCAACGGGCAGTACCTGGGCCGCATCACCCTGACGCCCAGGCACGGCACGGCGGTCACCCTCCCGGTGGCATTCGTCAAGAAGCAGGGCAGCGTCTCGCTGACCAACACCTGCTCGCCGACGTCCGTCTCGGCCGGAACGGGCGTTGCGCATTGCACCGTGACGGCCGCCAACTTCGGCAGCGTCGCCTCGAACGTCGACGTGACGGTGCAGAGCCCGCAGAAGGGCCTCGACTACAGCAACGTCGCCGCCCCGGCGACGGTGATCGGCACCAACGACGGCGCGAAGTGGAGCGGCACCCTGTCGCCCGCCATCCCGCCCCAGGTCACCTCGGTGAGCCTCGCATCGCCGGACGAGACACCAGCCGGCGGGTACCTCCCGTTGTCGCTGTTCGGCATCGGGCCGGTCGCCGGCGTGACCGACGACAGCATCGCCAACTTCACCGTTCCGACGTTCTTCTACGGTGGCGAGGCGTACTCGCGGGTCGGCGTCGTCTCGAACGGCTATATCGTGATCGGCGGCGGCACTGCGGCGGACGTCGCGTTCGCACCGCAGACCTTCCCGAACGCGGCCGTCCCGAACAATGTCGTCGCGCCATTCTGGACGGACACCAACATCCCGGCTGGCGGCGCCATCCGGGTGGCCACGCTGACTGACAACGCCACCAGCGACTGGCTCATCGTCGACTTCGACCACGCCAAGAACTTCGGCAACGCGACGACCCATACCGGCGAGATCTGGATCCGGTTGAGCACCCGGGCAAACACGGGTCCGGCCGGCGAACAGATCACCATCTCCTACGGGGCCGCCAACGCGGCGATCGATGGTGGCGCCGGCATCAACTGGGGTGCCGAAAACCGCGACGGCTCGAGCGGCAAGAACATCGCGCCGACGCCGGCCGACGACAGCGAGTACTTCGTCACGCTGTCGGGTCCGGCTGCCGGCGGACAGGTGTCGTTCAGCTTCGACCTCTCGGCGAAGAAGGCCGGCACCTACCAGTCCATCGCCGACATGACCTCCAGCACGACCCCGGGCAAGACCCAGGTCGTCCAGCAGCTGATCGTCACGCCCTGACGGCGGACATCAGCTGACCCACGCGACGGGCCGTCCGACAGGGCGGCCCGTCCGATTCCCCGTGCGCTCGCGATCAGCGCGTGCGCGGGAACCCGAGGTCGATCCTGGATGTGCCCGGGTCGGGCCAGCGTGACGTCACGATCTTGGCCCGGGTGTAGAACTGGACGCCCTCGGGACCATACATGTGCAGGTCGCCGAACAGCGAGTTCTTCCAGCCGCCGAAGCTGTAATAGGCGACCGGCACGGGGATCGGCACGTTGATGCCGACCATGCCGGCATCGACCTCGAACTGGAACTGCCGGGCGGCTCCGCCGTCACGGGTGAAGATGGCGGTGCCATTGCCGTACGGGTTGTCGTTGACCAGACGCACGGCCTCGTCGTAGGTCTTGACCCGCATCACGGTCAGCACCGGGCCGAAGATCTCGTCGCGGTAGGCGTCCATCGCCGGCGTGACGTGATCGATCAGCGAGACGCCGAGGAAGAAGCCGTCCGACTCGTCGTAGAGCGGGTGCTCCCGGCCGTCGGTCACGACGACCGCGCCCTGGGCCGGACCGCTGTCGAGGTACGACGCGACCTTGTCGCGGTGCTGCTTCGTCACCAGCGGGCCCATCTCCGACGATGGGTCGCTGCCCGGTCCGACGGTGATCTTCGGCAACCGCGTCCTGATCGCCTCGACCAACGGGTCGGCGACATCGCCGACGGCGACGATGGTCGCGATGGCCATGCACCGCTCGCCCGCCGAGCCATAGCCGGCCGAGACCGCGGCATCGGCGGCCATGTCGATGTCGGCATCGGGCAGCACGATCATGTGGTTCTTGGCGCCACCGAGCGCCTGGACCCGCTTGCCGGCCTTGGTCCCGGTCTCGTAGATGTAGCGTGCGATCGGCGTCGAGCCGACGAACGAGACGGCCTCGATGTCCGGGTGCCCGAGGATGGCGTCGACCGCCACCTTGTCCCCGTGGACGACGTTGAAGATGCCGTCCGGGACCCCGGCATCGTGCAGGATCTCGGCCAGGAGGTTGGCCGCCGACGGGTCCTTCTCCGATGGCTTGAGCACGAACGCATTGCCCGCCGCGATGGCCGTGGCGAACATCCACATCGGCACCATCGCCGGGAAGTTGAACGGGGTGATGCCGGCCACCACGCCGAGCGGCTGGCGGATCTGGTAGACGTCCACACCGCCCGAGACCTGTTCCGAGAAGCCGCCCTTGAGCAGGCTCGGGATCCCGCACGCGAACTCGAGGTTCTCGAGCCCCCGCGCGATCTCACCGAGAGCATCCGACGGGACCTTCCCGTGCTCCGCCGTCAGAAGGGCGGCGATCTCCGTGCGACGGGCATCGACCCCGTTCCGGATCCGGAACATGATGTCGGTCCGCTTCGAGATCGAGGTCGCCCGCCACGCAGGAAAGGCCGCCTTGGCCGCCGCGACCGCCGCGTCGACCTCCTCCACCGACGCGAAGTCCACCTGCTTGGTGAGCTCACCGGTGGCCGGATCGAATACGGGCCCCTCACGCCCGGACGTCCCGGCGACCAGCCGGCCCCCGATCCAGTGGCTGATGCGCGCCGGCGTTCCGCTGTCGGCCTTGGCGTTCGGTTCTGCGAGCTGTGTCATCGGATCGACCTCTGCGTGGACGTCTCACGATACCCGGTCGTCATCCGCGACGGGTCCACCGTCAGAAGCGCGGGCGGGTCTCGGGGTCGGGCCAGGCGACGTCGACCCGCGGGTCGGCCGGCCCGGAATGGTCGGCCTGATCGGCATCGGGCGCCCGGCCGTGGTGGCGGATCGTCAGGGCCACGAACGCAACGACGCAGCCGAGCGCGATGCCGATCGAGATGATGCCGGCGGCGTCGAGACCGTCGGCGAGGACCGGGTCGCGCCACGTCGTCGAGACGAGGGCGCGAGCCCCGGCCCACAGCCCGATCGCCACGAAGAACAGTCGACCGTCGCGCCCGCGGAAGGCTCCGACCATCAGGCTGACCGTCAGGATCGTCAGGATCGCGAGCGTGGCCATGCCCTCGAGCGCCTGCGACGGGACCGACGGGAGGGCCGGCAGGAGCGAGCCCCACGGTCCCGGACCGAGATAGGCCGTGGCCGGGTCGGACAGGCTGGGGACGCCCTGCCCCGATCCCGCCAGCACCATCGTGAGCTTGCCGGCCCCGAGCGCGAACAGGACGGGCGCCGCGGCCAGGTGCAGCCAGCGACCAAGGGGAGCGCCCAGCAGGCTGGCCACGTACAGACCGGTCACGAAGCCGCCGACGACCGCCATGCCGAGGTCCATCCCGCCGACCGACGGGTCCAGCAGCCGGTCGGGCGCGGAACCGTAGTAGGCGGAGTGGATGAGGAAGTAGCCCAGCCGCCCGCCGATCACGGCGCCCGGCACGATGCCGACCGCGACGAAGACGACGTCGTCGGGCCGGAAGCCACCCGCCCGGGCGAGGATGCCGGCCAGCACCAGCGACGCGACGATGACCGCGACGAGCGCCAGGACCGCCCAGCGCACGGTCAGGTCGCCCGGGAGATGGGCGAATGGGTCGAACTGGAAGAACACGACGGAGATCGGCACGGTGGCGTGAGTGTATCGAAGCACCGCGGAACCACCCGGCGGCCCAGGGCGTCGAACGGCCGACCGGCTCCGACACCGCCGGCCTCGACCCCCGAAGGGACACCACCGCATGACCTACCATCGCCGGGAGATGGCCGCCCGCGCCGCGCTGATCGCCACCGTGCTCCTCGTGGCCGGCTGTTCGGCTGCCGCAGCACCGAGCGGCGGTGTCCCGACGGCCACGCCGACCGTCGGCGCATCGGCTCTGACCCCGGAGGATGGATCGCAGAGCCCGGGGACGATCCTCCTCCCCGCCTCGGTCATCGACCCGGTCGTGGCCGACATCGCCAGGACGGCCGGCGTCCCGGTCGACCAGGTCGAGGTCATCTCGGCGCAGCCGGTCACCTTCCCCGACGGAAGCCTGGGCTGCCCGCAACCGGGCCTCGCCTACACGCAGGTCCTGGTCGACGGCTACCAGATCGTGGCCAGGGCCGGCGACGCCACCTACGACTACCGCGGATCCGGCTCGACCTTCAAGCGCTGCACGCCGGCCGCCAGCTAGCCTCGGGCGACGCGCTGGCGGGGTGCCTCGCCGCCGCGACCGACCGCGGGATGGCCCTCAGTCCAGCTTGTCGACGAGCTCGCGCACGGCGGCCGCGGACGCCGCGAAGGCGGCCTGCTCCTGGTCGGTCAGCGTGATCGTGAAGATGCGCTCCATGCCACCCGCGCCGAGGACCACCGGCACGCCGACGAACAGGCCGTCGATGCCGAACTCGCCGTCGAGCTGGACCGCGCACGGAAGCACGCGCTTTCGATCGAGCAGGATCGACTCGACCATCTCGAAGGTGGAGGCGGCCGGCGCGTAGAACGCCGACCCGGTCTTGAGCAGGGCCACGACCTCCGCCCCGCCGTTCGCGGTCCGCTCCTCGAGCGCCTTGACCCGCTCGGGCGACAGGAGCTCGGTGATCGGCACCCCGGCGACGGTCGAGTAGCGCGACAGCGGGACCATGGTGTCGCCATGACCACCGAGCACGAACGCATGGGTGTCCTCGACGGACACGCCGAGCTCCTGCGCGATGAACGTCCGGAACCGCGCCGAATCGAGCACCCCTGCCATCCCCAGCACCCGCTCGCGGGGGAAGCCCGACGCCCGCATCGCGACGTGGCACATGGCGTCGAGCGGGTTGGTGACGATGATCAGGATGGCGTCCGGCGAGTGCGTCACCGCCGCCTCGACGACGCCCTTGACGATCCCGGCGTTGGTCGCCATCAGCTCGTCCCGGCTCATGCCGGGCTTGCGGGCGATCCCGGACGTGACGACGATGATGTCGGAGTCCGCGGTATCGGCGTAGTCGTTGGTCCCGGTGATCCGGGCATCGTGGCCGACGACCGGGGCGGCCTCGGCGAGGTCGAGGCCCTTGCCCTGCGGCAGGCCATCGACGATGTCCACCAACACGACGTCGGCCAGACCCGCTTCGGCGATTCGCTGGGCGGTCGTGGCGCCGACATTGCCGGCGCCGATGACGGTGACCTTGTTGCGGGCCATGCGGAGGAGAGCTCCTTTCAGAGGTGGCGCATCGGCCGGGCGAGGATCGGCCGGGCCAGGATCAGCCGCCCGGGCCGGCCGCCGCGACGTCGGGCTCGACGCCATCAGCGTACGCCGCGAAATTGTCGCGGAACATGGTCGCCAGCTTCGCCGCGGTCTGGTCATAGGCTGCCGTGTCCGTCCACGTCGAACGTGGATCGAGGAAGGCCGCCGGCACGTCGGGGCAGCTGGTCGGCACCGTCAGCCCGAAGTTCGGGTCGATGCGAGTCGGGACGGCGTCGAGCGAGCCGTTGATGATGGCCCGGACCATCGAGCGCGTATGGGCGATGTCCATCCGCTTCCCCACCCCGTGCGGGCCGCCCGTCCAGCCGGTGTTGACGAGCCAGACCGGCACATCGTCGCGCTCGAGCCGCTCGACCAGCATGCGGGCGTACTCCCCGGGATGGCGGGGCAGGAACGGCGCGCCGAAGCCTGCCGAGAACGTCGCCTTCGGCTCCTTGACGCCGACCTCGGTCCCGGCCAGCTTGGCCGTGTAGCCGCTGATGAAGTGGTAGGCGGCCTGGGCGCGGGTGAGCTTCGAGATCGGCGGCAGGACACCGAACGCGTCCGCGGTCAGGAAGATGACCCTGCGGGGCGTCCCGGCGATCCCGTTCTCGTCGGCGTTGCCGATGAATTCGAGCGGGTAGGCGCCCCGGGTGTTCTCGGTGAACCGCTCCGAATCGAGATCGAGGGCGCGCGTCCGCGGGTCGAGGTCGACGTTCTCGAGGACGGTCCCGAACCGGCGCGTCGTCTGGAAGATGTCGGGCTCGTACATCGGCGACAGGCGGATGGTCTTGGCGTAGCAGCCGCCCTCGAAGTTGAACGTCATCCCGTCGCCCCATCCGTGCTCGTCATCACCGATGAGGCTGCGGAGCGGATCGGCCGACAGCGTCGTCTTGCCCGTCCCCGACAGGCCGAAGAAGACCGCGGTGTCCCCGTCCTGCCCGATGTTGATGGCCGAATGCATCGGCAGCACGCCCTCGTCGGGCATCAGGTAGTTCATGACCGTGAACGCGCTCTTCTTGATCTCGCCCGCGTACTCGGTGCCGACGATGATGATCTCCATCCGCCGCAGGTGGAGCAGGATGGCCGTGCCCGTCCGGGTGCCCTCGGTCTCGGGGTCGGCCTGGAACGACGGGACGCAGATGATGGTGAAGTTCGGGGCGAAACCCTCCAGCTGCGCCGGCGTCGGCCGGCGGAACAGGTTCCGGGCGAAGATGCTGGCCCAGGCGGTCTCGGTGTACACCCGCAGCGAGCGCCGGTGGGCCTCGGCCGCGCCGATGAAGCAGTCCTGGCTGTACAGGTCGCGGTCCTCGCAGTAGGCGACGAGGCGGGCGCGCAGCCGCTCATAGTGGGCTTCAGAGATGGGCCGGTTGACCGGGCCCCACCAGACCTTCGCCTCGCTGGTCGGCTCGGCGACGATGAACTTGTCCTCGGGCGACCGGCCGGTGTGCTTGCCGGTGCGGACCACGAGCGGACCGTCGGCGGCGACCAGACCCTCGCCATGACGGATCGCGTCCTCGTACAGCTCGGCGACCGGGAGGTTCGCCCGGACGGTTCGTCCGAGCGCATGACGGATCCGTGGTGTGGCAGTCGTGGCCATCGGCGTTCAGGCTCCTGGTGCGCAGGCGATCACGGTCGATCGACCGGCCGCGCGTGACGCGCCCCTCGAGGAGGGTCGCAGGAGTCGGCTTCCGCAGTCGTGGTGGGAGGATGCTAGCACGTTGCGAGAAGGTTGCGGCGCGCGTCGGGGGCAGACGCGCCCCTGGCCAACGGCGCTCAGCCGCGGATCGGCGTCAGGTCCGTGTTGCTGATCGTCCCGACGATCCCCGCCACCACCCCGACCACGAGCACGACCCGCGCCAGGCCGGGTCGGCGCGGCCCGATGACCTGGACGACCGCGAGGACGAAGCAGATCAGGACGACCTTGAGGATGATCGACACCACCGGCGGGGTGGCGCCGATGATCGGGTTGATCTCGCGCGCGACGACCAGCGCGCTGATGGCATCGGCGAGCTGGGTGACGACGAAGGTCGCAGCGAGTGCGATCGGAAAGTCGCGGGACACGGCCGCCATGGTAGGGCCGCGGCAGAGTCGTTGACAGGTCAACCCCGTGACCCGTAGCATCCGCACACAACCGAAGAGCTCTTATCAAGAGTGGCAGAGGGACCGGCCCGTTGAAGCCACGACAACCTACCGACGGATCGGCAAGGTGCCAAGCCCGGGCAGGTCATCCTGCACGATAAGGGAACCTCCCTTCGGAGCCCCCCTATCCGACCAGACGGTCGCCCGTACCCCGGTCCCAGGCGCCCTCACCCCAGGCGACCCCGGAGTACGACCATGGCGATCGAGATCCTTCCGACATCGACCCACACGGACCGCATCCTGGGACTCCGCTGTCGCAATTGCGGCGCGGACCAGCCGATCGGCCTGTCGTACGTCTGTCCGGCCTGTTTCGGGCCGCTCGATGTCGCCTACGACTACGTCGCGGTCGGGGCGACGCTGACCCGCGAGGCCATCGCGTCACGCGCTCCCGGGATCTGGCGCTACGCCGAGCTGCTGCCGGTCGACGAGCCACCGACGCGCGGGCTGCCGGTCGGCTCGACCCCGCTGCTGTCCGCCGACCGGCTGGCGCCCGTCCTCGGCCTGGATCGGCTGTGGCTCAAGGACGACACGCGCAACCCGTCGCTCTCGTTCAAGGACCGCGCCGTCGCGGTCGCGGCCGCGCGCGCGGTCGAGTTCGGCGTCGAGGCGCTGGCGTGCGCCTCGACCGGGAACCTGGCAGGTGCCACGGCCGCCGCCGCCGCCGCGCTCGGCTTGCCGGCCTACGTCTTCATCCCGGCCGACCTCGAGCCGGCCAAGGTCGACCACGCGCTGGCATACGGCGCGACGGTCGTCCCGATCGAGGGCACCTACGACGACGTCAATCGGCTCTGTCTCGAGGTGGCCGACGAGACCGGCTGGGGATTCGTCAACATCAACCTGCGGCCGTTCTACGCCGAGGGATCCAAGACACTCGCCTACGAGATCGCCGAGTCGCTCGGCTGGCGATCGCCCGACGTGGTCGTCGCACCGGTCGCGTCCGGCGCGATGTTCACCCACGTCGCGCGCGGGTTCGAGGAGCTCGTCGAGCTCGGGCTGATCGCGCGCCGGCCGATCCGGTTCGTCGGTGGCCAGGCCGCCGGCTGCGCGCCGGTCGCGACCGCGTGGGCGGCCGGCAGTGACGTCATCGTCCCTGTCCGCGAGCCCGACACCATCGTCCGCTCGCTGGCCATCGGCAGTCCGGCCGACGGGCGCGATTCGGCCACGCTGGCGACGGCGTCGGGCGGGTCGATCGAGGCGATCGACGATGTCGTGACCGCCGAGGCCATCCGCGACGTCGCCCGGCTCGAGGGGATCTACCCGGAGACGGCCGGTGGCGTGACGCTGGCCGCCGCCGCGGCCGCCCGTCGCCGAGGCGTCATCCGGCCGGGTGACGAGGTCGTCGCGCTGCTCACCGGCAATGGGCTCAAGACGCCCGACGCGCGGACACTCGGACATGGCGATGGGGTCGCTCGACCCGGCCAGCCGGGCCTCGCGCCGGCGATCCGTCCGAGCCTCGCGGCCTTCGAGCGATGGCTGGGAGGCGACGCATGAGCACGGTCCGCATCCCCCCGACGCTCCGGGTGGCGACCGGCGGCGCAAAGCAGGTCGAGGTCCCGGGCGGGACGGTCCGCGAGGTGGTCACCGGCCTCGTCGCGCTGCACCCGGGGCTGGAGGCGCAGCTCATCGCGCCGGACGGCGACCTGAACCGGTTCGTCAACGCGTTCCTCAACGACACGGACGTCCGCCACCTCGACGACCTCGATACCCCGGTCGGTGACGGCGACACGCTGGTCCTCCTGCCCGCGATGGCGGGCGGCTGAGGCCGCCCGGCGACATCGTCGAGTGCGCCGACCAGGTGCACGTCGGGATCGACCCAGGGCAGAGACGCCGTCAGGCCTCGTCGAGGGCCCTCGCCAGATCAGCGACGAGATCGCCCGCGTCCTCGATGCCGACCGACAGGCGAACGAGAGCCGGCGAGACCTCGAGCGGCGAGCCGGCGACCGACATGTGGGTCATCGCGGCCGGCAGCTCGATGAGCGACTCGACCCCACCGAGCGACTCGGCCAGGGTGAACAGGCGCGTCCCCTCGGCGATGGCGACGGCCCGGTCCGCGGCGCTCCGACCGTGGCGACCGCCGTCGGCCGGCAGGAAGGAGACCATCCCGCCCATCCCCGGGTAGCGGACCTCCGCGACGTCCGGCCGGCCGTCGAGGAACCCGGCCACGACGACCGCGTTGGCGCCGTGCCGCGCCATGCGCAGGTGCAGGGTGCGCAGCCCGCGCAGGACGAGGAAGCAGTCGAGCGGGCCGGGGACGGCGCCCATCGCGTTCTGGAGGAACCGCAGCCGCTCGGCGATCGCGGGATCCGAGGTGACGGCCACGCCGAGCACGGTGTCCGAATGGCCGGCCAGGTATTTGGTGGCCGAGTGGAACACGACGTCGGCCCCGTCGAGCAACGGCCGCTGGAGGGCCGGCGAGGCGAACGTGTTGTCGACCACGACCAGTGGGCGGCGGCCGCCCTCCGCGGCGCGCCGGCCGACAGTCGCGACGGTCGCGGCGATGTCGACGACCTTGAGGTGCGGGTTCGACGGCGTCTCGAACCAGACCAGCCGGGTCCGCTCGGTCAGTGCCTCCCAGAGTTCGTCCTGGCCACCCGACAGGTCGACATAGCGCGCGTCGACCCCGGCGCCGCGCCGGACCCGCTCGAGATACCGATACGTCCCGCCGTAGACGTCGTCGCCCACGACGATCTCGTCGCCCGGCGCCGCGAGCTCGGCGATGGCAGCCGTGGCCGCCGAGCCCGACGCGAACGCGATGCCGTGGTCGCCGCCCTCGAGGGCAGCCACCCCGCGTTCCAGTCGCTCGCGGGTCGGGTTCTGCGATCGGGCGTATTCGTAGCCGCGGCGCGGCCGGCCGACACCGTCCTGCGCGAACGTCGAGGTCTGGTAGATCGGCGGCGAGACCGCTCCGGTCAGCTCGTCCGGCTCCGCACCGGCGTGGACTGCCAGCGTGTCGAAGGCGAACGGCTGGGCCTCGTCGCGGCTCGGGTCGGGCATCGGGGCCATGGTAGCGGGCCGGTCACGCCGCGGGCGGCCACCCGTCGAGGTCGAACACCAGCTCCTCGCCATCGATGTCGTCGATCTGGACGCCGACCTGCCGGAAGCCCAGGCCGCGGATGATCGCCAGCGACCCGACGTTATCCGGTGAGACGGACGCCCGAAATCGATCGACGCCCTGGGCGTGGGCCCAGTCGAACAGCGCGCGCACGACCTCCGATGCCACGCCCTGGCGGCGGTACTCGGGCTGGACCTTGTAGCCGACCTCGACCCGACCGTCCGGGCCGGGCGGGGCGTGGAACCCGCACGAGCCGATCGACCGGCGCGTGCCGCCGGCCTCCGTCAGGACGATCGCCCGGCCGAGCCACGGCTGGGCGGATGGGTCCTCGGTCAGGTCCGCGATGCGGTACCGGAGGAAGTTGTCGAGGTCGTCCGGAAAGCTCTCCGGGACGATGGCGCCGATCTCGGCCTCTGCCGCCGCGAGATCGCGCGCCACGAGGTGGCGCATGAAGCTCAGCGACATCGACACCAGCTCGAAGCGCGGCGTGGGGATGGGGGCGACCGACTCGACCGACTGGGCGACCATCTGCGCATCTTCGCATCCGGACGGGGGGTCGGTCGCCGCCGCGGACACCCGGTCCCGGCGCCCCGGTCCCGGCGACTCCTGCGTCGCCTCAGCCCCGCCCGTTCGGCCGGTGGGTCAGGTACTCGAGCACGTCGAGCTTGGTCACGACACCGACCGGACGCCCGCCACGCGTCGCGATCACCGCCGATGCGTCGCCCGCGGTCAGCAGGCTGAAGGCGTCGTCGAGGCTGTCGGCCAGATCGACCAGCGGCAACGGTCGGTCCATCACCTCGCCGACGGTCCGGTCGACCGTCGACGGGTCGCGGAAGGCGCGATCGAGCAGCCCTTTCTCGGTGATCGAGCCGACGATGCCTTCGACCGCGTCTCCCTCCGGATGCTCGGACACCGGGAGCTGGCTGATCCCGAACTCCTGGAGGATCTCGATCGCCTCGCCCACGCGCTGGGTCGTCCGCGCCATGACCAGGTCGGGCCGCGGCCCGATGTGATGCCGATCGTCGAGCAGGTCGCCGACCCGGACGATCGCCCCGGTCGTCGCCAGCAGCCCGTTCACCCGCATCCACTCGTCGTTATAGACCTTTGACAGATAGTTCCGGCCGCTGTCGGGCAGGAGCACGACGACCACCGCTGCCGCCCCGCCCTCGGATTGCGTCAGCTCGCGGACGACCTCGCGGGCCGCCACCATCGCGGTGCCGCACGAGCCACCGGACAGGATGCCCTCCTCGCGCGTCAGCCGACGGGCCATCGCGAACGCGTCACGATCGCTCACCCGGACCCAGCGGTCGACCGCCGTCGGGTCGTAGGTCCCCGGCAGGAAGTCTTCGCCGACACCCTCGGTCAGGTACGGGCGCGCCACGTCGCCGGAGAGCACGCTGCCCTCGGGGTCCGCGCCGATCACCTGGATCGACGGGTCGTGCGCCTTCAACGCCCGGGCGGCGCCGCTGATCGTGCCGCCGGTGCCGACGCTCGCGACGAAGTGGGTGATCCGTCCATCGGTCTGCTCGAGCAGCTCCGGACCGGTCGTCCGTTCGTGGGCTGCCGGGTTCTCCGGGTTCCAGTACTGGTCCGGCTTGAACGCACCCGGGATGTCGCGCGCCAGCCGCGCCGCCACCGAGTAATAGCTCTCCGGTGACTCGGGTGGCACGTTCGTCGGGCACAGGACGACCTCGGCGCCGTACGCCCGAAGCAGCTGCTGCTTCTCGGCCGACTGCTTGTCGGCCATCACGAAGATGCAGCGATAGCCCTTCAGGGCCGCGGCGATCGCCAGCCCGTGCCCGGTGTTGCCCGACGTCGGCTCGATGATGGTGCCGCCCGGCCGAAGAAGCCCGGAGCGTTCAGCCGCCTCGATCATCGGCAGGCCGATGCGGTCCTTGACCGAGCCGCCCGGATTGAGCATCTCGAGCTTGGCCAGCAGCAGGGGCTGCCGCTCGGCGGGTCCGAGGTCGCGGGTCAACCGGCTGATCCGAACGAGCGGTGTGCCGCCGACCAGGTCGAGGATCGACTCCGCGTAGTGCATCGGCCGGAGCATAGCGTGCGCCGGGAGCCCCGGCCCGCGCTCAGCCGTCGCGGTCGAGCCGGCCCGGACCCAGCAACAGGAAGGTCAGGCGCCGCCGCAGCCGACGGGGGCGACCGGCCGGGTCGACCGTCCAGGGATGGAGCGCCTCGACCGCGGGGCCGAGGACGTCGGCCAGCGCGTCGCTCATCCGCCGCGCGAGCGCAAGCTCGGCCCGCGACCCCTCGGGCGGGAAGGCCGCCCCCGGCTCGAGGCCGGCCAGTGCACGAGCCGAGGTCGGGGGCAGGACCCGCGAGGCGAGCCGACGGCCGAGATAGAGCTCCTCGGTCCCGGCGATGGCGAGCGGCACGATCGGAGCGTCGATGCGCATCGCGATGACCGCCCACCCGGTGCGGAACGCGCCGATCCGCCCCGGAGGGCCACTCACCGTCCCTTCCGGCATCTGGGCGAACACCGCACCGTTGGCGATCACGGCTCGGGCGGCGGCGACATGGTTGTCGATCCCGACCCCGCCGCGCCAGACCGGCAGCAGGCCACCGAGCCGATGGATGAGTCGCTCCCGCCAGGGCGTCGTGAAGGTCGATGGCCCGCTCCCGAGGAACCACGTGCGCGGCTCGGCCGGTAGCGCGTGCATCACCACGAATGGATCCATCCAGCCGCGATGGGCGGCCGCCACGAGCAGGTATCCCCCGGGCGGCAGATGCTCCTGGCCCGCGGTCCTGATGCGGAACCGGAAGACCACGAAGATGACGAACCGGGCGACCCACCGCAGCAG
The DNA here is from genome assembly GCA_036003325.1 of Candidatus Limnocylindrales bacterium. Taxonomy (GTDB): domain Bacteria; phylum Chloroflexota; class Limnocylindria; order Limnocylindrales; family CSP1-4; genus SPCO01. Next base: position 68,093 of record DASYSM010000134.1, read on the forward strand.
CCGGTAGAGATTCGACGCCCTGGCCTCGGGCGGCCGACCGAGCCAGGCCAGGCCCTCGGCCGCGCCGCCGCGCTGGAGGGCCAGCGCCTCCGGCGAGACCCGGCCCGGTGGCGGCCGACGCCGGCCCGGCGACGGACCAGGTTCCCCGTCCGTCACGTCAGAGCGAAGGCTCCTCTGGCCGGGTCTCAGGGCCGCTCGGTGGGACGTCGACTCCGGGCTGGATCGCCGGCGCCGACCCGGCATCCTCGACACCCTCGCCGTCTCCGTCGCCGTCGCCGGCGCCTTCCTCCCCGGCGCCGGCTGCGGTCTCCGCCTCGTCCCCGTCCTCGTGCTCGTCTTCGTCTTCGTCGTCTTGATCGTCTTCGTCGTCTTCGTCGTCTTCGTCGTCTTCGTCGTCGAAATCGTCGTCGTCCTCGTCGTCCTCGTCGTCCTCGTCAGCGAGCTCGGCCTGCCGGTCGAGGGCTTCGTTCTCCTCGATCGTCAACGGCCGCCCGATGGCACCCCAGGTCGCCAGCCTCGGACGAGTCGCGGGCGCGTCGAGCGGATGACCCGGCCGGTGCCGCACGGCCAGCACGATCAGCGAGGGGATGACGATCACGGCCGAGACGATCATCGCCACCGGCACCCCGAAGAACGTCCAGTTGTCGGCGCGAAGCGTCTCGAGGAAGAAGCGCACGATGCCGTACCAGACGAAGAAGACGAGGATCAGGTCGCCGGTGCGCAGCCGCTTGCGGAGGTGGAACCCGATCCAGATCAGGGTCAGCGCTCCGAGCGCCCCCGAGATCGATTCGTACAGGAACAGCGGGTGGAAGAACTGGCCGAGCGTATCGGTCGGTGCCGAACCGGGCGGACAGGCATAGGCCGCCACGCGGTGGGCGCAGTCGATCGGGATCCCCCACGGCAGTGTCGTCGGCGGGCCGTACAGCTCCTGGTTGAAGAAGTTGCCCCAGCGGGCGATGGCCTCCATCGTGAACAGCGCCGGCGCCACGATGTCGGCCCAGCGCAGGAAGTCCTGGCGCTTGGCCCGCACGTACAGGAATGCCGCGATGGTCCCGAACAGGATCCCGCCGTACACGCCCAGGCCCGAGTAGGGCGGCAGGAAGATCTTGATCGGATCGTCCTGGTAGAGCGCCCACTGGTCGATGACGTGATACAGCCGACCGCCGATGAGCGCCGCGATCGCGACGATGATCATCCCGTTGCCGACGAGCTCCGGGTCCTCCCCGGCCCGCCGGGCCAGCCAGACGATGACGAAGTACGCGGCCGCCAGGCCGATGGCGTAGCCGATCCCGTACCAGTAGACAGGGATCGGGCCGAGCTGGATCGCGATCGGGTCAGGAGTGAAGTCGAACATCCGCGGAAGTGTAACGGCGCAGCTCCCTATACTTCCCGCGGGTGAATGCCGAGTTCAACGTGTGGCTGCTCATCGTCGGGCTCGTCCTTGGAGCCGGGCTGGTCTGGCTCGTGCTGATGGACTCGCGCCGGCGCGAAGCCGAGATCGACGAGGTGGAGCGCCCGCGTGAGGCGGCCTGGCTCTCGTCGACGCTGCGCGAGGATGGCTTCGAGGTGAGCCCCGAGGCAGCCGATCGCCTCCTGCTCCTCCATCGGGCGTATCTCGATGCACCACCGCCCGACGAGGAACCCACGGTCATCGCCGAGCCTGCCGCCACCACGACGGAGGAGCAGACGCCACCCGCGACCGCCCGCGAGCCCTAACGGTCGATCAGAGCGAACCGATCATGACCGGCTCGGCCGAGACCGGTTTCCCGTCGGCACCGAGCAGCGACAACCCGAAGGTGGCCCCACTCGACAGCCCGGAGACGGCCTCCGTCTCGCCCGCCCAGTAGGCCAGGTCCTTGCTGAAGAACATCTTCCCGATGCGCTGGCGGGTCCCGCCGGTTTCCACCCAGCAGCCGTATTCGTAGCCGGCCGGCGGCGGCGTCAGGCCGCTGGCGAGCCAGACGAGCTCGGTCGTCGACGGGGAGAAGGCGAGGCTGCCGGCGGCGGTCGGGTCCGACACGCCGGTCAGAGTCACATGTTCCCCGTCCGGCTGGGCGCTGACCGCCAGGGCTGTGGTGCTCACCTCTTCGAGGGCGTCGATCGTCTGTTCCTGGGCCGCGATCTGCGTGTCGGTGCGGTTGCCGACGATCAGCGCGGTCCCGGCGATCGACAGGAGGACCGCCGCGGCGATCGTGGCGACCCAGCCCATGGCGGGAACGAGTCGTCGACGCCGGTCGATGGGCGTCGGCGGGGCGAGGGGTGCCGACAGGGGGCTCGTCTCGACAGGGATCGCCGGCGTCGTCGAGGGGCCGCTGGCAGCGGCCCCGGCGGTCGCCGCCGTCAGCGGGCGGATGACGCCCTCGGAACGGATCGCGGCGAGCGTCCTGGCCTTCAGGTCGGGCGAGGGCATCTCGCGCACCGCCGCGCCGATGAGTGGCGCAACGCGCTGGAGGCGGGCGAGCTCATCCGCGCACGCCGGGCAGCCCGCGACATGGGCCGCGACCGCCTGGGCCGTCGCCGTGTCGCCGGCCATCAGCCGGTCGAGCCCACCGGGCTCGACGGCCGCCAGCTCCAGCTGCTCGCGGGTCTCGTCGTGATCCATCGTCGTCCTTATCGTTCTTCGCCGGCCGGGACCGGTACGTCATCCGGTGGGCTCGCCGGCCCGAGCTCCCCGCCAAGGGCCTCGCGCATCCGCAGGAGCGCCCGCCGGGTCCGGGTCTTGACCGTGCCGAGCGGCCAGCCCAGACGATCGGCGATCTCGGCCTGCGACAGCTCCTCCTGGTAGGCCAGGAGGATGACGATCCGTTCCACCTCCGGGAGCTCCGCCAGCGTCGTCCGGATGGCCTCGCGCCGGCCTTCTGCGGCGAAGGCATCCTCCGGGCTGGCCGGCGCCTGCGCCCCGGCGATGACCTGCCCTCCCGACACGAGACGCTCGAGCGCCTGGGTCGGGTCCTCGTCCGACGCCGCCGCGGACGACAGAGCGACCAACGACGGCCGCCGGCCGGCCGCGCGCAGCCGATCGATCGCCCGGTTGCGGGCGATCGTGTGCAGCCACGCGGCGAGCGAGCCCGCGTGCTCGTCGTAGGACTCCGCCCTGTTCCACAAGGCGAGGAATGTCTCTTGCACGACCTCCTCGGCCGTCCCTCGATCCGATGTCAGCCGGTACGCCGCTGCGAAGATCGCCGGTCCGTATCGGTCATAGATGATCTCGAGAGCCGCCTCGGAGCCCGCGGCCATCCGTCGGACGACCTCGGCGTCGTCGGTCGGACCCCCTCGACCATTCATGCCCCGATACGTCCCGTGGCGCTCATCGGTTTTGCAGGCCCCTCCCGGCAGGCCGCTAGCCTACCCTGAGAGCCCGCCGACCGCGATCACCACGACCCCGCCGGGCGGTGGCGGATGGCAGCCAGCCCGCCGGCCGGGAGATGTGCCTCGAGACACGTCACGCCGGCCGGCCCCACCAGGGCGTCGTGACTGGTCCGGGCCGGGAGCTCGAGGCGGTCGCCCGGGTCGAGATCGATGGTCCGGCCGGCCGCCGGCAACCCGAACCGGATCGACCCGCGCTCGACGACGATGACCTTGTCGTAGGAGTGGTCGTGGGCGGCGTACAGGTCGCCGGGCCCGTTCGACCAGGCCGATGGGTCGAGGCCCTCGGCCCGGAGCCGGCGATCGACGTCGTCGCGCATGCCAGGCTCAGGCGGCGGTGACGCCGATGAGCGAGCCGATGAGGTAGGTCACGACGGCCGCGGCGAGGCCGATCCCGAGCTGGCGGACGCCGGAGAAGAGCATCCCGCGGCCGGTCAGCAGGCTGACCGCGGCGCCGACGGCGAACAACGCGACGAGGCTCAGCCCGAGGCTGACCAACAGGGCCGCGGTCCCACCACCGACCAGGTACGGGATGACCGGGATCGAGGCTCCGATGGCGAACGCCACGAACGATCCGGCGGCCGCCCCCCACGGGGATCCAAGCTCGTCGGGGTCGAGGCCCAGCTCCTCGCGGACCAGCGTGTCGAGGGCGAGTTCGGGGTCCGCGATGATGCGGTGCGCGATGCGCGCGGCCTCCTCGGCGGTGAACCCCTTGGCCCGGTACGTGGTGGCCAGCTCGGCCTCCTCCTCCTCGGGCATCGCCTCCAGCTCCGCTCGTTCGAGCGCGATCTGCCGCTCGAACAGCTCGCGCTGGCTCTGCATCGAGATGTATTCGCCAGCAGCCATGCTGAACGCACCCGCGAGAAGCCCGGCGATGCCGGCGAGGAGGATGAAGCTGGGATTGCCCGACGCGGCGCCGGCGACGCCCATCACCAGCGACAGGTTGCTGACCAGGCCGTCGCTCACGCCGAAGATGACCGCCCGCAGCGTCCCGGACCGGCCGCCGGCTCGATGCCACGTCTCGCGGCGCCCGACCTCGGCGGCGCTCCGCGCGCGACGCGCGATGGCGACCCCATCGCGGGACGGGTCGCCGATCTCGGTCGAGCCCTCGCCGGCCGTCAGCCGGTCCCAGATGATCGCGTGCTCACGCTCGTCGGCGGCGATCGCCGCGACCTCGGGCGAGTCCTGGGCGTCGTAGGTCGCCTCCTCGTCGCCCTCGAGCGCCTTGACCAGCTCGGAGACCGCGGACGTGCCCAGCAGCCGAGCCGCGAGGATGATGAACCGCACGCGCAGTCGCGGTCGGCCCATCGGCGGGACGTCCGCACCGAGCTCGCGCAGCTTGCCCGCCCAGATGTCGGCATGCCGGCGTTCGTTCCCGGCGATGCGCTCGAACGCGTCGGCGCGCCGCGGGTCCTGCTCCATCCCGGCGAGGGCGTCGTACAGGACGATCGCGTCACGTTCCAGCTTGAGGTTGTCGAGCGACTGCTCGACGTCGATCGGGGGCACCATCGCATCGTAGGGCATCGACGCCGCGTAGACTCCGAGGTCATGGCGTCAGCCGATCGCCCACCGCTCCGCTATCTGGACACGAGCGATGTCCTGGCTGCGATGCCGGACCTCGACGAACGCCTCGCCCTGGCAGAGCGAACGCTGGTCGCGCTGGTGGCCGATGCCGAGCTGCCCCCCAAGATCGGTGTCCATCCCCGTCCAGCGGGCTCCTTCGCGCACGCCATGCCCGCACACCTGCGGGGCGCGGATCCGGCCGGCCGTGACGACCAGCTCGGGATGAAGTGGGTGGCGGGCTTCGCGACCAACAACGAGCTGGGCCTGCCGGCGATCAACGCGGTGGTGATCCTCAACGACGCCGCGACGGGAACGCCGGTCGGCATCCTCGACGGTGGGCCGATCACGGCGCTGCGGACCGCGGCTGTCACGGGCGTCGCCATCCGGCGATTCGCACCGGCCGTCACCGGACGGTCGCCGCGCGCCGCGCTCATCGGGGCGGGGGTCCAGGGGCGGAGCCACCTGGCGGTGCTCGGAGGTCTGCTCCCCGGTGTCAGGCTGACGCTGTTCGATCGCCACCCCGATCGTGCCGCGGGGCTCGCCGACGCCGCCCGGGCGACGACCGGGATCGGCGAAGTGACGGTCGCGCCCGACGCTCGCTCGGCCGTTCGGGCCGCCGACGTCGTCGTCACCGCGGCGTCGTTCGGGCCGATCCGCCAGGTGATGACCGGCGACTGGCTCGCGCCGGACGCACTGGTGGTC
>DASYSM010000135.1:0-4510 GCA_036003325.1 Candidatus Limnocylindrales bacterium
ACGCTGTCGGGGTCGGTCACCGACTCGTCCGGCATCCCGGCGCCCGAGATCCACTACGCGATGGCCGACAACGCGCGGCGGATGCTCGACTTCCACATCGAGCGGGCGACCGAATCGATGGAGGCCGCCGGCGCCTACAAGGTCGAGGTCGACCGGCTGATGCGCTATTCCGGCTGGCATCTGCTGGGGACGGCTCGGATGGGCGACGACCCGACGACATCGGTGGTGGATCGCTGGAACCGGGCGCACGACGTCCCGAACCTGTACGTCGTGGACGGCTCGTGCTTCGTCACCTCGACCGGCGTCAACCCGACCTCGACGATCGTGTCGATCGCGTTGCGCGCCGCCGACCACATGATCGAGACGCGTTTCGAACAGCAGGTGCCGGTGTGACGGCGGGCCCGACCGACCCGGCCGCGACCGTGGATGCCGACGACCTCGACGCCACCGAGCGCGCGACGCTGGCAGCGGTGTGCGACCGGCTCATCCCGGCGGCGGACGGGATGCCGTCGGCCGCCGAGGTCCTGACTGACGACCGGCTTCGTTTCGTGCTGAAGGCCCGGCCCGACCTGCTCGGTCCGCTCCGCACGGCGCTTCGGGCGGATCTCGGCGACGACGTCGGAGCCCGCCTCGATGCCCTCGGGCGCGATGAGCCGTCGACGCTCGGCGCGCTCCAGCTGGTGATCGTCGCCGGCTATTACACCGATGCCGGCGTCCGTGAACGCATCGGCTATCCCGGGCAGGTCGCGTTGACCCTGCGCTCGTGGGAGGTGCCCGCCTACATCGACGAAGGCCTGATCGATGCCGTGCTCGCGCGCGGCCCGGTCTGGCGCGACCCGGCGACCGGACAGCGAGCCGTCGTCGCCGATGCACCGAGGACGTACGCGGAGCGGTTCGCCGCCCCGCCGGAAGGAGACAGCGATGGCCACCACGGCACCTGAGACCACGCACGCCGGCTGGCTGGACCCGTTCCTCGCCGACTGGCGCCCCGGCACGGGCGAACCACGCGAGACGCGCGAGCCCGCGACCGGGCGACCCCTGCTGACCCTGCCACAGTCCACGCCCGACGATGTCGCGCGCGCCGCCGCGACGGCCGCCGCCGCCCAGCCTGCCTGGGCCGACACGAGCTACGACGAACGCGCCACGGTCCTGCGTCGCGCCGCCGAGATCTACGAAGCGCATCGGCCCGAGTTCGGGACGTGGACCCAGCGCGAGACCGGCGCGGTCCACGGCAAGATGCATCACGAGCAGAACTTCGCGGCCGGCGAGATCAACGCGGCCGCGACGATGCCGTTCCAGCCGTACGGCCAGCTCGTGCCGAGCGTCGTGCCGGGCCGGCTGTCCATGCTCCGCCGCGTCCCGGCCGGGGTCATCGGGACGATCACGCCGTGGAACTCGCCGACCGTGCTCGGGATGCGTGTCGTCGCGCCGGCGCTGGCCCTCGGCAACGCGGTCATCCTCAAGCCCGATCCCCAGACGGCGGTCTGTGGCGGCGCCGTGTTCGAGGCCGTCTTCCGCGAGGCCGGGCTGCCGGACGGCCTCCTCCACGTCGTCCTCGGTGGCGCCGACGTCGGCGAGGCGATCGTCACCGACCCGAACGTGAACCGCGTGTCGTTCACCGGCTCGACCGCGGCCGGGCGCCGGGTCGGGACGCTGGCCGGTCAGCTGCTCAAGCGCGTCAGCCTCGAGCTCGGTGGCAACAACGCCTTCGTCGTGCTCGACGACGCGGACCTCGAGGCCGCGGCCTCGGCCGGGGCGTTCGCCTCGTTCCAGTTCCAGGGCCAGGTGTGCTTCGCGACGGGGCGCCACATCGTCCATCGCAGCATCGCCTCGGCGTACGTGGACCTGCTGACCGAGAAGGCCGGCCGGATCCGCCTCGGCGACCCGTACCGCGAGGACGTCGATCTCGGGCCGATCGTCAACCAGAAGCAGCTCGAGCGGGTCGACGGCATCGTCCGGCGGTCGGTCGACGCGGGCGCCCGCGTCGCGGTCGGTGGCACGCACGACGGGCTCTTCTACCGGCCGACCGTGCTGACCGAGGTCACCGCCGACCAGGCCGCCTGGCGCGAGGAGATCTTCGGCCCGGTGGCACCGGTCGTGACGTTCGAGACCGATGAGGAGGCCCTCGCGCTCGCCAACGACAGCGAATACGGGCTGACCGGCGCCGTCTACTCGAAGTCGATCTCACGCGGCCTCGCGCTCGCGCAGCGCTTCCGGTCGGGGATGGTCCATGTCAACGACCAGACCGTGAACGACGAGGCGACCATCCCGTTCGGTGGCATGGGCGCGTCCGGCAATGGCGCCCGGTTCGGCGGCCCGGCGAACTGGGACGAGTTCACCGAGTGGCAATGGGTGACCGTGCGCGAGGACCCGCGCTCCTACCCGTACCCGTACTGAGCCGGGCAGCGCGTCGCCGATGGCATCGATCACCGAGGTCGCCCGGCTCGCCGGCGTGTCCACCGCGACCGCCTCGCGCGTCGTGTCCGCGTCCGACTACCCGGTCAGCCCGGCCACCCGCGAGCGTGTGCTCGAGGCCGCGCGGACGCTCGACTACGTCCCGAATGCCCTTGCCCGCGGGCTCCTCAAGAGCCGCGTGCCGGTCGTGGCCGTCATCGTCCACGACATCACCGACCCGTATTTCGCGGAGGTCGTCCGCGGGGTCGAGGACGCGGCCTCGGTGGCCGGGTTCCTGGTCATCACCTGCTCGTCCGAGCGCGATGCGGAGCGCGAGCGATCGTATGTCCGGCTGCTGCGCTCGATCCGCGCCGCGGCCGTCGTGTTCGCCGGCAGCGGCCTCGACGACCCGGCCGTCACCGCGGAGATCGACCGCCACCTGGCCGCCATGCGCGCCGACGGCGCGGCCATCGTCCACCTGTCGCCGCACGCCCTGGGCGAGCCGGACGTCGGCGTCGACAACACCGCCGGGGTCGCGGCCATGGTCGCGGCGCTCGTCGCGCTCGGTCATCGCCGGATCGCGTTCCTGGCCGGACCGCACTCGCTCTTCGTCGCGGCGGCGCGGCTGGCGGGGTACCGACACGGTCTCGCGGCGGCAGGCCTCGGCTTCGACGAGCGGCTCGTGGTCCGGACGAGCTTCGATGCGGCCGGTGGCGAGCTCGGCGTCGACACCCTGCTGGCGAGCGAGGTGCCGTTCACGGCCGTCTGCTGCGCGAACGACCTGCTGGCGCTTGGGGCGCTCGGCCGGCTGGCGGAGCTCGGGATCGCCGTGCCCGACGCCGTGTCCGTGGCAGGCTTCGACGACATCTCGACCGCGGCCCTGACGGCGCCCAGCCTGTCGACCGTGCGGTTGCCGCTCCGCGAGATGGGCCGCCGCGGCTTCGCGCACGCGACCGGGGTTCTCGCCGGAGGCGAGCCGAGCCGCGAGATCCTGCCGACCGAGGTCGTGCTCCGCGAGTCCACCGCGGCACCGCCGACGCCGGCCGCGGCGTCGGCGTCGGCGGCTCCGGACGGGGTCGCCTGATGGGCGACGCGCTGGCCGGCCGGGTCGTCCTGGTCACGGGCAGCAGCCGCGGGATCGGCGCGGAGGTCGCGGTCAAGGTGGCCGGCGAGGGGGCAGTCGTGGCCATCCACTACCACCGCGGCGCCGAGGCGGCGGCGGCCACCCTGGACCGCGTTCGGGCGCTCGGCGCCCAGGCGGAGAGCTTCACCGCCGACATCGTCGACGGCACCCAGGCCGAGGCGCTCGTCGCGCGCGTCATCGAGCGGTTCGGGCGGATCGATGGGCTGGTCAACAACGCCGGCCTGACGCAGGTCGGTCCGTTCCTCGACATCGACCCGGCCGATTGGGACGCCGTCATCCGGACCGACCTGACCGCCGCGTTCCACACCTGCCGCGCCGCGCTCCCGAGCATGGTCGAGCGGGGGAGCGGCACCATCGTCAACGTCGCGTCGCGGCTTGGCCAGATGGGGGTCGCCGAGACGGCCGCCTACTCCGCCGCGAAGGCCGGGCTCATCGGTCTCACCCGCGCGCTCGCGCGCGAGTTCGGTCCGAGAGGGATCCGCGTCAACGCCGTCGCGCCCGGCGTCACCGTGACCGACATGACGACGGACCTGGTGGACAGCGAGGAGGGCCGCCGGCGGCTGCGCGACATGGCGCTCGGGCGGTTCGGGCGCGCCGACGAGGTGGCCGACGCGGTCCTCTTCCTGCTGTCCGACGCATCGGCGCTGTTCCTGGGCCAGACGCTCAACCCGAACGCCGGCGGATACATGCCGTGAGCCCCGCCTCCAAGGTCATCGAGGTCCGCGACGCCGTCGGGCTCGTCCGCGACGGCAGCACGCTGCTGATCGGGGGGTCGGGCGCGGGCCACGCCGTCCCGCAACGGTTCATCGACGAGCTGGCGGCCGTCTTCACCGCCGAGGGCCGCCCGCGCGACCTGACCACGGTCCGGGTGGTCGGCATCGGCGACTTCGCCGACCGTGGCTTCTCGCAGCTGGGCCTCCCGGGCCTGATGCGCCGGACGATCGGCAGCAACATCGGCAACGAGCCGCGGCT
>DASYSM010000136.1:0-6207 GCA_036003325.1 Candidatus Limnocylindrales bacterium
TGGCTGCTCGTGACGGTCATCCTCGGGACCGCGGACCGTTACCGCGTCGTCGGACCTGACGCGGCGCTCGCGGTCGGCGCGACGATCGCGCTGTGCGGCCTGATCGCCCTGCCCATCGACGGCGCGTCGATGAACCCCGCCCGCTCGTTCGGACCAGCCGTCGTCACGGGAGACATCGGCAACCTCTGGATCTACGTCGTCGGGCCGGCGATTGGGGCGTTGCTAGCCGTGCTGATCACCCGCCTCCTCCACGGTTCGACGGCCGCGGACCCGAAGGCCGTCGACGCCGCCGAAGGCCATCGCTGATCGTTCGGATCTGGCGGTCGGGCCGACTCGGCGCCCGTAGACTTGGCCGGTGCCAAACAGCGGTCATGTCGTCGTCTGCGGGTTGGACCATCTCGGGTTGCGGACGATCGAGGAGCTGCGCCTGCGCGACGAACAGGTGGTCGGCGTCGGCGATGACGCGGATGCCGACGAAGCGCTGGCCGCTTCGGGCGTCCGAATCGTGGTCGGCAACCAGCGCCTGTCGCGCGTCCTGCGCCAGGCCGATGTCGGGAGTGCCTCGGCGATCGTCCTGACCGGCGACGACGATCTCGGGAACCTCGACGCGGCCCTTGCCGCGACCGAGCTCAATCCGACGATCCGGGTCGTCATCCGCATCTTCGACCAGGAGCTCGGCGCCCATATCCCGCAGCTGTTCCACGACGCCGTCGCGCTGTCGTCTTCGGCGCTCGCGGCGCCCGGCTTCGTGTCGGCTGCGATCGACGGCGAGACCGGGGCGAGCTTCACGCTCGCCGGCCGCGTCCTCTCGTCAAGGCAATCGGCCGATCCGGCCATCGGCGGGACGTCCATCCCGATCGCGCGGCTCCACGCGGACCGGACCGTCGAGCTGCTGCCGGACACGGCGGCGACGGAGCCCGACCTGATCCTGGTCGACGTCGCCGAGCCGACGGACGGGCCGCGACCCACGCCGGTACCGCGACCGACGCGGACGTCGCGGCGACACGGCATGTTCGGCACGATCCGGGCTCGCCTGTCGACACCCGAACAGCGGCTCGTGCGGTTCGGCGCGATCCTGCTCGCCCTGTGGGTCGTGTCGGCGATCCTGTTCGAGGCATTCGCCGGCCTCAGCCCGCTCGACGCCGTCTCGTACGTCGTCACCCTGCTCACGGGCGCCGCGGTCCCGGCCGACGTCGACGCCGCCAAGGACAATGCGGCGCTCCGCGTCTATGCGATCTTCCTGAGCCTCATCGGGGCGGCGATCGTGGCCGTCATCTACGCGTTCATCACGGACGCGCTGATCCGCTCGAGGCTCCTTCAGACGCTCGGCCGCCGCACCATCCCAAGTGACATCACGGATCACGTGATCGTGGCCGGGCTTGGTTCGATCGGCTATCGCGTCGCGCTCGGGGTCGCCGCCCGTGGCGTGCCCGTGGTCGCCGTCGAGGTCAAGGATGACGGGCGGTTCGTGTCGCCGGCACGTGCCGCCGGGATCCCGGTCGTCATCGCCGACGCCCGCCATCCCGAGATCCTCGAGGAGCTTCGGTTGGGCACCGCCCGCGCCATCGTGGCCGCCACCGACGACGACCTTGTCAACCTGTCGGCCGCGCTCAATGCCCGTGCGCTCCGACCCGACCTGCGCGTGGTCGTCCGTCTGTTCGACCCCGAGTTCGCGCTGCGGGTCCAGCACGGCTTCTCGATCCGCTTCACCCGGAGCGTGTCGCACCTGGCCGCGCCGGCCTTCGCCGCGGCCGCGGTCGGCTCGGAGGTGGTCGCCACCGTGCCGGTCGGCGACAAGCGGGTCATCCTGTTCGCCCGGCTCAGAGTGCCGGCGGGATCGATGCTCGAGGGCCGGCTCGCCTCGTCGCTCGGCGGTGCGGGCGCTCTCCGGGTACTGGCCGTCGCCGACCCGGGCTCCGAGGTCGCCCGCTGGACGTTCCCAGACGACGAGATCATGGACGCCGACGAGGAGGTCGTGGTGGCGGCCACTCGAGCTGGCTTGGGTGAGCTGCTGCGTCTTGCCGCCACGCCCACCAAGCGGGACGTCGCCTAGCCGAGTGTCGCCGCCAGGCGCTTGGGAGCGGCCCGACGCCAGGCCTCGGTCACGAGAGAACGGAGCACCTCATCGTCGACCCGCGTGAGATCGACGGTGACCCATCCGAACCGTCCGACATACGCCGACGGTCGGAATGTCGAAGGGTCGCGATCGATGAGCTCGGCCTGCATCGCGGGCGTCGCCTTGATCGAAACCGAGTCGCTGCCCTCGCCACCGATCGCGAAGATCTTGGTGCGGACGCGAAACGTGATGTCCGTCTCCCAGGTCACGATCTCTTCGGCTTCGGGCAAGGCCATCGCGATGGCCCGAACGTCGCCGAAGGTCGCCACCGGGATCGCCGCGTGCCTCTCAGCCCGGCTGGTTGTCGATCTGGGCGCGCTGGAGCCGGCCCGAGAAGTCGACGTAGATCGCCTTCCACTCGGTGTACGTGTCAAGGGCGACGTGGCCGGCCTCGCGGTGGCCGTTGCCGGTCTCCTTCCAGCCACCGAACGGGAGATGCACCTCGGCCCCGGTGGTCCCGGCATTGACGTAGACGATCCCGGTCTCGAAGTCGCGCATCGCACGGAAGGCCTGGTTGACGTCGCGAGTGAAGACGCTCGACGACAGGCCGTAGCGGGTCTGGTTGAGCGCGAGCATCGCCGAACCGTAGTCGTCGACCGGGATGATCGACAGGACCGGCCCGAAGATCTCCTCCTGGCCGATCCGGTCCATCGCCCCGACGCCGGCGAAGATCGTCGGCTCGAAGAAGTGACCGTGGGACAGGTCGCCGTCACGCGCGCGACCGCCACCGAGGACGAGCTCGCCCTCGCCCCGTCCGATCCCGACATAGGAATCGACCTTGTCGACCGCCCCGGCGTTGATGAGCGGACCGACGTCGACGGCCGGGTCGAGCCCGGATCCGAGCCGGAGGGCTCTCGCTCGTGTCTCGAGGCGCTGCAGGAGCGGCTGGACGACGCTCCGTTCGACGATCACCCGCGACGCTGCCGTGCAGCGTTGGCCGGTCGTTCCGAACGCCGACCAGAGGATGCCGTCGGTGGCCAGGTCGAGATCCGCGTCGGCGAGGACGACGACGCCGTTCTTCCCACCGAGCTCGAGCGACACCCGCTTGAGGCGACGGCCCGCCCGTGCGGCGATGTGCTTGCCGGTGACCGACGAGCCCGTGAACGAGATGACCGCGACGTCCGGGCTGTCGACGATGGCATCGCCGACCTCGGCCCCGGAGCCCGTGACGAGGTTGACGACACCCGGCGGGATGCCGGCCTCGGCCATCAGCTCGACCAGCAGCGTCGCGCAATGCGGCGTGTCCGACGACGGCTTGAACACGACGGTGTTGCCGGTGACCAGCGCCGGCATGGTCTTCCAGCACGGGATCGCCATCGGGAAGTTCCAGGGCGTGATGATCCCGGCCACGCCGAGCGGCTGGCGGATGCTCATCGCCCACTTGTCGGGCAGCTCGGAGGGGACGGTCTCGCCGGCCATCCGGCGGCCCTCGCCGGCCATCAGATAGGCGATGTCGATGCCTTCCTGGACGTCCCCACGCGCCTCGGCCAGGACTTTGCCCATCTCGCGGGTCATCGCTCGCGCCAGCCGTTCCTTGTGCTGGGCCATGAGAGCGGCGAAGGCATACAGGATCTCGCCGCGTTTGGGAGCCGGGGTGCGACGCCACATCGGGAAGGCGGTCTCGGCGGCCTTGATGGCCATCGCGACGTCGGCCTTGGTGCCCTGCTGGAAGCGCCCGACGACATCGCGCGTGTCGGCCGGATTGCGGCTCTCGAAGGTCTCGCCGGAGGTCGATGCGACCCATTCCCCGGCGATGAGATGGCGGTAGGTCTGGGTCTCGACGGCGGTGTCGGTCATGTCGGTCATGTCGGTCATCGTAGACCGGTCGTCGCTGCGTTGCGGATGGCCCACGGCTCGAGCAACGCATACGCTGCCGCCATCTTCGGGGTGGCGACGCCCCGTTCGCGGCCGAGTCGGAGGGTGGCGCCCTGGAGGGCCTCGAGCTCCATCCGGTGTCCGTTGACGAGATCCGTCTGGAGCGACGACTTGGAGTCGTCAGCCTGAGACATGACCAGGGCGAACTGGCGGTCGACGAGGCCGTCCTCCAGCGGCACACCCGACGCTCGACCGACGGCCCAGATCTCGGTCATCAGGTCGCGCAACAGCGCGACGGCCGCCGAGGAACGTCGGATGTCCCCGAGCGGGAGTCGGGTCGCCGCCGAGACCGCCGACAACGCCGCGAGAAGGACATATTTCTCCCATTTCGCGACCTGGACGTTGGCCGCCGCGGTGGCGCCCAGACCGCCCGCGGCCGCCACGTCGAGGATCGCCCGGACGCGAGGTGTCGGCTCGCCGCCGGTCCATTCACCGAAGACGATGCTGCGCGGGCCGCTCGCGACGACGACACCGGGCACGCGGATGGCGGCGAAGATGTATGCCGCCCCGCCGAGCACATGGCCCCAGCCGATGGCGTCGGCGATCTTGGCTTCGTTGTCGATGCCGTTCTGGAGAGACACGACGGCCGTGTCCGGGCCCAGCAACGGCGCCAGCCGGGCAGCGGCTGTCTCGGTGTCGTACGACTTCACGCAGAAGAGGACGACGTCGACCGGACCGATCTCGGTCGGTTCGCCCGTGGCATCGAGGGCGTGATGGGTCGTGCCCTCTGGCGTTTCGATCGTCAGGCCGTCCCGTCGGAGCGCCTCGAGGTGGGCGCCGCGCGCGATGAGATGGACGTCCGCGCCGCCGGCGGCGAAGCCCGAGGCGTAGTAGGCGCCGATGCCGCCCGCGCCAAGGACGGCCATGCGCAAGGCGGTCGTCGTCATGGTCGCATCGTAGCGAGAGCCGACGGCCGGCAGCACCTCCGCGGCATGTGTAAATATTGACATAAGCGTCGTGGTCTCCTACCGTCGAGGTATGACCCGTGTTCCGATCACCGTTGCACTGGCGCTCTGGATCACGGGTTGCGCCGGGACGACCACCAGTCCGGCGCCGGCGACGGTCGCGCCCGTGGTGACCGGATCGGCAACGGCTGTCCCTACGCCTGGCGCCGCGGTCTCGGGTCCCCCGTCGGTGATCCCGTCCGCGGTCGAGCTCCGCGAGCCGGTCGTGACGGTCGACGGCGACGCCCGGCGCATCAAGGTCTACCTCCCCGACCCGATGCCCGACGGCAGCGTGCCGCTCGTCGTCTTCCTCCATCCGGCCGGGGGATCGCCCTCGCAGGCGGCGGCCGACACCCACTTCGACCGGCTCGCCGGCCGTGACGGCTTCATCGTCGCCTTCCCGCCGGCCGATCACCGGACGTGGGACGTCGTCACCCGCCCCGGGCTGATCGAAACCGACGTCGACGAGGGATTTCTCGAGGGGATGATCGACCAGCTGACCAAGGACTTCCCCGTCGACCCGTCGCGCATCTACGTCGCCGGCTTCTCCATGGGCGCGGTGATGACCGACCGGCTCACCTGCAGCCTGGCCGACCGGATCGCGGCGGCGGCGATCGTGTCCGGGACGCCGTGGGCGGGCCACGCGTGCACGCCGGCGAAACCGGTGTCGGTCCTGGTCATGCACGGCACCGCGGATGCGACCTTCCCGTTCGACGCGGCGGAGGCGCTCGCCGCTCGATGGCGGACGGTCGACCGCTGCCCTCCACCGGCGAGCACCGTCACGGTCACCGATGTCGCCTCGCTCACGGCCAGCATCGGCTGCGCCGACGGGACATCGGTGGGGTTCATCTCGGTCGAGGGCGGCCCGCACGCCTGGTTCGAGGCGCCGGACGCGACCGCTCTGGCGTGGCAGTTCTTCGTCGACCACGGGCGACCATGACCCGTTCCGGCAAGCTGCCCGCGATGCCGACCCTTGGCTATGCGATCCTCGCGCTGCTGTCGCGTGGCCCGCTGGCCGGCGGCGAGCTGAGCAATCAGCTGCGCGATCCGATCGGGCTGTACTGGGAGGCACGTCACAGCCAGATCTACCCGGTGCTGTCGCGCCTGGCCTACCGGGGCTGGATCGCATCGCCGGAGCCGGCTCCGCCCGGGCTCCGGCCGCGCAGGAGCTACGAGATCACCGACCAGGGCCTCGACGCCCTGCGCGCCTGGGTCGCGGCACCGCCGAGCCGGCGAAGCCACCGCGACGAGCTGCTGCTGCGCGTGTACGCC
>DASYSM010000137.1:0-2083 GCA_036003325.1 Candidatus Limnocylindrales bacterium
CCCCCACACGCTGGCCAACTTCGAGAACGCGTTCTGGCGCTCCGAGATCTCGAACAACGACAGCTTCGAGCAGTGGGAGCTCGACGGCGGGCTCGATGCCGCCCAGCGGGCCAACCTCCGCTGGAAGCGTCGGCTCGCGGAATACGAGATGCCACCGCTCGACGACGCGATCCACGAGGAGCTCCTCGACTGGCTGGCCCGACGCCGGGCGAGCTTCCCCGATTCGGACGTCTGACCGCTCCCGACGACCGATGACGTCGAGCGACCCGCTCCTCCAACCCTTCCAGCTCCGTCACCTGACACTCCGCAACCGGATCATGAGCCCGAGCCATGAGCCGGCCTACGCGGAAGACGGCAAGCCCAAGCTCCGCTACCAGCTGTATCACGAGGAGAAGGCGAAGGGCGGCATCGCCCTGACCATGTTCGGCGGCTCGACCAACGTCGCGCCGGACTCGCCGCCGGTGTTCGGCCAGCTGTACGCCGGCGACGACGACATCGTCCCGTGGTTCCGGCAGATGGCCGACCGGATGCACGCCCACGGCACCGCGGCGATGGTCCAGCTGACACACCTCGGGCGGAGGACGGTCGCCGACGACGGCGACTGGCTGCCCACGATCTCGGCGTCGTCGGTCCGCGAGCCGGCCCATCGGAGCTTCCCCAAGGAGATGGAGGAGCCCGATATCCGTCGGGTCGTGCGGGCGTTCGGCGACGCGGCCGGGCGGTGCCAGGAGGGCGGCCTCGACGGCATCGAGCTCGAGGCCTACGGGCACCTGATCGACCAGTTCTGGTCGCCGCTGGTCAACCGTCGATCCGACCGGTACGGCGGGTCGCTCGAGAACCGGATGCGGTTCGCCATCGAGGTGCTGGAGGCCATCCGGGGCGAGGTCGGCGACGACTACATCGTCGGCATCCGGATGAGCGGCTCGGAGGACGTGCCGGGCGGCCTCACCGAGGCGGATTGCCTGGCCATCGCGACCGCCCTCTCCCGGACCGGGATGATCGACTTCGTCAACGTGGTCAAGGGCTCTATCGCGACCGACGAGGCACTGTCGCATGTCATCCCCGGCATCGGGACGCCGCTCGGGCCGGGGCTCGAGCTGGCCGGGCGGTTCCGCGAGCGGCTCTCGCTGCCGGTCTTCCACGCGGCCCGGATCGCAGACGTGGCGACCGCTCGCTACGCCGTCGCCGAGGGGCTGGTCGACATGGTCGGGATGATGCGCGCCCACATGGCCGACCCACACATCGTGCGCAAGCTCGAGGCGGGGCAGGCCGACCGCATCCGCCCGTGTGTCGGCATCTCGTACTGCCTCAACCGGATCTACGTGGGCCTCGACGGACTGTGCATCCACAACGTGGCGACCGGACGCGAGGAGACGATCCCGCAGCTCACCGTCCCGAGCGCAGGGCCGCGCCGGACGGTGGTGGTCGTCGGGGCCGGGCCCGCCGGCCTGGAGGCGGCCCGCGTCGCGACCGAGCGCGGCCATCGGGTCGTCCTGTTCGAGGCGGCCTCGGATCCGGGTGGGCAGATCCGGCTCGCGGCGCGCGCGACGCCGCGGCAGGCGGACCTCATCGGCATCGTGGACTGGCTCGTGGCCGAATGCCGACATGCCGGGGTCGAGATGCGCTTCGACACCGTCGCCGACGTCGCCGATGTCTCCGCCCTCGCGCCGGACGTCGTGATCGTCGCGACCGGCGGCACGCCCCGCATGCCGACCTTGTCCGAGGGCGACGACCTGGTCGTGACCACCTGGGACGTGATCGGCGGGGCGGTCACGCCGTCACGTGGCGAGGTCCTGGTGTTCGACGACCACGGCGCCGAGGCCGCGCTGTCGTGCGCCGAGCGGATGGCCGCTGTGGGTTCGAGGATCGAGATCGTCACCCCCGACCGCCACGTCGGCCACGAAGTGATGGGGACCGATTACCCGGCCTACGCCGGAGCGTTCTACGCGGCCGGCGTGCGGATGACGCCCGACCACCGCGTCGTCGCGGTCCGGCGCACCGCCGACCGACGACTCGAGGTCGACCTTCAGAGTGACTACACGTCCGGGACGACCCGGCGCGTCGTGGACCAGGTCGTCGTCGA
>DASYSM010000138.1:0-48726 GCA_036003325.1 Candidatus Limnocylindrales bacterium
GTGGGCGTCCTGCCCCAGCCGCTCCTGGACGCCCACCCGCCGGAAGCCGACTCGCTCGTGGAGGGCCAGGCTGCCCGCATTCTCGGCGAGCACGCCGGCGAACAGGGTCCAGTAGCCGGCCGCCTCCGAGGCCGGGATGAGTGCCTCGAGAAGCGCCCGCCCGACGCCACGGCCGCGCGCGTCGGCCGCGACGTAGACGCTCTCCCAGGCGACGCCGGCGTAGACCTTGCGCGACGAGTAGCCGCCGAGCGCCGTCCACCCGACGATGGAACCGGCCTCCTCGCGGGCGATCAGCCGACATTCGGTCGGATGCGAGTGGTCGAAGTGCGCCCAGTCGGGCGCCTCGCGCTCGAGGGTCGCGTCACCAGTGGCGATCCCCTCGGCGTAGATGCGCCGCACGTCGGGCCAATCGTCGACGGTCATCGGTTCGATACGGTGGGCCATGCGTCCATGATGCCGCGTCGAACGAGCGACGACCCCGCCGGGCGGACGGGGCCGTCTGATCCATCGGGGCGTTCCCGCCTAGTCCTTCGCGCTCGCCGCGTCGAACGTGACGGTGGTCAGCAGCAGCTTGAACGCGCTCAACGGGAAATCCGGGTCACTGTGCCCGAGCTCGAACAGATACACGCGGCCGTCGACGGCGACAAGAGCCTCATCACTCGCAAGACTGCAGACGTCCTCCAGGCGACCCGTCTGGTCGCCGATCGCGATCGTCGGCCATGTCGACGGCTCTCCGCCATCGTCACAGCCACTGCCTGCGAATGTCTGGTGCTGGCGCTGGTAGAAGGCCGCGAGGAACTCGTCGAAGGTCCGGCTGCCGAGCGGCTGCGACATGATCCCGACGGAGGTGCCGGCGGTGACGTCAAAACCGTCCATGAAGTCCGAATCGGGCGTCGTGCTGGTCCACCTCTTGGTCGCTGCCGTCGCCTTCCATTCGGGCCGCGTCGCGATGGTGTAGCCGTACGACGGCGATGTGAACGTGCCGGTGAGCGGCGGGAGGTCGACGGCGCTGGCGGTATCGAAGCTGATGGTCGCGAGCAGGGCATCGAACAGCGCCCGATCGACGTGCCCGTCCAGTGTGAACTCGTAGCCGCGACGATCGACGACGATCGCCGCGTCGTAGACCACGCCGCCCCTCACGACCGTGGCGCCGATCGCCAGGTCGCCGTCCAAGCCGATCTCGCCGGTCTGCGAGCCGATGGTGATGGCCGGTCCACAGGTGATGGGAGGCGTGTTGTGGCTGCAGTACGAGGCGAGCCAATCCTCGGGCGACTGGCTCGATCCGAGGGATTGCGAGGCGGACTCGAACCGGGCGTCGCCGGTCCGGATCACGTCCAGGGCGGGGTCTCCCCAGAAGGTCTCGGTCCCGGCCGCCCACGGGGCTGTGGCCCGCGTCGCCGTCCATCCGGTCGGGTAGTGGACGGTGAATCCATTGCGGGCCGAGGTGAACGACTGGTCCAGAGTCGGCACAGTCGCAGACGAGGGCTTCGGAGTGGCGGCGGTCTGTGGCGTCGGGCTTGGTCCCGGCCCGCCGAAGGCGGGACGGTCCGGTCTGGCGATCAACAGGACGACTCCGAGGATGAAGACGCCGATGATGGCGGTCATCCCCAGTCGAAGCGGGGTGGTCATCGCAGGGAACCTCCACGGCGTGCGCACCGCGCGCCGTTGTCGAGTCAGATGGATCTGGTCGACGACGGCGTCGAGCACGCGATCCGGAAGCTCGACCGGGCCATCGGCCAGAAAGGCTCCGGCGATCCGGTCGAAATCACGATCGAGGGTCATGCCAGACGCTCCGTCGATGGCGCGGTCCGGGCATCGGCGTCGAGCGCCGCCCGGAGAGCTGAGGTCGCGTAGTGCAGCCGGGACTTGACGGTTCCCAGCGGGACGCCGAGCTCGTCGGCGATCTCGGGGAGCGTCAGCCCGACGTAGTGGTGCAGGACGAAGATCGCGCGCTGCTCCGGCGACACGCGGCGGAAACCACGCTCGAGCAGGTCGCGGTCGATGACGGTGGCGGTGTCATCCCGCCCCGCCGGCCCGTCGGTCGGCAGGACCCGGACGTTGGCGGCCCAGCTGCGCCGCCGTCTCGCCTCCGCATAGCAGGCGTGGACGAGGATCCGCCGCAGCCAGGCGTCGAACCGGTCGTCGTCGCGCAGTGTCGGCAGCTCGCGCCAGGCCGTGACGAGGGCCTGTTGGACGGCGTCCTCGGCTCGATCGGCGTCGCGAAGGATCCTGAACGCGATCGCCATCAGCCGATCGCCGACCGCACGTGCGAGGTCGGCGAACGCTTCCTCATCCCCTCGTCGGGCCAGGTCCACGAGCGCCTGCTGCACTCGCCGGTCCTCCCTCATGGCGTCCGACCTGGACGCACCATCCCCGATGAGTCGATCGCGGGGTCAAAGGTTCGATCTTCGCGCGAGCCTGCAGGGTCAGGGGTTCCTGACGCGGATCGTGACGCCGATGGTCTTGCCTGCGATGACCGTCACCGTCTTGCGCCCGACCTCGACGTTGCCGCCATCGGCGCCGACGCCGAAGATCACGAGCGTTCGCCTGCCGGCCTGACATGGGAAGTTCGTGGTGCCGTCCTCGAGGAAGCCGATGCCCACGCCGTCACCGCACTGGCCCGGCACGTTCGGATCGTAGACGTAGTCGATGTTCAGGTCGCGGACCGCCCGAGGGATCCTCCCATCTGCGGTCCTGATCTTGACCTTCACGACCCCTCGCGGGATGTAGACCGCGCCGGTCCCATCGGATGTCACGACCAGACTGTCGCCAAGGCGGTAGTGGTCCTCGATCTGCCGGACCGCCGTCGGCTCGGCGCTGGAGACGTCCATCGTGACGACATTCTCGACGATGTCGATCCCGAGCGACTGCATCCGCGCCGGGATGACCTCCTCCATCCAGTCGATGTCGGACTCGACCCGGTCGCGCATCGCCTCGAGCTCGATCTGGGTGTAGCGGACCAGGCGCACGGCCGTGGGATGGCCGTGGAGCAACGCCCCGAGGGCCGCGGCGTGTTCGGCGAGGTGGGCCGTCCACAGGCTCGTGACGATGGCCGGATGGACCGCGCGGTCGATGTACACGCCGCCGGATTCGTTCGCGTGGCCGGAGGCGTAGTCGACGACGATCGGGATCGTGGCATCCTGATCGGCGAGGTCAGCGTAGAGCTTGGTCGCCTCGTCCGGATAGACCGGCACGCCGAACGGGTCGGACGACGCTGCCGGGTCGTGCAGTGAGGCCGTGACGAAGGCGAGGTCGAACCGGAGATCGAAGGTCCTCCGGAAGTCGATGGCCCGCGCGACCTCCGGATCGAGCGATGCAGCCGGTGTCGCGAGCGACGACGAAGCGGCGATGGTCGAGGTCGTCGTCCCGGCCACACTGGCGCTCGGCAGGTATGGGTTCGAGGCGTCGGAAGCGGCCGGGGTGCTTGAGCACGCGGCGACCAGCGTCACCGCGAGGATGAGGGCGCTCGATCGATGGCGCATGGAGCCTCCAGGGCTTCGAGGTCGCCGGTCAGACGCCTCGCGCCACGATCGGGTTACGGAGGCGACCGAGCCGCTCGACGTGGAGGACCACCTCATCGCCGGGTTCGAGATAGCGGCCCAGCGTGGTCGCGCGAACCTCGAGCAGGCAGCCAGAGCCGACGGTGCCGCTGCCGACCAGGTCGCCCGGTCGCAGCCTCGCATCCGCCGATGCGCGAGCGAGCATGTCGCCGAACGAGAATTGCGCGTCCGACCAGCGACCACGGCTGGTCTCGATGCCGTTGACCTCGGCGGTCATGGCCAGGTCGTAGCCCGTGCCGCGGCGAGCGTCGGCGAGCTCGTCCGGCGTGACCAGCCACGGACCGAACGAGCTCGCGAAGTCCTTGCCCTTGGCCGGGCCGAGGCGCACTGCCGTCTCCTCGCGCTGGAGGTCCCGAGCGGACCAGTCGTCGAAGATCATGAACCCGCCGATCGCCTCCTCGGCCCGCTCCGGCGACAGATCCGCGGCCGGCGTGTCGATGAGCGCGGCGACCTCGAGCTCGTAGTCCAGCTCGTGAGATGCCGCCGGCGACCAGACCGGCTCGTCCGGCCCGCGGATCTCCGAGACGTTGCTGAAGTAGAAGACCGGGATCCGGAACCACGCCTCGGGGATCTCACCGCCGCGCCGTTCCCACATCGTCCGGACGTGACCCTCGAAGGCATAGAAGTCTCGGACGGACGGGGGCCGGAGGATCGGCGCGCCGAACCGGAGATCGGCGGCGATCAGGATCGCGTCGTCGTCCTCGTCGCGCCGCTCGAAACCCTCCACCAGGTCACGCAGGACATCGATCCGCAGGCCTCGAGCCAGGTGGTCATCGAGCGTCGTGACCGGCTGACGGAAGAGGATCGCGTCGTGGGCGCGTTCCGGTCGTGCGGTCACCGCCCGTCGTCGGGCGACCTCGAGGTCCAGCCAGCGCCGCGGGGTCTCGCCCGGATCGAGTGCGACGGACAGGCGCCACGGCGCCCCGGTCGGTGCGTGCCGTTCGCGGACGTGGGCGACCTTCATGCCGGGAGTCTAGCCAGCACTCCCGCGCGCGACGCACAATGCGCGACGTGCCACGTCTCCAACGCAAGAGCTTCGCGGGGCCGGACCAGGTCCGGAAGTTCTCGATGGGCCACGTCGACATCGTCAACCTGGACGAGACGTCGGTCGGACGGTTCGTGTGGGACCCGGGCTGGCGATGGTCGGAGGTCGTCAAGCCGGTCGTCGACACGCCGTCATGCGTGAACCGCCACCTCGGTTACGTGATCGGCGGGCACCTCAAGGTCCAGATGGACGACGGCACGGAGCTCGACATCGTCAAGGGTGACGCGTACGAGATCCCGCCTGGGCACGATGCGTGGGTCGTCGGCGATGAGGTGTTCGACGCGGTCGAGTTCGCCAGCGCGCGCCTGTTCGGGATCGCCCCCGACGAGGAGGACGAGCGTACGCTGGCGACGATCCTGTTCACCGACATCGTCGATTCGACGGTGACGCTCGCCCGTCTCGGTGACAAGGCCTGGCGACGGCTCCTCCTGGAACACAACGACGTCCTGCGGAGCGAGCTGGCACGGTTCCGAGGCCGTGAGATCGTGGACACCGGCGACGGGTTCCTGGCCCTGTTCGACGGAGCCGCGCGGGCCGTCCGCTGCGCGGCCGCGATGACCGACGCGGTGCGGCCGCTGGGCGTCGACATCAGGGCCGGGATCCATACCGGCGAGGTCATCGTCGCCGGCGGCAACGCGCGCGGCGTCGCCGTCCATGCGGCGGCGCGGGTGGCCGGCCTGGCGGGACCGGGCGAGGTCCTCGTGTCCGGGACGACGCGCGACCTCCTCGACGGGTCGGGGATGCGGTTCGAGGACCGCGGGGCGCACGAGCTCAAGGGACTCGAAGGGGTCCGCCAGGTCTTCGCGCTCGCGCGCGGGTAAAACCCGGTCGGCGCGACGGTCAGACCGCCGCCGACGCGCGGTTCGGTCGTCTCGGTCGGTGACCCGGAGGGCGGCTAGAGGTTCCCGCGCTTCTCCTGCTCGCGCTCGATCGCCTCGAACAACGCCTTGAAGTTGCCGACGCCGAAGCCGCGCGACCCGTGGCGCTCGATGATCTCGAAGAAGAACGTCGGGCGATCCTGGACCGGGCGGGTGAAGATCTGGAGAAGATAGCCCTCCTCATCGCGGTCGGCCTCGATGCCGAGCTCTTCGAGCGTGTCGATGGGCACGCCCACGTCGCCGACGCGATCGGCCAGCGTCGCGTAGTACTCGTGCGGGAGACCCAGGAACTCGACGCCGCTGTCGCGCAGGCGGCGGACGGTCGCCACGATGTCCTCGGTCCGCAGCGCGATGTGCTGGCAGCCGGGCGAGCGGTACCAATCGATGAACTCCTGGATCTGGCTCTTCTTCTTGCCGGTCGCCGGCTCGTTGATCGGGAACTTGATCCGGCCGTTGCCGTTGGTCATGACCTTCGACATCAGCGCCGAGTACTCGGTGTGGATGACCTTGTCGTCGTAATGGATCAGCTGCGCGAAGCCGAGGACATCCCGATAGAAGTCGACGAATGCGTCCATCTGCCCGAGCTCGACGTTGCCGACACAGTGGTCGACCTCGAGCAGCGACAGGCCGCCGGCGGCCGGCGCGAACGACTTGACCTTGCGATAGCCGGGTGCGAACACGCCGGCGTAGTCGCGCCGGTCGACGAACGAGTGGAGGACCTCGCCGTAGGTGTGGATGGAAGCCTTGCGGAGCGTGCCGTCCTCGCCGCCGTCGAGCTCGGTCGGGCTGAGCGCCGAGACCGCGCCGCGCGTGGTCGTCTCGCGCCAGGCCGATCCGACGTCGTCGACCGCGAACGCGATGTCATGGACGCCATCGCCGTGCTCGCGGACGTGCTCGGCGATCTCGCCATCGGGCGTCAGTGGCGCGGTGAACACGAAGCGGATGTCGTTCTGGACCATGACGTAGCTGGCCCGGTCGCGAACCTTGGTCTCGAGTCCGCTGAAGGCGACCGGCGTGAAGCCCCACAGCGCGCGGTAGTAGGCCGCGGCCTGGCGGGCATTGCCCACCCAGAACTCGACATGGTCGATGCCCTTGAGCGGGAGGAAGTCGGCCGCCTTGTCGTAGGCGTCCGTGTCGATCCGGGCGCCGGCTTGGTTGGCGGCGCCGCGCGAGACGATCTGTGTCATCAACAGGTCTCCGCTGCTGTCGGCTGGGCCGGTCCGCGGGAGCGCGATCGGCCGGTGGTCCTGGCCGTCAATGCTACGCCCGGCGTGCCACACTGGCGCGCATGGACGACCTGCTCGATCGACTCCAGGCGGCACGGGACGGGCTCGCCGCGACCCGCCCGGCAGTCGAAGCCGGTGCACCCTGGCCGATGGCCGCGATCTACGACGATTCCGACGAGGCGCGCTGGGGCCCGGGCGAGGTCCTCGCGCACCTGGCCGAGATGGCCGAGTACTGGCCGGGCGAGATCGAACGCGTGCTGGATGGCAGGCCCGACCCGGTGCCGTTCGGTCGGGTCGCGACGGACGCGGTCCGGATCGGGCTCGTCGGGCGCGATCGGTCGCTTCCGCCACGGGTCCTGTACGACCGGATCGAGGACGCGCTGAGCCGGTTCGATCGGCGCTGGCGCACGTTGACCGCCGCCGACCTGGCGCGCCGCGGGCTGCATCCGTCGCGCGGCGAGCTCACGATCGCGGAGATGCCCGATCGCTTCATCGTCGGCCACCTCGCCGACCACGTCGACCAGATCGAACGCATCCTGGCAGGCACCGACACCGCCGGCTGACGCCGATGTTCGTCCTGTACGCGATCCCGATCGGCATCCTGGTCGGGTTCGTCGCCGGCGGGCATCTCGAACGGCTCGCCGGGCTCCGCCTCCGCTGGGTCCCGCTCATCCTCGTCGGGCTGGCCGCCCAGGTCGCGATGTACACGGCACCGGCGGCCGACCTCGTCGGGTCGTTCGGCCCGGTCCTGTACATCGGGTCGACGGCAGCGGTCCTCGTCGCGGTCTTGCGCAATGTCCGCGTGCCGGGTGTCGCGCTGATCGCGGTCGGCGCGGGCTGCAATCTCGCCGCGGTCGTCGCCAACGGCGGGTGGATGCCGGCCGACGCCTCGGCGCTGGCGTCCATCGGCGGCCTCGACGCCGGCTACACCAACAGCATCGTGGTCGCCGATCCGGTGCTCAAGCCGCTGACCGACCTGTTCGCGCTGCCGCCGTGGCTGCCCTTCTCCAACGTGTTCAGCCTCGGCGATGTCCTCATCGGGATCGGCGTCGCTGCGACGATCGCGCTGGCGATGCGGGCGCCGGCGCCGGTCGAGGCCGCCTCGGAGCTGGAGCGGGCCGTCCCCTGACCCGCTCGGCGCTGTCACGCGGATGTAAGCGCGAGCGGCCGCACCGGCGGCGCATGGTCGGGGCGGAGCGGCGCATGCTCACGGGGAGATGAGTACGGATCGAGCACGTGGCTCCACGGACAGCAGTGTCATCGCCGTGACCGCCGACGACGACCGGTTCGCGGCCAGCCGCCGCGCGGCGATGGACCTCGCCGAGAACGCCGGGGCGGAGCTGATCCTGTACGACTGGGAGTCGCCGATGCTGCTCGGCGATCCGCTCCCGAGCGTCTGGTCCGCCGATGGCACCGACACGGCCGTCCCGGACCGCCTCGACGAGAAGGCCCTTGAGGCGGCCGGCCGCGCCGCCATCGCGCAGCAGGTCGGCGAGGCGCGGGCCGCGGGTCTGCGAGCGTCCGGCTGGCTTCCATCGGAACGCGGCGCGGATGCCCTGTTCAAGTACGCCCAGGACCACAAGGCGATCGGCATCGTCATCCCGGCCGACCTCAAGGGCTCGCTCGAGGCGTCCGAGTCGACGACCGGGATCCAGGTCCTCGTCCGGTAGCTCGCGGGGCGGGCGCCGGGGTGCCGGGGTGAGCGGCGCTGTCGTCGCTTTCGGCGCTGTTCGTCGCCGTCGCCGCCGCTCGGCGCCCTACTCGGGCGTCTCGTCGAGGACGTTCGCCTTGAGGAAGGCGAGCGCACGGGAGAACGCATCACGGCGGTTCTCGCGCTTCTCCCAGCCGTGACCCTCCTCGTCGTACCAGTGGACCTCGTAGCGCTTGCCCTCGATCTCGAGCGCCTCGACCATCCGCTCGGTCATGAGCGGCACGACCCGCTTGTCCTTTCGGCCGTGGAAGATGAGCAGCGGGGCCTCGATCCGCTCCGCGCGGTACACGGGCGAACCGCGGCGATAGCTCGGCGAGCGCGCCGGGTCGTCGGGTGAGCCCATCATCTTGTGCAGGTCGAGGCGGCCGAGACGGTCGCCGTGGCGGTAGCTCTCGGCGATCTCCGAGTCGCCATAGAGGTCGACGCCGGCGGACCACAGAGCCGGCTCGTCCACCAGGGCGCACAGCACGAGATAGCCACCGTACGATGCGCCGTGGATGGCCAGCCGCCCGTCCGACCAGGGCTGCGTGATGGCCCAGCGCGCCGCATCGACGAGGTCGTGGACGTCGGCGTGGCCCCACTCGTCGACGTTGGCGATGCGGAACGCCCGGCCATAGCCGGTCGAGCCCCGGAAGTCGACGTCGAAGACCGCGAAGCCCTCGGCGACGAGAAGCTGCTTGAACGGCGCGAAGGCACGGAACGATTGGCCGGTCGGGCCGCCATGCGGTATCACGACGGTCGGGACCTTGCGGCCGCCGCGCTTGCCGGTGGCATTCTGCGGGCGCCACAGCGTGCCCTCGATCCGCAGTCCGTCCCGGGCCGTGACGACGATCCGCTCGGCGGTCGGGACACGGGCCGGCGTGAGAGCGGCGCGAAGGACGGCCGGCATCGAATCGGTGACCTGGCGGGGCCGGGCGCCGTCGGGGGCGACGCCGGGGACGGGCAGCAGCCAGAGATCGGGTGGTGCCGTCACGCGTTCGCCGATCGCCGCGACCCAGGCCCCGTCGGCCAGCCAGCCGACCGACTTCCAGACGCCGTCCCACGGGTTGATCCGGGCGCCGGCCGCCGCCGCCGTCACGGTCCTGGGCGTCTTGGGTGGCCGGCCCCGACCGCGCTTCGGGGCGGGCGCCGCCTCGAGCTCGCCGACGAGCAGGTCCTGGAGCGCGTCATGGACCTCGATGTGGACGAATCGGCTCCCGTCGGGCGACGGCAGCGGCGCCGCGCCCATCCCTCCGCTCGGCTCGCCATGCTCGCGCTCGCCGGCGGTCAGCACGATCCGATCGTGGCCGTCGGCGGTCAGCCGGACGACCTGGAACCAGCCATCTGCGTCCGACACGAACAGCAGCGAGCCATCGGGCAGCCAGCGGGCGCCCACGTCGACCGAGCCCTCGCCGGCCACGACCCGACTCTCCCCGGTCGCGACGTCCACGATCGCGATCTGCGAGCTCTCGCTGACCTCCGGCCCGCGCTGGGCCATGATCGCGATGCGGCGGCCGTCGGGCGCCCACTCGTACGTGTCGACGTCGAGGCCCGTCTCGGTCAGGACGGTCGGGCGGGGCGGCTTGGGCTCGCTGGCTGGTCGGCCGCGACGAGGCACCGGCGCGTCGATCAGCCAGACCTGGGTCCAGCCACGGCGGCGTGACAGGAACGCCAGCCGATGACCGTCGGGCGACCAGCGCGGCTCGCGGCCGCCACCCGGCTTGCCGACGACCAGCGTCAGGCGCGAGCCATCGGCCTCGACGACCCAGATCTCCTCGTCGCGCACGAATGCCAGCCGGCGGCCGTCGGGCGACCACTGCGGGTCGCTGACCGCCTTCTCCGAGGCGGTCAGCTGAGCCGGATAGCCACCGCGCAGCGAGAGCGTGAACAGCTGGCGTGCCCCGCCGGCCTCGGCGGTGTACGCGACGACCCGGTCGCGCGGGTGCAGCCGGAAGTCACGGGGCGCATCGACCGCGGCGATCGCCTCGACGGTCAGGTTGGCGGACGGCGTGGTGGGCGCGGTCGGCATCAGCGGCGCGTGGACGGCTCGACGGATGCCTCGAGCTGCTCCCCGAGCTCGACCGTGCGCCGGTAGGCGGCCCAGACGGCCTCGGACAGCACGGTCCGCAACCGCCCCGATTCGAGCTCGTGCAGCGCCGCCGCCGAGGTGCCGCCGGGTGACGTGACCATGTTGCGCAGCTCGGCAGGGTGCATCCCGGACTGCTTCGCGAAGATGGTCGAGCCCTCGAGGGTCTCGATGACGAGGTCGTGCGCGATGTGGCGCGGGAAGCCGAGGTGGACGGCGGCGTCGATGAGCGCCTCCATCACCAGGAACACGTAGGTCGGCCCGGTGCCCGACACCGCGGTCGCCATCGCGACCATCTTCTCGTCGTCGACCTCGAGCTCGTGGCCGAGGGCCCCGAGCAGGGCGGCCGCCTGGGCGCGCTGCGTCTCGGTCGTCTCGGGCGTCGCGTACCAGACGGTCATCCCCTTGCCGAGGCGGGCCGGGGTGTTGGGCATGCTCCGGACGACCTGGTCGTGGCCGAGGTTGCCGGTGAGTGCCGCGGTCGTGGCCCCTGCCAGCACGCTCAGGACGAGCTGGCCGCGTCTGAGGTGAGGCCCGATCTCGCGTCCGACCTTGGCCAGCATCTGGGGCTTGATCCCGAACAGGACGACGTCGGCGCCGTCGACCGCCTCGGTGTTCGAGGCGACCGTCCGGATGCCGTACTCGCGGGCCAGGTGCTCGCGCCGCTCGACCCGCGGGTGGCTCGCCACGACCTGCCCGGGCTCGACGAGCTTGCCGCGCAGGATGCCGGCGATCATCGCCTCGGCCATGACGCCGGAACCGACGGTCGCGATCGTTGAGTTCGCCAGGGGGGACATCGCGCGGAGTATAGCCGCGGGGGTCGGGCCTACTCGGAGGACGCGGTCGCCACGCCGGTCAGGAAGAAGCGCCCGGTGGTCGTGACGTCCACCTCGCCGAACCCGGCCGTCCGAAGAGCGCGTTCCAGCTCATCGGGCGTGTAGTAGACCTTGACGATCGTGAACTCGCGTCCGTCGGCCAGCCGCCGGACCGAGGCATCGTCGGCGGGGGCGGGGTGATCGGCCGCACTCGACTGGGGATCGGGCAGCGAATCGATGAAGGCGAACGTGCCGCCGGGCGTGAGCCAGCGCCGGACGAGCCCGAGGAATGCATCGAGGCGTCCGCGCGGGACGTGGCTGAGCCAGAAGCCGGTGAAGACGGCATCGACCGCGCGGTCCGGCTCGGCCCAGGCGTCGCGCACGTGGAGGTGGGCGCGCAGGCGATGCGCGACCAGCCGTTCGCGCGCCCGATCGAGCGGGGCGGGCGCGGCGTCGTACAGCGACAGCACGCCCTTCGAGGCAAGCAGCGGCGACCACCAGCCGGTCCCGGCGGCGAGCTCGACGATGTCGCCGTGGATCGGCAGGCCGTCGAGCCATCGACCGGCGATGTCGAGCTCTGCGTTCCACGCGGCGTCATGGACGGGCCCGCGCGCATAGCGGCCACGACGCAGGTACCAGTCGTCGTACTCGGGCGCCCGTGCCTCGTAGTAGGCGAGCATCTCGGCGTCGAGATCGGTGGCGGCGGTGGCCGTCGCAGCGGCGGTGGCCGTTGCCGCGGAGGTGGCCGAGGCCACGGAGCCCGCCTCCGCCACGGAGGTCGTGGCAGCAGGGCCCGCCTCCGCCACGGCGGTCGTTGCCCCACCACCCGACCCGCCGGCGGCGCCCCGCTCGGTCAGCGCCTGGTGCAATCGGAACCGCAGGAAGCCGTTGTCACCGGCCTTGCCGACACAGTCCGGGCAGAGCTGCGCCCAGCCCTCGAGGTCATCGGCGCCGCGGCAGACATGGGCGGCGCCGCACCACAGGCAGTCGAAGGTCGGGCGGAACGGCATGCCGCGGACCTACGGCCCGACCGGGGTCCAGGAGCCCGGCGGGGCGATGTCGACGAACGCCCCGGGATCGAAGATCTCGGCCAGCAGCTCGATGCCGTCGATCACCCGCGGACCCGGCCGGCTGAAGTAGGCCGACCCGTCGAGCGCGAAGACCTGCCCGCGACGGACCGCGGTGAGCTCGTCGTAGCCGGGCGGGCGCCGCGTCCGTGCCCACTCGTCCTGCGTCTCGCGCAGGTGGAAGCCACACGGCATCAGCAGCAGCATCTCGGGATCCACGTCAGCCACGGCATCCCAGGTCGTCTGCACGGACCGATCGCCATCGGCGCCGAGGAGCTCCCAGCCACCCGCGCGCCGGATCTGCTCGGGGACCCAGTGGCCGGATGCGAACGGCGGATCGAGCCACTCGAGCCCGACCACGCGCGGCGACCGACCGCCGGCATCGCGGCGCGCCTGAACCTTCTCCTCGACCGAGCCCAGCCGTTCGCGGAGCGTCTCGACCACGTCGACGGCGGCGTCCTCGCTCTCGGTCATCGCCCCGACCGTGGAGATCGTGTTGAGGATGCCTTCGATCGAGGTCGGCTCGAGCGAGACGACCGTGATGTCGGCGTCGATCGCCCGCGCCACGTCGTTGACCTCGCGATAGCTGACGGCGCACACGCGGCACAGCTCCTGGGTCAGGATGAGGTCGGGCTGTGCGGCGGCCAGCGCGGCCTCGTCGAGCGCGTACAGCGACGATCCGCCGTGGACCGATGCCGTGACCAGCCGATGGATGTCGCGCGAGCTCGCTTCGACGAGGTCGTGCACGCTTCGGGTCATCACCGGTTTGCCGACCACCTCCGGCGGGTAGTCGCATTCATGGGTGACCCCGACGAGGTCGTCGGCCAGCCCGATCGCGCAGACGATCTCGGTGGCGGACGGCAGGAGCGAGACGATGCGCATCAGGAGGGACTTGGTCGTGCCACCCTCGACAGGCGACCGACATCCGCTGCCGGAGGCCTGAGGCCGAGCCCCCCGAGGCCAGCAGCCCGACGGTTCAGCGCGGCTTCAGCTCGTCGACGGCGGCGCGTGCCGCGGCCTTGTCCGTGAACCATGTCGCGTCGATGGCCGTGTAGTTGGCCCACTCGGGCGGCAGCGACTCCTCCGGGAAGATCGCGTTCACGGGACATTCCGGCTCGCAGGCGCCGCAGTCGATGCATTCGTTCGGATCGATGAACAGCTTGCGGTCCGTGCCTTCGTCGTAGTGGATGCAATCGACCGGGCAGACGGACACGCACGACACGTCGAGCACATCGATGCATGGCTCGGCGATCACATAGGCCATCCAGGATCCTCCTCGAGGCTGACGGGTGGCGGCGCGCAACGAGGCGCGACGCGGAGACAGAGCGTACCACCGGGCGCGCTCACGAGGCGCCGTTCACGAGGGATCCGACGAGGAGGCGGCCCCGCCCACCCAGCGGACCGGGATCTGCATGCCGCGGGCGAGGTGGCCGGGGATGTGACAGGCGACGGTCCACGGGCCGCCGGCGGCCGCGCCGGCGGGCACCGTCCAGCGGAGATCCACGCGCTCGCCCGAGTGGACCACGATCCGCACGCCCTCGACACCCGGGGGGACCGTGACCACGGGCGTCGGTCCGGGCGGCGCGCCCGCTGTCGCAGCCTCGGCCGCCTCCCAGGCATCCTGGACGGCCGCGTCGCCGATGACCGCCTCGTGGACCTCGAGACCGCCGTTGATGACGTGCAGCAGCACCGTCTCCCCGGGCGCCAGGTCCAGGGTGTCGGGCTGGAACGAGTAGTCCCGGGCGATGAGGTTGACCTCGCGCGGCGCGACCGACGTCCCGGGCGAGATCGGCGGGGTCGCCGGCGGCGCACCCGCGTCGCAGCCGCCGAGGGCGAGCGCCAGGGCGCCGAGGGCGAGGATCGTGATGGACGTCCGTCGAGGGAGGAGGCTCACGGCGCGAAGTCTATGACGCGACCTCCGCAACGCCGGGCGAGCCCGCTTGACATCGACTCCGAGCGGACGGCACAGTGCGGCGGACCCGAACCGCGACCGCCACCTGCGGCGACGGCCACGGCCCCAGTCTCGAGGTCCCGACGTGGCGATCCCGACCGAGATCCCGGACGCAGCGCAGGCGACGCAGCCGGCGTCGGTCGCCGTCCGTCTCGAGGGCGTCAGCAAGCGCTTCGGCGATGACGACGCCGGCCGGCGGGTCGCCACCTTCGTCAAGACCGACGGGCGCTTCCCGGTCGTCGCCGTCGACGGCGTCGACCTCGATGTCTACGACGGCGAGTTCTTCTCGATGCTCGGACCGTCGGGCTCGGGCAAGACGACGACGCTCCGGATGATCGCCGGCTTCGAGGCGCCGTCCGAAGGGCGGATCCTGCTCCACGGTGTCGATGTCACGACCGTCCCGCCGTTCGACCGCGACGTCAACACGGTCTTCCAGGACTACGCGCTCTTCCCGCACATGTCCGTCGGCGACAACGTGGGCTATGGGCTGGTGGTCCGCAAGATCGCCAAGCCGGAGCGGACCGCGCGCGTCACGGACGCGCTCCGCATGGTCAGGCTGGAGGGTTACGAGGGTCGGAAGCCGAGCCAGCTGTCCGGCGGTCAGCGTCAGCGCGTCGCGCTCGCCCGGGCGCTCGTCAACCGGCCGCGCGTCCTGCTCCTCGACGAGCCGCTCGGCGCGCTGGATCTGAAGCTGCGAGAAGAGATGCAGATCGAGCTCAAGGCGATCCAGCAGCAGGTCGGCATCACCTTCATCTACGTGACCCACGACCAGGAGGAGGCGCTGACCATGAGCGACCGCCTGGCCGTGTTCAACAACGGCCGGATCGAGCAGCTCGGGGCGCCGGCCGAGGTCTACGAGCGGCCGGCGACGCCGTTCGTGGCGGGCTTCGTCGGGACCTCGAACCTGCTCCGCGGCGACGTGGCCCAGAGGGTCATCGGCTCCGCCGGGACGTTCACGATCCGCCCCGAGAAGATCCGCCTGGCCGAGACCGACGGCGCGGTCGGCGCGGGCGAGACCTCTGCGACGGGAACGGTCCGAAGCGTGGTCTACCTCGGGCCGGACACCCGCTACGTGGTCGCGCTCGACGCCGGGACCGATCTCGTAGTGACCCAGCAGAACCTGTCCACGTCGTCGACCGAGGCGCTCGCCATGGAGGGCAAGGCCGTGCGCCTCGTGTGGGCACGACAACACCAACTCCCCATCGCGGATGGGACATCGAGTGGAGGAGGATGACGATGAGATCCAAGGGGATCATGGCACTGGCCGCGACCGCGGCGATCATGGTGGGTGCGTGTTCGAGCTCGGGCGGTGGCGCGTCGGTCTCGGCCGCACCACCGTCGGCAGCCGGCAGCACCGGTACCGTCACGCCACCGAGCGCTTCGGCGAGCGCCGCGGCAGCCCCGAGCGGACCGCCCGCCCAGGCGTCGGTCGGGCCGGGCGAGGGAGCCCTCAACCTGGTCGCCTGGACCGGCTACGTCGTCGGCGGCACCGGCGGCGAGCAGGTCCAGGGCTACGACTGGGTCACCCCGTTCGAGACCGCGACGGGGTGCAAGGTCACCGTCAAGGTCGGCCTCGACTCCGGGAACATGGTCCAGCTGATGAAGACGGGCCAGTACGACGGCGTCTCGGCATCGGGTGATGCGACGTTGCGTCTCATCTACGGCGGCGACGTCGCGCCGGTCAACTTCGACCTCATCCCCAACTACAAGGACGTCTTCGAGGGGCTCAAGAACCAGCCCTACAACACGGTCAACGGTGTCGGCTACGGCGTGCCCCACGGCCGCGGGGCCAACGTCCTGATGTACGACCCGACCGTCGTGACCACCGCCCCCGACAGCTGGAGCGTCGTGTTCGACGCGAATTCGCCGTACAAGGGCAAGGTCACCGCCTACAACTACGCGATCTATATCGCCGATGCGGCGCTGTACCTGATGAAGACCCAGCCCGATCTCAAGATCACCAACCCATACGCCCTTGACAAGGACCAGCTGGCCGCCGCGGTGGCGCTGCTGAAGGTCCAGAAGACACTCATCGGCAAGTACTGGGGGACCGCTCAGGAGGAGATCGACGGGTTCTCCAACGGCGACATGGCGATCGGCACCGCGTGGCTCTACCAGCAGAACACGATCAACGCGGCCAAGGGCAAGCAGGTCGCCAGCGTCACGCCCAAGGAGGGCGCCACCGGCTGGTCGGACACCTGGATGATCTCGACCAAGGCCGCCCACCCGAACTGCATGTACCAGTGGATGAACTACATCATCTCGCCCGAGGCGAACGCGGCCGTGACCGTCTACTTCGGCGAGGCGCCCGTCAGCGCCGCGGCATGTGCCGAGGCCGAGAAGTTGTCGCCCGGCTGGTGCGACCAGTTCCATGCCGCCGATGAGCAGTACTTCAAGAACATCTGGTACTGGAACACGCCGACCGTGACCTGCCTCGACGGCCGCGGCGACATCTGCACCGACTTCGACGCCTGGACGCAGGCCTGGACCGATATCACCGGCAGCTAGCCGGAACGTCATGACGAGCCAGAGCGCCATCGCCCCGCCGCCCGCCAGCCAGGCGCGGCGGCTGGCGGCGGCGCTCTATCGTCGACCCCGGGTGCAGCTCGCGGCGCTGCTCGCAGCGCCGCTGGGCTGGCTCGTCATCGCCTACCTCGGCGCGCTGGCGCTGTTCCTCATCAGCTCCTTCTGGTCGGTCGATTCGCTGACCGGCAACATCATCACCAAACCGACACTCGCCAACTACCAGCGGATCCTGACCGGCGAGGTCTACCCGGTCATCACGGCACGCACCGTGATCATGGCCGCGGTCGTCACGCTGACCTGCATCGTCGTCGCCTTTCCCATCGCCTTCTACATGGCACGGGTGGCCTCGTCGCGGGTCCGCGGCCTGCTGATCGTCTCGATCCTGCTCCCGCTCTGGTCGGGCTACCTGGTCAAGGTCTATGCCTGGCGACTGATCCTGAGCCAGGGTGGCGTGCTCAACTGGGTGCTCGCCCCGTTCGGGCTGCAGGGCCCCGGCTACAGCATCGAGGCCGTCTGGATCGTCGAGAGCTATCTGTGGCTGCCGTACATGATCATCCCCATCTACGCCGGCCTGGAACGGATCCCCGGGTCGCTGTTCGAGGCATCCGCGGATCTCGGGGGCAAAGCCGGGATCACCTTCCGGCGGGTGGTCGTGCCGCTCGTCCTCCCGGCGATCGTCGCCGGCTCGATCTTCACCTTCAGCCTGACCCTGGGCGACTACATCACACCGACCCTCGTCTCGAACACGAAGTTCATCGGCAACGTGGTCTACGACCTCGTCGGAGTGGCCGGCAACTCGCCCCTGGCGGCCGCGTACACGATGGTCCCGGTCACGATCATGCTGGTCTTCCTGCTCGTCGCACGGCGTCTCGGCGCCTTCGAAGCACTGTGATGGGCGTCCCGCGCTGGATGGCCATCGCGCTCCGCCTGGCGACGACGGCGACCCTGGCGTTCATCTACATCCCGATCGGCATCATCGTGCTGTACTCGTTCAACGCCGCCAAGGTCGCGACCTGGCCGATCACCTCGTTCACCATCGATTGGTACATCAAGGCCTTCAACGATGCCGGCATCAGGGCCGCGGTCGGCAATTCGGTCGAGGCCGCCATCGGGGCCACGCTCCTTGCCCTGCTGTTCGGGTCGCTCCTGGCGCTGGCCGTCGGCCGGCACAGCTTCTTCGGTCGCGAGTCGATCTCGCTGATCGTCATCCTGCCGCTGGCCCTGCCGGGCATCGTGACCGGCCTTGCCCTCAACACCGCGTTCCGGACGATCGGTCTCCCGTTCGGCCTGTTCACGATCATCGTCGGCCATGCCACGTTCTGCGTCGTGGTCATGTACAACAACGCCATCGCGCGACTCCGGCGGACCTCGCGTTCGTACGAGGAGGCCTCGGGCGACCTCGGCGCCGACACCTTCATGACGTTTCGCCGCGTGACGTTCCCGGCCATCCGGACGGCACTGGTGGCCGGTGCCATGCTGGCCTTCGCGCTGTCGTTCGACGAGATCATCGTCACGAACTTCCTGTCCGGTCCGGGCGTCCAGACGCTGCCGATCTGGATCTTCAGCAACTACTCCCGCCCGAACCAGCTTCCCCTCGTGAACGTCGCGGCCGTGCTGGTCCTGCTCGCCTCGATCATCCCGGTCTACATCGCCTCACGGCTGACCGCCGACCCGTCCGCCGTTCCCGGTGCGCGCAGCTGACGAGCGCTCACCATTTGAGCCCGTCGGTCACCACGACGACGGCGAGGATCGCGACCTGGGCGACCACGACGATGACACTGCTCGCGAGCTGACGCACGGGGCACCTCCACCGGCCGCAGCCGGTCCCGATCGACGGTCGACCCCTCCACGGAGTGCCCGGTCCGACACCGCTCGCGCCAGTCTGGCCGCCCCCGCTTATCTGCCGCTTATCAGGCGGGCGGGGACGGCGGTGCCGGCTCGGGGATGGTCGGCAGATAGGCCTGCGGGTCGTCGCGGAAGTCGAGCAGGCAGCCCTTGCCGCAGAACCAGTAGGTCGCGCCGTCATGCTCGAGCGACAGGAGGCTGGTCGTCGTGTCGACTTCCATCCCGCACACCGGATCGATCTCGATGGCCATCGGTCATCTCCTTGATGTGTACTCCCGTGGAGTATACGGGTCACGTACCATCGCGCC
Organism: Candidatus Limnocylindrales bacterium; assembly: GCA_036003325.1. Taxonomy (GTDB): domain Bacteria; phylum Chloroflexota; class Limnocylindria; order Limnocylindrales; family CSP1-4; genus SPCO01. Next base: position 18,998 of record DASYSM010000138.1, read on the forward strand.
GATGGATGCTCCCGACCTCGCCTCGATCCGCGCCAGCCTGCTCGCCGAACGCGACCGCCTCCGCACCGAGATCGGCGAGGCGATCGTGGCGCCCGGCCAGATGACCTACGGGTCGCAGGCGGCGGCCGCCAGCCAGGTCTTCGCCCAGCAGCGCGACCTGGCGCTGCGCGACCGTGCCGACCAGCAGCTCGCCCTCGTCGACGAGGCGCTCGCCCGGCTCGACGCAGGGACGTTCGGCCTCTGTGTCCGTTGCGGCCGGCCGATCGCCCACGGACGGCTCGAGGCCCTGCCATGGGCCGCCCGCTGCATCGACTGCCAGCGCCTCGCCGGACGCGATCGCTGATGGCGAGCGGACCCGACACCGGCCGCGACCTTGTCAGCCTGACGGACGTCCGCGCCGCCGCCGGCCGCCTCGACGGCATCACCGTCCGGACGCCACTGGTCGGCTTCGGTCCGTCGGCCGATCGCCGGTTCCTCAAGGCCGAATCGCTCCAGCCGATCGGGGCGTTCAAGCTGCGCGGCGCGTACGCCACGATCTCGACCCTGTCGCCCGAGGAACGTGCCCGCGGCGTCATCACCTACTCATCGGGCAACCACGGCCAGGGCGTCGCCCGGGCAGCCCGGCTGCTGGGCGCACCCGCCGTGGTGGTGATGCCGTCCGACGCGCCGGCGATCAAGCGCACCCGGATCGAGCAGGACGGCGCCCAGGTCGTGGTCGTCGGGCCTGCCAGCGAGGAACGGCACCAGGTCGCGCTCGAGATCGCGGCCCGTCGCGGGTTCGCGGTGATCCCGCCGTTCGACGACGACCGCGTCATCGCCGGCCAGGGCACGGTCGGGCTGGAGATCGCCGAAGACCTCCCCGACCTCGCCGCGGTCCTCGTGCCCATCGGCGGAGGCGGTCTGGCGAGCGGCGTCGCGGTCGCGGTCAGTGCGCTCCGCCCAGACGCGCGGGTGATCGGCGTCGAGCCCGAGCTCGCCGCCGACGCCCGCGACTCCCTGGAACGTGGCGAGATCGTGTCGTGGCCGGCCGAGCAGGTGTCGCGGACCATCGCCGACGGCACGCGGACGCAGGCGCTCGGCGCCCGCACGTTCGCCCACCTGTTCCCGCTGCTGACCACCATCGTCACCGTGACCGAGGCGGAGATCGCCGCCGCGGTGCGCCTCGCCGCGGAATGGAGCCGGCTCGTCGTCGAGCCCTCGGGCGCCCTCGGCATCGCGGCCATGGCGTTCCACGCGCGCGAGCTTCGGCTCGATCGGTCGCCCGGGGCGGTCGTGGCCGTGGTCAGCGGCGGGAACGTGGACCCCGACGACTATCGCGCCTATCTCGAGGCTCCGATCCCGCCACTCGGCTAGGCGTCGGCCCGGGGGCTAGCCTCCCGGTTCGGCGCGCTCGTCCGCCAGGCGCTCGGCCAGGCGTCGCTCACGGATCCGGATCTCCGCCAGCTCGGCGTCCGCCCGGCGGTCGGAGCGTGCCTCGTCACGTGCCTCGGCGCGCATCCAGCCGGCGACCACGAGCAGGATCGCGGTCAGGAAGATGAAGTCCCCCGCCAGCCACATGATCCCGGCGGCCAGGCGCTGGTCGTCGATGGCGGACAGGCCCCACGGGCGAACGAGCGTCGCGTAATGCGCATAGAGCACGTCGGTGGCGTTGAGGATGACGACCGCCAGGAAGGTGTTCTGCGTCATCTGGGTCAGCAGGTAGACGACCCGGGCCGGATGACCCATCCGCCACGGCGCGGGATCGAGGGCGACGGCCGGCCACCAGAACAGCAGCGCGCCGGTCAGGAACAGCAGGTGCTCGAAGTCGTGGACATTCGCGTCCTCGAGCGAGGCGTTGAACAGCGGCGAGAAGTGGACCCCCCACATCATCGCCGCGAACATGACCCAGGCCACGACCGGGAAGGCCAGGAAGCTGACGATCCGCGAGTGCAGCACGGGCAGCACCCAGCGGTGGCGCGTCTCGGACGAGCTGAGCCGCAGGATGAGGGTGATCGGCGCGGCCAGGGCCAGCAGCGGTGCGGCCACCAGCATCAGCAGGACATGCTGGACCATGTGGACCGAGAACAGCGCCGTGTCGTAGCGCCCGATGCCCGACAGCAGCGCGAACGCCAGCGCGACGATCCCGCCATAGAACGCGACCGACCGACGGCGTGGCACCGGGTTGCCCGGGTGGAGGGCGTTGACCCGCCGGACCGCCCACCACCACCAGCCGGTGACGACGATGAGCCCGAGGGTGGGGAGGGGCTCGAACGTCCAGCCGAGCAGGAGCGTGGCCGCGCTCGGCGCCTCTGCCGGGACGGGGCCGTGCGCCGCCACGGGCTCCGCGAGTGCCGCTGCACCGACCAGCACGGCGAACGGGGTCACGAGCCCGCGGAGCACACGCAGCGCACCCATCCGCGGCATCGTCGCACGAACGGGCCGCGCGGTCGTAGAATGGCGGCGGTTCGACCCGGGCGGTCGGCCTTGCCTGCTTGTCGCATCGGTCGTCGCGCCCCCACAGCGTTGACCACCCTCGAGGACCTTGATGTCGAGCTCCCCCAGGTCGAACGCCACCCGGACCGCGATCTTCGCGCTCGGCGTCGGCGCGGCGATCATCATCGTCAGCCTGCTGCTCCTGGCGTTCGGGGTCGACGTCCTCAAGATCGGCGACACGTTCGTCACCGGCCTCTTCCCGCCGATCGCCGTCACCAGCCAGGGCGCGCAGATCCGCGAGCTGTACACGGTGATCTTCCTGATCGCGGTCGCGATCTTCCTCGTCGTCGAGGGGCTGATCATCTGGACGGTCATCCGCTACCGGCGCAAGCCGGGTGACGACAGCCTCCCGCCGCAGACCCACGGCAACAACATCGCCGAGTTCGTGTGGACCGTCGTCCCGACCCTGATCGTCATCTTCATGTTCATCGTGTCGTGGCAGACGCTCAACGCCGTCGATACCAATGCCGCCGACGCCAACACGACCAAGATCCGCGCCGTCGCGGCGCAGTTCCAGTGGCAGTTCGATTACCTCGACCAGAACGACCAGGTCCTCTACACCGAGTACATCCCGCTCGTGAGCGGGGGCGGCGGGATGATGGTCCCGGCCGGTCGGACCGTCCAGCTGTCACTGGTCAGCAAGGACGTCATCCACGCCTTCTACGTGCCGCAGTTCCTGTTCAAGCGCGACGTCGTGCCGGGTCGGACCAACCAGTTCGACTTCACGGTGGACGCGGCCGACGCCGGCCAGACGTTCCGTGGCCAGTGCGCCGAGCTGTGCGGGATCGGGCACAGCATCATGCTCTTCGAGGTCAAGGCGCTCAGTCCGCAGGACTTCGACTCGTGGCTCGCCGGCAAGGCCGCCCAGAACCCGCCGGCCGCCTCGCCTGGGGCCAGCGGCGCACCGGCACCGAGCGGCAGCGCACCGGCACCGAGCGGCAGCGCGGCGCCCGCCCCCAGCGGCAGCGGCGGACCCGCCCCGAGCGCGGCGGCCGGCACGACGCTGACCCTCACCGCGAGCAACATCCAGTACACCGAGAAGACCCTGACCGCCCCGGCCAACGCCCCGTTCCAGATCGACTTCGACAACCAGGACCCGGGCGTCCCGCACAACGTCACGATCCACAAGGACTCGCCGACGGGCGAGCAGGTCTTCGCCGGCGACATCTTCCCGGGCGTCGCCAAGAAGACGTACGACATCCCCGCCCTGCCGGCCGGGACCTATTCGTATGTGTGTGCCGTTCATCCGACGACGATGATCGGCACCCTCACCGTCCAGTAAGGAGCGCTCGATGGCGACGACCACGCTGAGCCCCGCCGCCACGCGCTCCCGAAGCGCCCTGTACGAATGGCTGACCACGACCGATCACAAGAAGATCGGGATCATGTACGTGATCAACTCGTTCGTCTTCTTCTTCATCGGCGGTCTGCTGGCGCTCGGCGTCCGGACGGAGCTCGCTCAGCCCGGGCTGCAGTTCCTGACCGACACCCAGTACAACGAGTTCTTCACGATGCACGCCACGTTCATGATCTTCCTGTTCGTGATCCCGATGCTGGCGGGCTTCGGCAATTACATCGTGCCGCTCCAGATCGGCGCCCCCGACATGGCGTTCCCGCGGATCAACGCGCTGTCGCTCTGGATGCTGCCGCTGGGCGGCCTGCTTCTGCTCCTGGGCTTCGTGACGGGCGGCACCGCGGCTGCCGGCTGGACGAGCTACGCGCCGTTGTCGGAGGACCGCCCGCTGGCGGCCACCGGCTACGGCCAGGACCTCTGGATCGTCGCGCTGGTCCTGATCGGGACGAGCTCGATCCTGGGCTCGATCAACTTCCTGGTGACGATGTTCAAGATGCGGGCGCCGGGCATGACCCTGTTCCGCATGCCGATCATGGTCTGGACCGTGCTGGTCACCTCGGTCCTGGTCCTGATGGCCACGCCGGTCATCACCAGCGCCCTGATCATGCTGTTCATCGACCGCAATTACGGGGGCTCGTTCTTCGACCCGTCGCGCGGCGGTGACGCGATCCTCTACCAGAACATCTTCTGGTTCTACTCGCACCCGGCGGTCTACGTGATGATCCTGCCCGCGATGGGCATGGTCAGCGAGATCCTGCCGGTCTTCTCGCGCAAGCCGTTGTTCGGCTACAAGGCGTTCATCTTCGCGACCGCCGCGATCGGTGCCCTCGGCTTCTCGGTCTGGGCCCACCACATGTTCACGACCGGTGCGGTGTACCTGCCGTTCTTCAGCATCATGACGTTCCTCATCGCGGTCCCGACCGGGGTCAAGATGTTCAACTGGGTGTTCACCCTGTGGCGCGGCCAGCTGATGCTCAAGACACCGTTGCTGTTCGCGCTGGGCTTCCTGACCATGTTCCTGATCGGCGGCATCAATGGCGCTTTCAGTGCCTCGGTGCCGGTCGACTTCGCCCTGCACGACACGTACTGGGTGGTCGCCCACCTGCACTACGTGCTCTTCGGAGGGTCGGTCTTCGGGATCATGGGCGGGTTCTATTACTGGTTCCCGAAGATGACCGGCAAGATGATGAACGAGACCGTCGGCAAGGCCCAGTTCCTGGTCATGTTCATCGGCTTCAACATGACCTTCTTCCCGATGCACGAGCTCGGCCTGGCCGGCATGCCGCGGCGGATCGCGGACTATTCCTCGACGGCGGGATGGAACGACCTGAACCTGTTGGCGACGATCGGTGGCTTCACCATCGCGGCGAGCATGCTGCTGTTCCTGTGGAACATCTTCCTGTCCCTGCGCAGCGGCGAGCCGGCCGGCGACGACCCGTGGGAAGGCAACACGCTCGAGTGGGCGACGACCTCCCCGCCCCCCGCCTACAACTTCGACCACCTGCCCGAGATCCGGTCCGAGCGACCGGTGTTCGACGTCCGGCACGGCCGGACGGCCACCCATTGAGCGGGTCGCGACGATGGCGATGACGACCGACACCCAGCCGCTGCCCGTCGAGCACAACCCGCTCGCCTCGATGCCGCATGACACCCACGGCGGCATCAGCAACCCGGTCCTCGGGATGCTCTTGTTCATCACCTCGGAGGTGATGTTCTTCGGTGGGCTGTTCGCCGCCTACTTCAGCATCCGCGCGAACGCGGCGCAGTGGCCGCCGATCAACACCGAGACGGGGGAGGCGTTCAAGCTCGCCATCCTGCCCTTCGTCGGCCCGGCAACGATCCTGCTGATCCTGAGCTCGGTCACCTGCCAGTACGCGGTCTGGCAGATCCGCGCCGACGACCGGACCCGGTTCCTCCGGGCGATGACCATCACGGTCATCCTCGGCATCATCTTCCTGCTGGCCCAGATCACCGACTACGCGCTCCTCGGACAGGAGGGGCTGACGCTGTCGTCGGGCGTCTACGGGACGACCTACTACACGCTGACCGGGTTCCACGGCGCGCACGTCTTCGGTGGCGTGATCATGCTCGCGGTCATCCTCTATCGCGGGATGGCCGGCCAGTTCAGCGCGAAGCATTACGATGCGGTGGAAGCGGCCTCGCTCTACTGGCACTTCGTCGACGTCGTCTGGATCCTGCTGTTCTCGCTGTTGTACCTGCTCCCCGGCAAGACGCCGACGACCTAGGAGTCGATCGCCATGCATCCACTCCGGCACCCGCGCAACGCAGCCCTCGTCGGGATCATCTTCATCGTGATCGCCTTCGTGTACTGGGTCGTGCCGACCCTCGACGGCCTGACCGAGCCGTACAACATGGTCGCGGCGGGCACGACGATGCTCCTGTTCCTCGGCGTCGCGATGGCGATCATGGCCTACGTCCTGGTCGCCGGGTCCTCGGACGAGTGACCCGCGCCGTCCCAGCCCGTCCGACCTGACCCGGACGATCGATGCTCGAACAGATCTGGACCAACTTCCTCGACTTCACGGCGCAATTCGTCACGCCCGACTGGGGGAAGCTCATCTTCCTCATGCCGGTGGCGATCGTGCTGGCGGCGGTCCTCGTCCTGCTCTGGATCTTCGCCAAGCTCGCGCGGGCCAAGCCGGCGCGCCGCGGCATGGGCCGCGTCCAGCCGAAGACGCCGGGCGACATCCACATGCCGGGTCCGTCGTTCGCGCCGGTATTCGGCGCCGTGGGGGTGTTCCTGGTCCTGCTCGGCCTGGTGATCGGCGGGATCAGCGTGGTGCTGGGGCTCATCGCCCTCGCGCTGACGCTGCTCTATTGGCTGGCCGAGGGGATGCGCACCTACGACCACGACATCGGGCCGACCACGACGACCGCCCTGGTCACGGTCCACGATGGGCCGCCACCGGGCGTCCACATGCCGGGGCCGTCGTGGCGTCCGTTCCTCGGGGCGTTCGGGCTGTTCGCGGTCATGCTCGGCCTGGTGTTCGGGGAGTGGGTCCTGGCCGCGGGCATCATCGCCCTGGTCTCGACACTGATCGGCTGGCTGGTCGACGCCGTCGCGGAATACCGGCAGACGGTCAAGGCGGACACGACCGGCCACCTCGAGAACATCCCCGAGCCGAAGTCGCCGCGCCGACTGCTGTCGGTCCTGACCGTGCTGATCGTCGGCGCGGCCGTCCTCCAGTCGGGCGTCTTCGTGGGCAGCTCGGCCAATGGCGGGACGGGTGCGCCGGGCGCCTCGGGGGCACCGGCCGGTTCGGGCGCGCCCGCCGGGTCGGGCGCGCCGGCCGGGAGCGGCGCGCCGGCGGCCAGTGGATCCACCGCAGACGTCTCGGTCCAGGCCAAGGGCGTCGCCTTCGTCGAGACGACGTGGACCGGACCGGCCGGCAAGCCGTTCACCATCGCCTTCGACAATGAGGATGCCGGCACGCCGCACAACATCGAGATCCTGGACGCGTCAGGGGCGACGGTGTTCAAGGGTGACATCTTCCCCGGCGTGGCCACCAAGATCTACGACGTCCCGGCCCTGACCGCCGGGTCGTACAAGTTCCTGTGCATCGTCCACCCGACGATCATGACAGGGACCGCGACCATCCAGTAGGCGCGCGACCATGCCGCGCCGGCCGATCGTGCTCGCCCTCCTCGTCGCCGCCATCACGACCGGGGTCATCCTCGTGGCGGTTCGCGGCCCGAACCTGGTCGCGTCGATCTCGTCGCCATCGGGCCACGCCGCGGTCGGGTCGCCGGCGCCCCCGGTCAGCGGGATGACCCTCGACGGCGCTCCGTTCGACCTTGCCGCCTATGCCGGCAAGCCGGTCGTCATCAACTTCTGGGGTCCGAGCTGTGTGCCGTGCCGGGAGGAGTTCCCGCTGCTCGAGCAGAAGCTGACCGAGCACGCCGCAGACGGGCTGACCGTGGTGGGCGTGCTGACCGATGACCCGGTGGAGCCCGCCCGCGACTTCGCCAAGCAGTACGGCGCCACGTGGGCGACGGTCGTCGACCCGGACAAGACGATCAAGGCGGCCTACCGCGTCGCCGCCCGGCCGCAGTCGTACTTCGTGGACCGGGCCGGCGTCATCCGGTCGATCCAGGTCGGTGAGCTGACCGACACCGACTTCGAGCGCCAGTACAGCCGGATCGCGCCGTGACCGACGGCGACCCGATGGTCGTCGTCGAGGAGCTGGTCAAGCGCTACGACGGTCGCACGGTCCTCGACGGCGTCTCGCTGACCATCCACGGCGGCGAGCTGCTCGCCCTGCTCGGTCCGAATGGCGCCGGCAAGACCACCACCGTCGAGATCGTCGAGGGCTACCGTCGCGCCGACGGCGGCACGGCTCGCGTCCTGGGCTCGGACCCTGCCTCCGGCGGGCCTGCGCTCCGTGCCCGGGTGGGCCTGATGCTCCAGGGCGGTGGCATCGACCCGCGCGCCCGGCCGCGCGAGACGCTCCGCCAGTACGGCCGTTTCCATGCCGACCCGCGCGATGCCGACGAGCTGCTCGAGCTGGTCGGCCTGACGACCGTCGCGGGGACGCGCTACCGGCGACTGTCCGGCGGGGAGCGGCAACGGCTCGGGCTGGCGCTCGCGCTCGTCGGGCGACCCGAGGTGGTGATCCTCGACGAGCCGACCGCCGGGATGGACCCGGAGGCCCGGGCCACCACCCGGGCGATCGTCGCCGGCCTGCGCGACGACGGTGCGGCCGTCCTGCTGACGAGCCACGACCTGACCGATGTCGAGCGCCTGGCCGACCGGATCGTGGTGCTCGACGGCGGCCGGGTCGTGGCCAGCGGCTCGCCGGCCGAGCTGGCGGCCGGTGCCACGCCACGGCTCCGCTTCCGGCTGGATCGCGCGCTTGACCCGATCGGGTCGGAGGATCTCGGGCAGACGCTGGCAGCCATCCGGCCGGGCGTCCGGGTCGTGCCCGACGGCGACGGCGCCCGCTACCGTCTGGATGGCACACCACCCGACGCGGCGATCGTGGCGGCCATCGCCGCCTGGTGCGTGACGGCGGATCACCTCATCGTCGAGCTTCGAACGTCGGGCGGGAGCCTCGAAGACGTCTACCTCGAGCTGGTCGGAGCGGATCGGCCCGGCGCGTCGCGAGCGGCCGAGCCATGAGCCGGCCCGCCTCGCCGTTGGCCGCGACCGCCTCGCAGACAGCGATGGAGCTGCGCCTGACCGCGCGCCGCGGCGAGAACGTCCTCGTCACCGTCGTCATCCCGGTCGTCGTGCTCCTGTTCTTCGCCTCGTTCAGCGTCCTGCCGAGCGGGAGCGGCCGGCCGGTCGACTTCCTGCTGCCCGGGACCCTCGCCCTCGCGATCATCGCCACCAGCCTGGTGAACCTCGGCATCGCCACCGCCTACGAGCGCAACTACGGAGTGCTCAAGCGCCTCGGAGGCTCGCCACTCAGCCGACCGGGTCTGCTGGCGGCCAAGATGAGCGCGGTCCTCGTCGTGGAGATCGGCCAGATCGTGCTCCTGCTCGTGGTCGCCGTCGCGGTCCTGGGCTGGCGACCCGGTCCCGACGCATCTCCGGCCTTGCTGGTCGTCGGGCTCCTGCTCGGGACGCTGGCCTTCGCCGGTCTCGGGCTGTCGATGGCCGGCGCCCTGCGCGCCGAGGCGACGCTGGCCCTGGCCAATGCGCTGTTCATCGCCTTCCTGCTCCTCGGCGGGATCGTCGTCCCGGTCGCCGACCTGCCCGGGCCGCTGGCGACGGTGGCCGGGCTCCTGCCGGCCGCGGCCCTGGCCGACGTGTTCCGCGCTGCGCTCGTGTCGGGCGACATCGCGGTCGCCGGGCCGGTGGCCATCCTGGTGGTCTGGGGCGTGGTCGCCGTGATCGTCGCGGCGCGCACCTTCCGCTGGGAGTGACCCCGCCTACGCCGATTCCTCGGGGAGCTCGCGCAGGCGAAGGATCGGGCTGCCGATCAGGAACAGGACCCCGCCCAGCGACGCGATGACCCCGAACAGGATCGCCTCACGCACGCCGAGCAGCCCGCCGAGGATGCCGCCCATCAACGCGCCGATGGGTCGGACTCCGTAGTTGATGAACCGGAACGCGCCACCGGCGCGACCCCGGATCCGATCGGGCGTCCGCGCGTAGATGACCGCTCCGACGTTGATGTCGAGGATCATCACCCCGAACCCGGCCCCGAACTCGGACGCGAACAGCAGCCCCAGGATGACCGGCATCGACATGTCCGGGCCGGCCAGCGGGATGAGCAGCAGCGAGGCCGGGAACAGCACACAGCCCAGCGCGTAGGCCGGACCGAGGCCGATCCGCCGCCCGATCCGCGATGCGACGAGGGCGCCGATGACCGACCCGATCGCACCGGTCCCGAGCGCCAGCCCCAGGGCCCCCGGCGACACGCCCAGCGTGGTCGTCGCATACAGGATGAACAGCGCGTTGACCGCGAACGTGAACAGGTTGATGGTCGCCACCGACAGCAGGGTCGGGCGCATGAACCGATCCCCGATCACGAACGACAGGCCGGCCAGCAGGCGCTCGCGGGTCGAACCCTCGTCCAGCTCGATCGGCGGCTCGGGCGAGCGGATCCGGCGCAGGAAGAGGACCGACCCGAGGAACGACAGCGAATCGGCGAACATCGCGATCGGCGCGCCGAGCAGCTGGACGAGCAGCCCACCGATGGTCGGGCCGCCGACCTGCGCCAGCGACCGGCTGCCGTTGAGCAGCGCCATCGCCTCGACGTAGCGGTCGCGCGTCGTGACCGCCACGAACAACACGTTCCATGACAGGTCGAAGACGACCGACAGACTGCCGGCCAGGAAGCCGACGACATACAGCTGCGGCATCGACAGGACGCCCATCAGGGAAGCGACCGGGATGCTGCCGATCAACACGGCACGGGCAAGGTCCGCCCCGATCATCAGCCGGCGCTTGGTGCGCACGCGGTCGAGCCAGACCCCGGCCGGCAGCGAGAAGAGCAGGTGGGGCAGCAGTCCGAACGCTGTCAGCGTGCCCATCTGGCCGGCGTCGGCGCCGAGGATCAGGACGGCGACGAGCGGCAGGCCGAGCTGGGTGACCTGATCGCCGAAGACCGAGATCGTCTGGCCGAGCCAGAGCCTCCGGAAATCGGGCGCGTCGAAGAGGAGCGGCGGCAATCGGCGCCGAAGCGCGCGCGGCCCCAAACGCGATCAGGTCTGCCGCGCGCGGCCGAGGGTCAGGACGGTGGCGTGTTCTGCTTCTCGGCGAGCTGCCGCGAGACTTCCTTGTCGATCTCGTTCTGCCGGTTCTGCCGGACGCGCCTGACCATGAGCAGACCGAACACCCACGGCCACAGGAGCGCGACGACCAGCCCGACCAGGATCGACAAGGCCAGGTTGGGGTTCGACGGTGTCCCGAGGCCGGTCAGCCAATACACCAGAAGGAATGCCAACACCCCGAGGACGATCCCGGTGATCCGACGAATCATCGTTACGAGTCCCTCCATCCCGCGGGCGACCCGCACAAGTGGCGCTGGGCCCGAGCCGTGAGCCTAGGCGCAGCAGGCGCGGCACGTCAATCCGCGCCGGCGGTGAACGTTCCGGTCGTCTCCACCACTCAATGGCTGTGAGACACCACTAAGGTGTCGCTATCGAACGGGAGCGATGGTGCGAGACCTCGTCGTCAAGGCCCAAAGCGGGGATCGCGATGCATTCGCGGCGCTGGTCCAGATGACCAGCGACCGGATGTACGGGCTCGCCGCGCGGATCCTCCGCGACAACGTCCTCGCCGAGGACGCCCTGCAGGGCGCCCTCATCACCGTCTGGCGCCAGCTCCCGACCCTGCGTGACCCGGACCGCTTCGAAGCCTGGGTCAGGCGCCTGCTCGTCCATGCGTGCTACGCCGAGGCCAGGCGTCGGCGCTCATGGGCGGCGAACGTCCGCGTCCTGCCGGTCGACGGGCCGGCGGCACCGGATGGCCTGCTGTCGATCGACGACCGCGACGCGCTCGACAGGGCGTTCCGCCGATTGAACGTCGAGCAGCGGGCGATCTTCGTCCTGCATCACCACGTCGGCCTGCCACTGACCGAGATCGCCGACACGCTCGGCATCCCGGCCGGCACGGCCCGCTCGCGACTCCACTACGCGACCCGAACGCTGCGCGCGGCCGTCGAGGCCGACGCGGCACCGGTCGCCCCCGAAGGGCGGATGGCATGACCACAGATCGCGACTTCGACCGCCTTGCGCGAGCCTGGCTCGACCTCGGACCCGACGAGGCGCCCGATCGCGTCATCGCCACCGTCCTCCAGGCCGCGGAGACGACGCCGCAGGTGCGACGTCCGATCCGCTGGCCCCTCTGGAGGGACTTCACCATGACTCGCCTGCCCATCTTCGCCGCGACGGCCGCGGCGGTGCTCGTCGTCGTCATCGGCGGCGCGCTCTTCTTCTCGAGGTCGACCGGACCTGCCACGAACGGTGTCGTGCCGACCGCGTCGCCGACGCTTGTCCCGTCGGCGTCGCCATCCGGAACGAACCAGATCCCGGCCGCACTGCGATACATGTGGGTCGGGCCCAAGCGGACCATCTCCGGCATGCCATCGAGCGACCGCTACCGCTTCCGGCTCACCAGCGTGCAGCTCGGGTTCCCGAACGACCAGCTCGTGGATTCCTGGTTCGACTCGGTCGCATCGGCGACCGGGCCGAACGAGCTGAGCTTGGCCGCGTTGAACTCGGGCACCGGATGTCAGTCTGGCGAGCTCGGACGCTATACCTGGACGCTGTCCGCCTCGGGCGTCCGCCTCCATCTGACGACCGTCAGCGATCCGTGCGCGAACCGGTCGTCCGCACTGGCCGGCGACTGGATCCGCGTCGCGTGCTCCGATGACAGCGACGGATGCTTCGGCGACCTCGAGGCAGGGACCTTCCCGTCGCAGTACGTGGCGCCACGGGTCGGACCGACCGATACCTGGAAGCCCGACCTGGGGGCGATCTCATACACCGTCCCCGACGGCTGGGCGAACTCGTCGGATTGGCCGACGACCTTCAGCTTGACCCCATCCGCCGACTATGCGTCGTGGACGTCAGCCGGGCCGAGCGACACCTCCCACGGCATCTACGTCTTCACGGAGCCGGCCGCCTCGAGCCAGCCGACGACCTGTGCGAATGCGGAGCAGTCGTCAGTCAAGCGGACGGCGTCGAGTCTGATGGATTGGGTCCGTGGCCGGCCGTCGCTGGTGACGACGACACCGACGCCGATCACCATCGGTGGGCACAGCGGTGTCTGGACGGACGTCAAGGTCGCGCCATCCTGGACGACGACGTGCCCTGACACGAGCCAGCCGACCGCGATCTTCATGGCCCAGTCGGGGTCGGGCAGCAACGGCTGGGATCTGGGCGTCATCGGCGCGGAGCGGATGAGGCTGATCCTGCTGGACATCGGCGGAGGCTCGACACTCGTCATCGCGATCGATTCGACTGATCCGGCCCGCTTCCAGAGTCTCGTCGACCAGGCGATGCCGATCGTGTCCAGCTTCACCTTCAAGTAGGTCCGGGAAGGACGGCGGCCGGGTCCCGGCCGCCGTCCCCGACGCCAGGCGTCTCGCCGCTGATGCAGCCGGTGGGACGCCGCGCGCTGACGCGCGAGGCGCTGGCCTATGCTCGGCCGGATGATCCGGACCTCGCCGTTCCACAAGCGGACCAGCGCGCTCAATGAGACCGGCCTCTGGGAGCACTGGTCGAACGCCCTGGCGGCGACGCGTTACCAGATGTCCGAAAAGTTCGAGTACTTCGCCATCCGCAACGCGGCCGGCCTGTTCGATTCCTCACCGTTGTACAAGTACCGGATCGCCGGCCCGGAGGCGGAGCGCTTCCTCGCCGGCGTCCTGATCCGCGACATCCGTCAGTGCGAACCGGGCCACGCCCAGTACACCGCGTGGTGCGACGATCGTGGCTTCGTCGTCGAGGACGGCGTGGTCCTCCGCCTCACGTCCGACGAGTTCCTGCTGACGGCCGCCGAACCCAACCTCGCCTACTTCGACGGCCTCATCGGCCGGCTCGACGTCACCATCGAGGACGTGTCTGACGCCTGGGGCGTGCTCGCCGTCCAGGGCCCGCGCTCGCGCGACATCCTCGCGACGCTGACCGCCGTGGTGACCGATCTGCCCTATTTCGGGCTGGCCAGGACGACCATCGCACAGGTCCCGATCCTCGTGTCGAGGACCGGCTTCACCGGCGATCTCGGGTTCGAGCTGTGGGTCCCGGCCAACGCGGCGCTCAAGGTCTGGGACGCCGTCTGGGCCGCCAGTCGCGGCCAGGGCGTCATCCCGTTCGGGCTGACCGCCCTGTACATGGCCCGCATCGAGGCCGGCCTCGTGCTCCTCGATGTCGACTTCCACTCGAGCCGGTTCGCCTGGACCGATGCCGACCGGACGACCCCGATCGAGCTCGGTCTCGGCTGGATGGTCCGCGGCATCGAGACGGACGATCGCGAGTTCATCGGTCGCGACGCGATCCGCCGCGAGCTGGCCGGCAGGACGTCACGCTGGAAGCTGAGCGGGCTCGTCGTCGACTGGCGCGAGTACGACCGGATCTACGACGAGGCCGGGCTGATCCCGCCCAAGGACCACACGCCGGTCCAGGACGAGTACTACATCTATGACGACGACCTCAACCAGCTCGGCTACGCGACGAGCCAGATGTACTCGCCGATGCTCCAGCGGCACATCGCCCTGGCGCGCGTGCCGCTCGACCGCGCGGCGCCAGGGTCGCGGGTCAAGCTCGAGATGGCGGTCAACCACCGCTACGAGTACTTCGACGCATACGTGGCCCGCATGCCACTGTTCAACCCCGAGCGAAGGACCGCCTGACATGCCCAAGGACAAGAAGGCCGAGGAGTCGAAGACGGCCGCGGCCGACAGGAAGGGGACGCGCCGCCAGCGCGACTCGAAGACCGACCGGACCTATGACGCCATCGTCATCGGTGGCGGCCACAACGGCCTGACCAACGGCGCCTACCTGGCCAAGGCCGGCCTGCGGACGCTCGTTCTCGAGCGCCGCCACCTGGTCGGCGGCGCAGCGATCACCGAAGAGCTCAGGCCGGGCTTCTGGTTCACGACCTTCTCGTACGCGCTCAGCCTGCTGCGGCCCGACATCGTCCAGGACCTCGACCTCGTCAAGCACGGCTTCATGCCGATCCTGATGCCGACCACCTTCTGCCCGATGGAGGACGGGGACTACCTGCTGATGGGCCAGGACCACGCGGAGAACCAGCAGGCGATCGCCCGCCACAGCCGTCATGACGCCGACGCCTACGACGCGTTCAACCACGACGTCAACAAGGTCCTGCAGGCGATCAAGCCGCTGCTCGACCAGGCACCGCCGGACATCTGGAGCGACGATCCCGAGGAGCTGATCGCGCTGGCGAACCTGGGCAGCCGCTTCAAGAGGCTCGACAAGAAGGTCCTCCACGATGCGGTCCGGCTGCTGACCGGCAGCGCCGCCGACTTCCTCGACGACTACTTCGAGTCCGACATCCTGAAGGGCTATCTCGCATCGACCTCGATCATCGGCACCAAGGTGGGACCGTACTCGCAGGGATCGGGGCTCGTGCTGCTGTATCACATCCTCGGCGAGCACGACGGCGAGTTCGGGGCGTGGTCGTTCCACAAGGGTGGCAACGGCGGCTTCACCCAGGTCCTGGCCCGCGCCGCGCAGGCGTTCGGGGTCGACATCCGGCTCGAGTCGCCGGTCGACCACGTCATCACCCGCAACGGCCGGGCGACCGGGGTCGCGCTGACCGACGGGACGGAGTTCCAAGCCCCGATCGTGGTCTCGGCGCTCGACCCGCGCCGAACGTTCCTCGAGCTGGTCGAGCCGCGCGAGCTCCCGACCGACCTCGTCGACACCATCGAGCGCTTCCGTTTCCAGGGCACGTCGGCCAAGGTCAACTTCGCGCTCGACGCGCCGCCGCGTTACCCGGCGCTCGGCGATCGGACCGACCAGTACCGCGGGTTCACCAACATCGGGCCGTCGATGGAGTACCTCGAGCGCGCCTACGACGACGCCAAGTACGGCTGGTACTCGAAGCGTCCGTACCTCGACTGCGCGGTCCAGTCGATGGTCGACCCGGACATGGCGCCCCCCGGCAAGGCGGTCATGAGCTGCTTCGTCCAGTACGCGCCGTATCACCTCCGCGGGAGCGATTGGGACAGCGAGAAGGAGGGCCTCGGCGACACGGTCCAGGCGACCCTCGAATCGTTCTTCCCGGGCTTTGGCGACCTCGTCCTCCAGCGCGAGATCCGCACGCCGCTCGACATCGAGCGGACGGTCGGGCTGTCGGAGGGCAACATCTTCGCCGGGGAGTTCCTGGCCCCCCAGATGTGGTTCTTCCGGCCCGCTCCCGGCTACAGCCAGTACGCCACCCCGATCGACGGCTATTACCAGTGTGGCTCGGGGACGCACCCGGGCGGCTGTGTCATGGGCGCGCCCGGCAAGCTCGCCGCGCAGCGCATCCTCAAGGACCGCTCGAAGGGCGCGACCCGGCACTGACGGGCGGGCTCAGGCCGGGCGGGCTCGGGGCGGGGCGGGCGCGGGCAGAGCCGTGTGCATTCGATGCAACCGGCCACGCGACGGGTGCGCGGATGAACCTTCCTCCGGTCGGCGACGCCATACGCTGTCGAACACGGCCATCCAGGTCGTGACACATCGAGGCGACCGTGGACCAGCGAGAGCTCGTCGGACGCGCGAAGCGAGGCGATCATGACGCCTTCGCCGACCTCGTCGACCCTGCCCTCGCGCGGCTGGACGCGGCCGCTCGGCTCATCCTTCGGGACCCGGAGCTCGCGCGCGACGCGGTCCAGGAAGCCCTCATCCGCGCCTGGCGCGACCTGCCCGGTCTCCGCGACCCGGACCGGTTCGACGCCTGGCTCCGACGCCTGACCGTCAATGCCTGTCTCGATCTCGCTCGGCGCCGACGACGGCGACCGATGGAGGTGGAGCTGACGCCCATCGATTCCCCGGCGCCGTCCGACCTGTCGGGCGCGCTGGCCGACCGCGAGCTGGTCGATTCCGCGCTCCGGCGCCTCGATCCAGCCCATCGCGCGGTCGTCGCGATGCACTACCTGCTCGGCATGCCGCTGCCTGAGGTGGCGGCGACGCTGGGCATCCCCAGCGGCACCGCCAAATCACGCCTGCACTACGCGCTCGCCGCGATGCGCCTGGCGGTGGCGGACGAGCCGAACCCGGCCCCAGCAGTCCCCGGAGGGCAGGTCGCATGACGACTGGATCCCGATTCGATCGTCAGCTTCCCGTCATCCTCGAGGACCTGTACCTGGGGCCGTCTCCCCACTATCGAGACGAGGTCCTTGCCGCCGCGACCGCACAGCGACAACGGCCGGCCTGGACCTTCCCAGGAAGGTGGCTTCCCATGGCTGACATCACAGATCGACCGGCCCTCGCGCCACGCCTGCCGTGGCGCACGATCGGCCTCGCGTTCGCGCTCATCGCACTGCTCGTCGCCGCCGCCGTGCTGTATGCCGGTTCGAGGCAGACCAAGCTCCCGGCGCCATTCGGTCCGGCCCGCAACGGAGGGATCGTGTTCGCCGCCGGCGGCGACATCTTCCTCGGTGACCCGGTCTCGGGCAGAAGCCAGCCGATCGTGAGCGGGCCGGAGATGGACGGCAACCCACTCTTCTCCCGCGACGGCACGCATGTCGCATTCATGCGCCAGGTCGGCGAGCCGGCGGCGGCGCAGTTCGATCTCCTGGTCGCGAATGCCGACGGCAGCGGATCCAGGGTCGTCGCCACGAAGCTGGACGCTGACAATCCGTACGAGTGGTCGCCGGACGGCTCGTACCTGGTCTTCACCGACACGGAGTTCCGCGTCTCCCGCATCGATGCGACCGGCGCGACTCCGCCCAGGCTCCTGGTCGAGCACGCCTACGTGCAGGCCGGCGAGTTCCGACCGCCCGATGGTCGGCAGATCCTGTACGAGCCTCAGCCTGACGGGGCGACCGGCGCCCAGCAGGGCCACTCACTGTGGGTCATGGACAGCGACGGATCAGGCGCGAGGTCGATGGTGGAGATCCCCGCCGAACGAGCACGACAGGGCGACTTCGAGAGGGTCAGGTACTCGCCCGATGGGACCAAGATCGCCTTTCTGCGAGCCCCGGATGGCGACACCAACCAACTCCGGATCTTCGTCATGAACGCCGATGGGACAGGCGTCCGACCTCTCACCAACGAAGCCGGCTCCTGGACCGAGACCGATCTCGCCTGGTCACCCGACAGCAAGCGGATCGCGTTCGACCGCTGGCATCTGAACACGGCGAGCGGCGCCTGGGAGATCCAGCCTCTCGGGATCACCTCGGTCGATGGCGGGAACGTGACGTCGCTCGGGCCGACTCCGGTCAGCGACGGCGCCTGGTTCGACTTCTCGCCGGACGGCCTGACGATCATCTCGATCCCTGGCACGATCCTCAGCCAGTCCTACCCGACGACGCTCGTCCAGCCGACATCCATCGACACGGCGACCGGGAAGACCCGGACGCTGGACTGGCAGATCGGCTCCACGCTCACCTGGCAGCGCCGGGCGGAGTAGCCGTTCTGGGTCTCGATCGCAGCGCGGCCCGGGATCCTCGCAACCCGGGCCGCTCGAACCCGACCGCAAGAACCGAATCGGCCTTCCGGACGCCATACCCTATCGAGCACGCCCTGACGGGCTGCCGAACCTGAGGCGACCGTGGACCAGCGAGGACGCGTCGAGCGAGCGAGGCGAGGCGATCATGACGCCTTCGCGGAGCTCATCCGCGGGTCCGTCACGCGGCTGGACGGGGCCGCCCGCCTCATCCTCCGGGACCCGGAGCTGGCCCGCGACGCGGTCCAGGAGGCACTCATCCGAGCCTGGCGGGACCTGCCCGGGTTGCGTGACCCGGACCGGTTCGACGCCTGGCTCCATCGCCTCACCGTCAACGCCTGCCTCGATCTGGCCCGCCGACGTCGTCGTCGGGTCATCGAGGTCGAGCTCGACCCGGTCGACGCCGCGCAGGCGTTCGATCCGGCCGGGGCCTTCGCCGACCGCGAGGTCGTGGACGCCGCCATGCGGCACCTCGACGCTCACGGCCGCGCGATCGTCGTCCTGCACTACTTCCTGGGGATGCCGCTGACCGAGGTCGCGGCGACCCTGGGCATCCCGGTCGGCACGGTCAAGTCGCGGCTCCATCGCGCCCTCGGCGAGATGCGGATCGCGGTCGAGACCGAGCCGGCGCGCCCATCGCCAGCAGAGGGAGGGCAGGTCGCATGACCACGCCGCTGCGCCATGAGCGCGACCTCTCGCCGGTCCTCGGCGACCTGGCGATGGCCCCCTACCCCGACTACGTCGAAGACGTCCTCGAGCGGACCGGCCGGATGCGGCAGCGGCCCGCCTGGACGTTCCCAGGAAGGTGGCTCCCGATGGACATCACGACTCGCACCGCGCCGACGGCACGTCTGCCGTGGCGACAGCTGGGCATCCTCGCGCTCATCGCGCTCCTGCTCGCCATGGCCCTCGCGGCTTACGTCGGGGCGCAGCGTCACGTTCCGGCGCCGTTCGGGCCGGCGCGGAACGGGCTGATCCCGTACATCTCGCAGGGCGACATCTACGTCGGCGACCCGGTGACCGGGCGGACGAGTCTGCTGCTCGGTGGCCCCGACGATGATGCCGGTCCGGGCTACTCCCCCGATGGCACGCGGATCGCGTTCATCCGCTCCGTGCCGGCCGGCGCGGCGCATCAGCAGCCGGTCGACATGTACACGATGCACGATGACGGCACCGCGGTGACCAGGATCACGTCGGGATCGATGCCGAGGATCGTCTGGGCGACGTGGGCACCCGATGGTCGACACCTGGCCGTCATCCACCCGGTCGATGGCGTGAATCAGCTCGATCTCCTCGACGTCGAGGGCCGCCTGCCCGCACAGCGGATCGATGCCGCTGCGGGAGCTGATCAGATCTCGTATCGGCCACCGAGCGGTGGGGAGATCGTGTTCCGGGCCCTGGTCGGCGGGAAGTACGGGCTGTTCGTGATGGCTGCGGACGGGACGAACAAGCGGACGCTCATCGAGCCGACGAACACCGCCGACCTCGACCAGGACCTCAACGGCGTGACCTATTCGGCCGACGGCGGGCGCATCTTCTACCAGCGCTGGTTCCCCGATTCGATCCAGCTGTGGGTGATGAACGCCGACGGGACGGGCGCCCATGAGTTCGTCAGCAGGGTGGGTCGGCACTGGGATGGCATCCCCGATCCGTCGCCCGACGGTCGATGGGTGGCGTTCTGGGACGTGCCGGAGGACGGCAGCGGTGCCCCACAGCGGGTCGCGGTCATCCGCGCCGATGGCAGCGGTCCGATCATCCACACCGGTCCTCCGCTGGATGGCCTTGCCCATTGGAGGTGGTCACCCGACTCGACCCGCATCCTGATGATGTCCGAGAGGCCTGGCGCACGGGCGCTCCTGCTCGACCCGGCGGGTGGGCCGTGGACCACGGTCCCGTGGCAGTCCGACACGGATCTCGACTGGCAGCGGACCGCGTCCTGACGGACACCGGCGCCCGACCGCGCCGCGTCGCACAAAGGAAGAACCCCGGGTGGTCGGGCCCGGGGTTCAAGGTGTGTGCGGTCTTGGTTGCGGGGAGAGGATTCGAACCTCTGACCTTCGGGTTATGAGCCCGACGAGCTGCCGCTGCTCCACCCCGCGACCTACAACTCTACGGGTTGCGACCCGATTCGGTCAAATGCGGTCGACCATGGCGCCGCCGCGGTCGAGGACGGCGCCGCGACCGTCGAGCCGGCGGCCGCCGATCAGCAGCCCGAGGATCAGGCTCGTCACGAGCACGGCGCTGAAGACATACAGCGGATAGACGATGTTCGCGCTGGCGAGCACGCCGGCGATCAGCGACGCGACGATGAACCCGACGGTGCCGGCCGCACCGAACAGGCCCTGGGCGGTCGACGACCGGCCGGCCGGCGAGCTGCTCGCGACGACCGCGTAGAGCGCCGGATTGAGCATCGCGAAGCCGGTCGCCTCGAGCAGGATGAGCGGGATCGCGAAGAGCGGGTCGGTGATCGTCGTGTACACGATCGCGACAGCGGCCGGCAGGAGCGAGCCCGCGACGATGAACGCGATCGATCCCCGCCTGTCGACCAACCGCCCGGCATACGGCGACAGCAGCAACACCGGCAGCCCGAACATCGCGAAGCTGAACCCGATCAGGTCGAGCCCGGCACCGAGGTGCTGGAGGAACAGGCTCCAGATGACCTCATAGGTGCCGCCGGCGAAATACCCGCCGGCATTGATGACGAGGGCCGCGACGAGCCCGCGGTTCCACAGGCGGCTCGGAGCGGTCCGGCCGGCGCCGGCGGAGCGGCCCGCGCCGTCGGCACGGTCGGCGTCGAAGTCGGCGGCGGCGCGACGCGTGGTGAACGGTGCCTCGGACGGGAACTCGACGGCGTCGGGCGGCGGCGCGGGATGCGTTCGCTGACCGGTCTCGCGGCCGCGCAGACCGATCGGGATCGCGGCCAGCCAGGCGGCGATGCCACCGAACACGAACACGAACGAGATGCCGCCGAACGCATTCGCCCCCAGGGCACCGATGGCCGGCCCGAACAGCAGCCCGCCCATCTGGACGGCGCCGTACAGCCCGAACGCCTCTCCCCGTCGCTCGGGCGGCGTCGCGTCGGTGAGGTACCCGCGCGCGGCCGGGTCGTAGGCCGCCGTGGACAGGCCGGCACCGGCGCGCAGGACCAGGAACGCGAGCGGGCCCGTGAAGACGAGTGGGAGGATGCTGAAGACACCGGTCGCCAGCAGGCCCGCGACCATCAGCGGGATGCGTGCCGTCCGATCCGCGAGCCAGCCGAAGAAGGGTTCGCCGACGAGACGGGCGGCCGGCCAGGCCGCGATGACCAGGCCGAGTAGGGCGAGATCCACCCCCTGCTCCGTGAAGTACAGGGGCAGCACCGGCAGCAGCGCGCCGAACCCGAGCCAGACGATGAACTCGGCGAGGAGGAGCGGGACGACCTCTCCCCAGCGCTCGAGCCAGCGGTCGAGCCGGGCGGACGGGGAGGTTTCAGATCGAGACACTGCCCTCACGCGGCGCCAGCGCCGACTCGACCGCTTCGTCGAGCGTGAGCGACCGTCCCTCGAGCAGGCCGCGCTCGAACTCCGGTCCGGCGGCCGCGAAGACGTGCTCCCGGTACGTCTCGCGCTCCGCCTCCCATTGGCCGAACGGCCGATCGGCTCCTTCCGATTCGATCGCACCCCACAACCGCCCGGCGCGCTCCCCGTGACCGCCATCGGCCGCGGCCCAGGCGAGCAAGGTGAGCAGGTAGGCGATCCTCTGGCGATCGCCGATCTGGCGCGCGATCAGCAGGCCATCGAAGCAGAGCGATTCCGACTGCGACAGCCGTCCCATCTCCAGCGCCATCTGGCCGGCCACCGCCAGGGAGTTCGCCTGGAGCCAGCGCGATCGTGCGATCCCCGCGAGCTCGGCGCTGTGGACGGCCAGGTCGAGCGCCTCCTCGCGCCGGCCGTCATGCCAGGCCAGGTTGGCGAGGAGGCTCAGCGTCTGCGACTCGGCCCAGGGTGAGCCGCCCCGGTTCAATGCTCGACCCTCCTCGGCCAGTGAGAGGGCGAGCTCGGGGTCGCCCGAGACGCGCGCCTGGACGGCCGCCCGGTAGAGCAGATGGGCGATCCCGAACTCGTCACCCAGCTCGCGGTACGCCGCCAGCGACTGGCCGTGATAGACGGCCCCTTCCTCGAACCGGCCGGTGATGAAGATCGAGCCGCCGAGCGCCCGGAGGGCCCGTGCCCGCAATGCGAGGGGCACCTCGCCCATGGCCAGGAACGTCCGGAGCCAGCGCTCGCCCTCGGTCGTGCTCTGCGACACCCAGTACTGCTCGAGCGCGACCGCCAGCTGCAGACCCAGCTCCGCGTCGCCGCGCGCCATCGCCCGCTCGAGGACGGCGCGTAGGTTGGCCAGCTCGGGCAGGATCATCTCGACCCGCTCGTTGCCCTGGGCCTCGACGTACATCCCCGCGCCCACCGCGAGAGCCAGGTAGAACGCCGCATGACGGTCGATGACCGACCGCGCCTCGTCCGACGCCTCGAAGCGCTCGATGGCGAATTCGAGCACGGTCGCGAGCATCGACAGCCGCCCGTCGTCGGCCCGGCGCAGGAGGCTCTGCTCGAGCAGCGATCCGACGGTCTCGAGGTCGCCGTCGCACACGGCTTCGACCGCGTCGAGGGTGAAGCCGCCGGCGAAGACACCGAGCCGGTCGAACAGCCGGCGCTCGTCCTCGGACAACAGGTCGTAGCTCCACGAGATGGTCGCCCGGAGCGTTCGCTGCCGTTCGGGGGCATCCCGCCGGCCGCCGGTGAGGACGGGCAGGGCGCGCTCGAGCCGGATGAGGAGCTGATCCGGAGGGAGGAGCCGGGTCCGTGCCGCAGCCAGCTCGATGGCGAGCGGCAGGCCGTCGAGCCGCCGGCAGATCTCCTCGACGGCAGCGGCCGGCTCGGTCACGAAGGCGCGCTCGCGGAACAGCTCGACCGCATCGGTCGGTGGCAGGGGCAGGACCGTGAACTCGCGCTCGCCGACGATCCGCAACGGTGCCCGCGACGTCATCAGCAGGCATAGGTTCGGACAGGCTGCGACGAGTCCGGCGAGCCACGAGGCGACCGCCGGCAGCAACTGCTCGAGGTTGTCGAGGAGGATCAGCATCCGCTTGTCGCCGATGTGCTCGATGACGCCGTGCTGCGCGTCGATGGCCGCCGCGATCGTCGGCTCGATGAGCGCGGGTTCGGTCAGCGCAGCCAGCGGGACCCAGTAGACGCCACTCCCGAAGCGCTCGACGGCCTCGGCCGCGACCTGGAGGGCCAAGCGCGTCTTGCCCGAGCCGCCGGCCCCAGTCAGGGTCACGACCCGCGCGGTCCCGATGAGGTCGACCAGCTCGCCGAGCTCTCGGCTCCGGCCCACCAGCGGATCGAGCTGGGCGGGCAGGTTCGTGGCGTTGAGCGAGCGCAGCGGCGCGAACCGGTCCCAGCCGAGCTGGAACAGACGCTCGGGCGAGCCGAGGTCCTTGAGCCGGTGGAGCCCGAGGTCGCGGCCCGGCTCCTCGGCAAGGGCGTTCCGGGTCACCTCGGACAGGACGACCTGCCCGCCGTGCGCGGCCGAGCAGATCCGCGCCGCGCGATGCACGTCAAGACCGACATAGCCCTCGTCGGTGACGATCGGCGTGCCGGTGTGGAGGCCCATCCGGATGCGGATCGGCCCGTCGACTTGCCCGATGGCGCGCGCCGCGGCCACCGCATCATCGGCTCGACCGAAGGCCACGAAGAATGCGTCGCCCTGCGTGTCGACCTCGACGCCGTCGTGTGACTCGAAGATCCCGCGCAGCACGCGGCGGTGCTCGGCCAGCAGCTCGGCGTAGCCGGCCCCATGCTCCTGGAGCAGGCGCGTGGAGCCCTCGATGTCGGTGAACAGGAACGTGACGGTGCCGGCCGGAAGGTCGCGCATCGCGTAATCATGCGGTCGCGGACGGGTGGCGCGCGCGAGCGACCCACCCATATACTGGCTGCCCCCCGACCCTGTTGCTCCCGTGCGAGCGAGGACACGCCCATGACGTCCCCGATGGCCATCACCGCCGAAGGCCTGGTCAAGATCTATCGATCGCGAAAGAACGAGGTCCGCGCGCTCGACGGGCTCGATCTCGAGGTCGCCGAAGGGACCGTCCTCGGCCTGCTCGGGCCGAACGGCGCGGGCAAGACCACGACCGTCCGCATCCTGGCCACCCTGCTCAAGCCCGATGCCGGGCATGCGACCGTTGCCGGGTTCGACGTCGTCAGGCAGGCCGACCAGCTGCGCTCGGTCATCGGGCTGTCGGGGCAGTTCGCGGCGGTCGACGAGAACCTGACCGGTCGCGAGAACCTGTTCATGTTCGGCCGCCTGTATCAGCTGCCCGCCGACGAATCGAAGGCGCGCGCCGCCGAGCTGCTCGAACAGTTCAGCCTGGCCACCGCCGCCGACCGGACGGTCAAGACGTATTCGGGCGGGATGCGCCGCAGGCTCGACCTGGCCAGCGCCCTCATCGGCCGCCCGCGGCTGCTGTTCCTCGACGAGCCGACGACCGGGCTCGACCCGCGCAGCCGGCTCGGGATGTGGGACGTCATCCGCGGCCTCGTCCGCGAGGGGACCACGCTGCTGCTGACGACCCAGTACCTCGAGGAGGCGGACGAGCTGGCCGACACGATCGCGGTCGTCGATGACGGTCGGATCATCGCCCGCGGCACGGCCGACGAGCTCAAGAGCCAGGTCGGTGGCGAGCGGATCGAGGTCGTGGTGCATGCCCGCGACGACATCGCCCGAGCGCGCGAGGTGCTGGCGCGCGACGCCGGCAGCGACATCACCCTCGACGAGCACACGCGCAAGATGACGGTCCCGTCGGGCACCGGCGCCCAGGGTCTCGTCCAGGTGGTCCGGGATCTCGATGCGGCCGGCATCCGGATCGACGACATCGGCCTCCGACGCCCGACGCTCGACGACGTGTTCCTGTCGCTGACCGGCCACGGCGCCGAGGACGCGCCGTTCGAGGAGGAGGTCGCATGACCGCCGTCGCAACGCCTGCCGCACGCCGCGGTGTCCGGAGCGCGATCGTCGACAGCCGGGTCATCACCTGGCGCAACCTCAAGCGCATCCCGCGCATCCCGGAGCTGGCGATCTTCGCCATCTTCCAGTCGATCATGTTCGTGCTGCTGTTCGCGTTCGTGTTCGGCGGCGCCATCCTGCTCCCGGGCTACACCGACCCCAACGCCTACCGCGAGTACCTGCTGCCCGGCGTCTTCTGTCAGACCATCTCGTTCGCCGCAGCCACGACCGCGGTCGGTATGTGCGACGACATCAACAAGGGGATCATCGACCGCTTCCGGTCGCTGCCGATGGCACGCTCGGCGGTCCTCTCCGGGCGCACCGTCGCCGACGTGATCTACCAGGCCGGCATCCTGATCGTGCTGATGCTGTCCGGCCTGCTCGTCGGCTGGAAGGTCAACAACGGCATCCCGTCGTTCCTCGCCGGCTTCGGGCTGCTGCTCCTGTTCGCCTTCGCCATGTCGTGGATCGGCGTCTGGCTCGGCTTGTCGGTGCCGACCGTCGAGGTCGCCCAGCAGGTGTCGTTCATCGTCATCTTCCCGCTGTCGTTCGTGTCGAGCGCGTTCGTCCCGATCGCCACCATGCCCACGTGGCTCCAGCCGTTCGCCGAGTGGAACCCGATCAGCATCATCACCTCGGCCTGCCGCGAGCTGTTCGGCAACCCGAACCCGTTCGTCCAGGCCGGAAGCCTCCCGTCCGAACAGCCGATCCTGCTGTCGCTGATCTGGATCGTCGTCATCGTCGGTGTCTTCGCGCCGCTCGGCATCCGCCGCTATCGCTCGATGAGTCGCTAGGCCTACCATCTGGGGGTGCTCCCCGAACCTGCACTCCTGGCCATCGGCATCGTCATCGCTCTCGTCGTGCTGTTGCCGGCGCGCCGGCTCCACCTGGCGGGCTTCTCGAGCGCGGTGGTCGGCGTCTACGCCCTGGGTGTGTGGGCCCTGGCGATGGTGCTAATCATCCGTCCCGTGCTGATCCGCTTCCTCATCCCGATCCTCGTGGTCCTCTACCTCGCCCCGTTCGTGACGGCGCCCGGTCGGATGAGCGCGATCGTCAGGCGCGGCCGGGGTCCTCGCGGCGACCCACCACGGCCACCGATGAAGAACGTCACGCCGCCGGACGCTCCGAGTGGACCGAACCGGACGAGCGGCCCGGGGTGATCGGGTGACGGGGGCGCGTCAGTGAGCGGTCCTGTGGCGTTGCACGGCGGTGGCGAGTTCCAGCCCGGCGACGAGGCGTTCCTCGGCGCCTTGCTGCAGCGCGCCGCGGACGCCGGCGTCGACCAGGCGATCCGCGTGGCCGTCGTGCCGACCGCGGCCGCCCGCGGACGGCCCGACCTGGCCGCTGCCCACGGCGTCGACGCATTCGCGCGTGTCGCGGCGGCCGCGAGCCTTGCGGTCGATGCCGAGTGCGTGCCGGTCGTGGACGCCGCGAGCGCCGCCGACCCCGGGCTGGCCGCCTGGCTGGCCGACGCCGACGTCATCCACTTCCCCGGCGGCGACCCGGACATCATCCCGAGCCTGATGGTGGGGACGCCGGTCTGGGCCGCCATCACCGAGGCCCACGCCGGCGGCGCCGTGCTGGCAGGGGCGAGCGCCGGGGCGATGGCACTGGGGTCGTGGACGTGGACGCACGGCGGCGGGCTTGCCGGGCTCAAGGTCGTGCGCGGGCTGGTCGTCGTGCCGCACGCCCGCGCCGCGACGTGGGACGCCACCGTCGAGCGGTTCGCCGCGTGGGCGCCGCCCGGGCTCGGCGCCCTCGGGCTGGCCGAGCAGACCGGCGTCATCGAGGAGCCGCCGGCGGCCGGCGCCGAGACCGTCGCGTGGCGCGTGGTCGGGCCGGGCGAGGCGCGCTGGCTGGCGGATCCCGAGGGCGGCGTGACGATCGTCGCTCGCTCCGGTGATGTGATCGAGACGCCGGTCATCCCCCTGTGAGGCGGGACCTCGGCTGGCGGTTCGACCAGACGATCACGTTCCTCAACCACGGCTCGTACGGGGCGTGCCCTGAACCCGTGCTCGAGGCGCAGCGGATGTGGCGCGACCGGATGGAGGCGGAGCCGGTCCGGTTCCTGACCGACGACCTGCCCGGGTTGCTGGACGAGGCGCGGGTCGCGGTGGGGCGGTTCCTTGGGGCCGATCCGGAGGGGTTGGCGTTCCTCGCCAACGCCACGACCGGCGTGAACACAGTGCTCCAGTCGCTCCGGTTCGAGCCGGGTGATGAGCTGCTGACGAACGACCACGAGTACAACGCCACGATCAACGCGATGCGCGCGGTCGCCGCGCGGGACGGCGCGCGGGTGATCGTGGCAAGGGTCCCGTTCCCGGTCGCCGGGCCGGACGAGGTGGCGCAGGCCATCCTCGCCGCCGTCACCGAGCGGACCCGGCTCGTCCTCGTCAGCCATGTCACCAGCCCGACGGGCCTGGTCTTCCCGGTCGAGGCGCTCGTCGCCGAACTCGATCGACGCGGGATCGACACGCTGGTCGATGCCGCGCACGCGCCCGGGATGCTGCCGCTCACGGTGGACACGCTGGGCGCCGCGTACTGGACCGGCAACGGCCACAAATGGCTGTGCGGTCCGAAGGGTGCTGCTGTCCTGTGGGTCCGCGAGGATCGCCGCGACCGGATCCACCCGCTCGTCGTGTCGCACGGGGCCAATGCGCCACTCTCCGGCCGGACGCGGTTCCGGCACGAGTTCGACTGGGTGGGCACGAGCGATCCGACCGGGTTCCTGGCACTCCCCGCGGCGATCGACTGGATGGGGCGCGAGGCCGGTGGCTGGCCCGCGGTCATGGCCGCCAACCACGCGCTCGCGATCGAGGGACGGGATCTGGTCGCCTCCGCCCTCGGGATCTCGAGCCCGGCGCCCGACACGATGCTCGGCTCGATGGCGGCGCTGCCGCTGGAGATCCCGGGCGTCGACGATCAGGCAAGCGCCGATGCATTCCGACAGGCTCTTGTCGTCGAAGACGGGATCCAGGTCCCGGTGGGTCCGTGGCCGGTCCGTGCGGCGCAGACGCCGACAGGCCGGACTCAGATCCTGGTCCGGATCTCAGCCCAGCGCTACAACGAGCGGGCCGACTACGGGCGTCTCGCAGAGGCACTGCGGCGGCGCGGGGGTCAATGATCCTGCCATCGGGAGTCTGGTTCGACCGCTCGAAAGCAGGTCAATCTCGCATCCGGATCGCGCTTGCCCGGTAACAGCGTCATCACGAGGCCCGAATCGGGGTCGCCATCGACGATCGTCTCGCCTTCCGGCGGCGACCACATCCGAGCCGGCCCCGTGCCCAGCGGGAAGGGGACGTCGACGAGCCGTTCGCCGACCAGCCAGAGGGCGCTCGTCCCGATCGCAACATTTC
Organism: Candidatus Limnocylindrales bacterium; assembly: GCA_036003325.1. Taxonomy (GTDB): domain Bacteria; phylum Chloroflexota; class Limnocylindria; order Limnocylindrales; family CSP1-4; genus SPCO01. Next base: position 47,814 of record DASYSM010000138.1, read on the forward strand.
GAAACGGGTGCGGCGCCCTGTATGTCTCCGCCGGCTCCGAACCATCGAGCGCGTATCGCCGGAGCTCGCGGGTCGGCCGGCCAAGTCGCATGCCGCTCGACGTGACGGTGGCACGGACGCCGACGGACAACCACAGGGTTCGCCGATCGGGTGACAGCCCGGCATCGAGTGCCGGGGGCGTTGCGAGGATCTGTTCGGTTCGACCGCTGATCGGGTCGATCGACACCACATCCCCGTCGAGTCCACCCACCAGAAGAGGCGATCCGGCCCCGTCAAGGATCTTCGTCATCCCGGGGGCAGCCCGCCGACGGACCCGGCCGGTCGCGAGGTCGACGAGCCCGACCTGCGGCGCCAGCCAGTTCGCGACTACGACGTGATCCCCGCGAACAGCCAGCGAATCAGGATATCGAGGAATCCTCGTGTTCCAGCGACGACGCTCCGACAGGGTCAGGGAATCCAGCTCGAAGAGTTTCGTGTCAGTGGCGATCAGCAGATGGTCCGTCGTGTCGCGGTAGGCGAAGGTGCGGACGGCCGTGCCCGACCGAAAGGACGCGGCCTCTTCCCCGGTCATCGCGTCGAGACGTCGAAACCGGATCGAGGCGTAGTTGACGCCCCACCCATCGCTCACATAGACGGACCCCGCATGTCCTCTGATGAAGACACGGTGAGCCGAGCGCCCGGGTGCTCGCGCTGCCCACAGCTGGGTCGCGACGAGATCCCCACCGAGCACCAGGTCCTGCTCGATCCGCACGCTCGACAGACCCCCTTCCGGAAGGCTCACGGCGGCATTGTCGTCGCTGACGATGACCGACGAGCGTTCAGGTCGCCGCGATCCGGTAGATCGTGCCCGTTCCCCAGTCCCCGACGAGGACCGCGCCGTCTGGGGCCGAGATGACCGGCACCGGCTGGGTCA
>DASYSM010000139.1:0-29064 GCA_036003325.1 Candidatus Limnocylindrales bacterium
TGGCGGCCTTCCAGACCTCGATCGCCTCGGCCTCGGTGTCGCGGATGGTGGCCTTGATCCCGAGCGTGAACTCGATCTCGGCGATGTCGCGCCCGACGGCCGCGCAGTGCTCCCGCAGGACGTCGATCTTGTGGGCCATCAGCTCGAGCGGACCCATCGCGTTCCACATGTCGGCGTAGCGCGCGACCGTACGGAGCGTCTTCTTCTCGCCGCTGCCACCGATCATGATCGGCAGACGCGATTGGACGGGCAGCGGACTCTGGCGGGCATCGTCGAACGAGTAATGGCCGCCCGGCCCCGACGTGACCGACTCGCCATCGAGCAGGCGTCGCATGGCGCCGACCGATTCGTCGAGCCAGTCGAGGCGCTGTCCGAAGCCGCTGCCGAAGTCGATGCCGTGCGCGGTGTGCTCGGGCTCCATCCACGCCCCGCCGATGCCGAGGATGGCGCGGCCGCCGCTGGCGTGGTCGAGCGTGGTGACGGTCTTGGCGACGATCCCTGGGTTGCGGAAGGTGTTCGCGCCGACGAGCAGCCCGAGCCGTGCCCGATCGGTCTCGCGCGCCCAGGCGTTGAGCAGCGACCAGCCCTCGAAGATCGGCTGGTATGGGTCGCCGAAGATGGCGTAGATGTGGTCCCACGTCCACAGGTGCGCGTAGCCGAGCCGGTCGACCAGCTTCGCCGCGTCGAGCATCTCGTCCCAGGTGGCGGCCTGGCTCCAGAGCAGGATCCCGAGCTTGACGTCGGACGTGGGGGACATGGGCGGGCCTCCGAGGTGGTCAGTGAGGACCCGAGTGTAGAGGCGTGCTCAGGGCAGCGTGGTGGGCGTGGCTCCGCTGTCAGGCGTGATCGAGCTCGCGGTCGACGGCGCGGAGGATGAACCGGGCCGCCTCGGCGCTCTTGCCGCCGAGCTTCTCGCCCTCGTCCTGCTCGAGGGCCTGCATCAGGTCGCCGAGGTACTGATCCATCGCCGGGGTCCGGACCAGGTCGCCGGCCGCGAACGCCGCCTCGAGCCGCGCGACGGCCGCGCGGGCGTTGTCCACGGTGTGGCCCTTGGCCGCGATCAGCTCGCGGACGTCGGCGCGCGCAGCCTCGGCCGCAGCTCCCTGGGTCGTCATCGCCACCTCCCGAGCGACCGTCGCAACCGATCCGATGGGCCCGCCGCCAGGCTGACGTCGCCGGTCGCGGGCAGCGCCTCCGTGATGTCGGCGATGGCGCCGGCCGCCTCGGCCGGTCCCGTCCGTGTTTCGGCGTCGCGCCGTGCCCGCCAATCCGACTCGAGGACGCTCATCGCCAGCTCGTCCCACCAGCGGCCGTCGCGCCAGATCGATTCCCGCGAGCGGCCCTCGACCACGAACCCGCAGCGGCGGTAGGCGCGGATGGCGCGCTCGTTGAACTCGAACACGAACAGCGCGATCCGGTGCAGCCCCAGCGTGCCGAACGCATGATCGAGCATCAGCTGGGTCGCCTCGGTGCCGAACCCGCGACCCCACACATCGGGTTCGCCGATGGTGATGTGGTAGAGCGCGGACCCGTTCTCCCCGTCGAGCTGGCTGAAGGCGCACGTCCCGACGAGCCTGTCCGAGCCCTTCTCGTGGACGGCCATCGCCAGCGCGTCGGGTCCGACCACGCGCGCCGCGAAGAATCGCTCGATCTCCTCGGGGCGCATCGGCGTCGCCTGGTAGCGTGCCAGGCGCGCGATCTCGGGGTCGGCATACCAGCGCAGGAACGCGCCGATGTTCTCCGGGACGTGGCGGCGCAGGACGACCCGGGTGCCGGTCAGGGTCTCCGGGAACCACGTCCGCTGCACCATCTTCGGCACGGTATACCATCGTCCGATGCGTCGCTGGAGCGAGCTCGCCGAGCGCCTCGCGGCGACCACCCGGACGTCCGAGAAGACGGCGATGCTCGCGGAGTACCTGCGCGAGCTGTCGCCCGCCGAGCTGCCGATCGCCGCGGTCTTCCTGACCGGCCGCCCGTTCGCCGAGGCCGATCAGCGGGCGGCGGGTCTGGGCTGGGCGGCCATCGCAACGACCGTGACCTCGCTCGGCGATGTCCCCCGGGCGGCGCTGGGCGAGGCCTACGACCGCTCGTCCGACCTCGGCATCGCGGTCGCCGACGTCCTGCGCGAGGCCGGCCACGACCCGCCGCCCGAGACGAGCCCGACGCTCCCCGAGGTGGCCGAGGCGTTCGCCGCCATCGAGCAGGCGTCCGGCGCGGCACGCAAGTCGGCCATCCTGCGCGACCTGCTCGAACGGGCGGACCCGCTGACCGCCAAGTACATCGTCAAGGTGCTCGGCGGCGACCTGCGGATCGGCCTCCGCGAGGGCCTGGTCGAGGCCGCCATCGCACGCGCCTTCGATCGCCCGCTCGACGACGTCAAATGGGCCGGCATGCTGGTCGGCGACGTCGGGCAGCTCGCCGCGCTGGCCCGTGACGATGCGCTCGGGAGCGCCGCGCTCGCGCTCTTCCACCCGCTCAAGTTCATGCTCGCCTCGCCGGCCGAGGACGCCGCCGAGATCGTCGCCCGGCTCGGGCCGGTGGTCTGGCTCGAGGACAAGTACGACGGCATCCGTGCCCAGCTCCACAAGCGGGGTCGTGAGGTGCGCCTCTACTCGCGCGACCTGCACGATGTCAGCTCCGGCTACCCGGAGATCGTCGGGGCGGCCGAGGAGCTGCCGTGGGACGGCATCCTCGACGGCGAGATCCTCGGCTGGCGGGACGGCGTGGTCCTGCCGTTCATCGCGCTCCAGGCGCGGCTGGGACGGAAGGCCCCGTCGGCGGCCATCCAGGCCGAGGTCCCGGTCATCTTCGTCACGTTCGACGCGCTGGCGGTCGGGCCCGGCGGCGACGAGCCGGTCGAGCCCCTGCTCCGCGAGCCGCTGACCGATCGACGAGCACGGCTCGATGCGCTCGAGCTCCCCCTGGCATCTGACGGCGGCCGCTTCGCACGCTCGCACCTGACCAGCGCGGCGGACGCCGAGGCCGTCGAGGCGGCCTTCGTCGAGGCCCGTGCCCGGCGCAACGAGGGGCTCATGGTCAAGGACCCGCACAGCATCTACGCGCCGGGTCGGCGGGGACTCGGTTGGCTGAAGATGAAGAAGGCACTCGCCACCATCGACTGCGTGGTCGTCGGCGTCGAGGTCGGGCACGGCAAGCGCCACGGCGTCCTGTCCGACTACACCTTCGCGGTCCGCGACACCGAGCACGACACACTGGTCAACATCGGCAAGGCGTACAGCGGCCTGACCGACGCCGAGATCGCGGAGATGACCCGCTGGTTCGAGGCACACACCATCGCCCGCTACGGGCGCTACCACCAGGTCGAGCCGACGGTGGTGGTCGAGATCGCCTTCGACGTGATCGTCCGCTCGAACCGCCACCGATCGGGCTTCTCGCTCCGCTTCCCCCGGATCGTCGCCCTGCGACCCGACAAGACGGTCGACGAGATCGACACGGTCGAGACGGTGACCGCGCTGTACGAGGGCCTGCAGCACGGCCCCGAGCTGCTGGTCACGGCCGGCTCGCGGTCACGGTCGGGGCCGGAGGGCGCCATTTCGTGACAGCTGCACGTCAGGCGAGCGCTCGTCAGCGGATGACGGTCAGATGCACGAGTGGTGACACATCTGTCACGGATCGAGCGCCTCGCCGGCCGCGTCCGAGCGTGACCTTCTTCGGGCACCGGGCTGGCCGGATGACCAACGCTGGGGTGGCGAGCATCTGACGGTTCCGGGCCGTGCGGGCCGGCGGCGCGGCTGGCGCGCCTCCTCTCTTGCGCCCTTAGCGGTCGACCGGCAGGTCCAGCCGGTTGCCCCAATCGGACCAGCCGCCGTCATACACCGCGACGTCGTCGTGACCGAGCAGGCTGAGCACGAACGCGAGCTTCGCTGCCGCGATCCCCGAACCGTCGTAGCAGACCATCCGCCGGCCGCGGACGACATTGGCGCGATGGAGCTGGTCGCGCAGCTCGCCACCATCGCGCAGGCGCTGGCCACCGGGTTCGCTCGTCGCGCCGACGGGGACGTTGACCGCGCCCGGGATATGGCCGAGCCGCTTGGTGTTGCCCTCGTAGCCGTGGTACTCGGCCGGCGCGCGCGCGTCGAGGAGCGTCACGTCGGGCGACCCGAGCAAGCCGCGAACGTCGGGCGTCGTCAGCCGCATCCGGTTGGGCCCCCGGACAGTGAACGCCGGACCGCCGGGGCCTGGCTGTGCGTTCGAGACCGCGCGCCCTTCGCCGGCCCAGGCGGGAAAGCCGCCGTCGAGCACCCGGACCGACTCGAGCCCGTACGCCAGGAAGCTCCACCACGCGCGTGCGGCGAACAGGCCCTGGCTGTCGTCGTAGACGACCACGGTCGTCCCGTCGGCGATCCCGACCTCGGCCGCCAGGGCAGCCATCCGGTCAGGTCCGATAAGCAGGATCGTCTCGCCGTGGTCGCCGTCCTCGACCAGATCGGCCCGCCAGTCGACCAGCGCGGCGCCCGGGATGTGGCCGCTCGCGTGGACCGCCGGCGCGCTCCCGTCCGGCCGCCAGCGGAGGTCGAGGACCCGGATCTCGGGCCGGTCGATGTTGTCGGCCAGCCACTCGGTCGTGGCCAGGAACTCTGGTCGGGCCAGGCCACTCATGCTCGGTATCATACGGCCGTGGTCGCCCCGTTCACCCCGGATGCCGAGAAGCTGGCGGCCGTCCGGGCGGCGCTGCCGGCGCTTGCCGCGGGGATCTATCTGAACACCGGATCGGTCGGTCCGCTGCCCGCCGAGACGGCCGCGGCGATGGCCGAGGCCGAGGCCCGTGAGCGCGACGTCGGACGAGCGCACCCGGCCGACGTCGACGACTTCCTGCAGCGGATGGCCGAGGCGCGGGCGGGCGTCGCCGCCGTGCTCGGCACGGACGTCGGCTCGGTGGCGCTGAGTCACTCCACGACCGACGGCATGAACGCCGCGACCCTGCTGCCCGACTGGCGTCGCGGTGGGCGCGCGGTGACCAGCGCCCACGAGCATGCCGGGGCGATCGGCCCGCTGGTCGCGCTGCGCGACCGGATGGGCATCGAGCTCACCGTCGTGGATGCCGGCGACGACGGTGACGACGAGCGGACGCTCGCCGCGTTCGACGCCGCGCTCACGCCCGACACTCGCCTGGTGTCGGTCTCGCACGTGTTGTACACGACCGGGGCCGTGCTGCCGGTCGCGGGGATCGCCGAGCTGGCACATGCCCGCGGGGCCCTCGTCGTGGTCGACGGAGCGCAGGCCGCCGGGGCCATCCCGGCGCGACTGGACGAGCTCGGCGCGGACCTGTACGCGGTCGCCGCCCAGAAATGGCTGCTGGGGCCCGAGGGGATGGGGTCCCTCGTCGTCCGTCCGTCCATCGTCGAGGCTCTCGTCCCGGCGCTCGGCGGCTGGTTCAGCTTCGAACAGATCGGCGGCCGTGGCGATGCCGCCTGGTGGTCCGACGCTCGTCGGTTCGAGGCCAGCGGCTACCACCGGCCATCGGTCGTCGGCATGGCCCGCTCCATCGGCTGGCTGTCGATGTACGTCGGGTGGGACTTCGTCCACCGGCGCGGCGCGGTGACAGCGGCCGCGGCGGCCGCGCGGCTGGCGGGGATCCCGGGCGTCTCGGTGCTGACCCCGCCCCACGCGATGGCGACCCTGGTCACCTTCCGGATCGCCGGCTGGTCGGCGCAGGCGGCCCTCGACGAGCTCGAGTCGCGTGTCTTCGCCATCGCCCGGACGATCGAGCCACTCGACGCCATCCGGATCAGCGTCGGCTTCTTCACGTCCGACGAGGAGATCGAGCGTTTCGCCGAGGCGGTCGCACTGCTGGCCGCGCACACGCCCGACACGCTTCCTCCGCGGCGGACCCTGACCATCCTCGGCGAGCGATGACCGGCCGGCGCGATCCCGCGACGCTTCCGAAGCGGCGCTCGTGGGCGGAGATCCGCTGGCGGCAGTTCCGCAACGCACCGCGGCCGGTCGTCCGGGCCGTGGCTGCGAGCCTGAGCGTGGCGATCGTGCTGGCCGTCGCGTACCTGGTCTACGACGTCGCGCTGAGCCGCGGCGCCGTCCTCCCCGGCGGCGACCTCCGAACGCTGGCCGTGGCCGTCTATGTCGCCCTGGTGCTCGTGATCGGGACCGTGGTGACGTACCTGATCGTGCCGCAGCCGACCGGCTCGGGGTCGGTCGTGCGGCGGAGCGGGTGGAGCGCGGCGCTCGGGTTCTTCGCGGCCGTCCCGATCGCGTATCTCGTCCTGGTCGTCGCGGTCCAGGTCATCCGGCCGCTGTTCGGCTGAGTCGGTCGCCCGACGGTGACCTGAGGCACCAGAACACGCATCGGGCCGCAAAGGGACTGGCCCAGCGGGCCGGATTCGCGGTAGGCTTTGCCCGTACTCATCCAGGGCGGGCACCGGGTATCCGGTCCCGACCGCACCGTTCGAGGGATTCGCGCGTGTCCACCGACGAACACCACGTCGCCCTGCCAACGCTGTATGGCGCGCCGGCCTATGCCCGACCACCGGCCGCCGTCCCGGTCGAGGAGCGACCGTTCGATCCGGACGAGCTCCCGATCGAGGCCATGCGGACCGACGAGGAGCGCGAGTTCACCGCGACGCTCCCGGCCCGCGCCTACGCACCCGGCGGGGTGAAGCTCGGCGAGCAGGCCAGGGCGGCAGCGACCGCCACCGGCGACCGGCCCCGATCGCGGTCGTTCGGCCTGCGGATCCTCACGGGGCGCCTCCGCGGCGGAAGCTGAGGACCCGGGCCGGACGCCGGACGGGTGTAGCATCGCCCCGGGGGAGTAGCTCAATCGGTCAGAGCGGCGGGCTTATATCCCGCTGGTTCCAGGTTCGAGTCCTGGCTCCCCTACCACTCGTCCCCATCGTCCGACGCGGACGGCCGGCCCCGTCAGCGACGTGACGTGACGCTCGTCGCGCGGATCCTGTCGAGCAGGCGCTCCCGCCGGCCTGCGCTGAGGCTGCGCTGCGGCGGCAACGCCTCGAACCAGGCCGGGATCTGCTCCGCGCCGATGACCGCGCACTGGGCTGACCGTGAGATGCGGCCATCGGCTGTGACCAGCACCGCGTAGACGCGGACGACGAACTCCAGGTCGCCGCCCGCCAGCCAATGCCGGATCCGATCCGCGTCGCGGCTGACGCGATCGACCGGGGATTCGATCGGCAGCCAGCCACGGGCCGTGCGTCGCTCCCACGTATAGCCGGTGTGTCGGACGATCTCGCGCGGACCGAGCTCATGGACGACCGCGAGGCCGAACGGCCCGACCACCAGCTCCGGGATCGGCCGGCCGTCGTCCGGCCTGACGGCGGTGGCGACGACGACGTCGTCCCCGAGGGTGGACAGCATCCGGGTGACCGGCGGACGGGTCGGCGATCCGGTCTTGACCGACGAGACCGTCGCCGCCAGCCGGTTGGCCCCCGCGATCGAGAGCCCGGCACCGGCGACGAGGGCGAGCACCCAGACGAAGACGGCCACCGCCAGGCCGGTCGATCCGCTGCCGACGAACGGGACGAGGCGCGGCACGAGGGGCGTCTCGATGACGATCAGGGCGAACCCGAGCCCGGTCGCCACCAGCGTCGCGCCGAACAGGGTCCGACCGACGATCGAGCCGAGGCGGTGGGTCGGACGAGAGGCCGAGACGGTCTGCATGGCGATCATCGTGGGGCGCCCGCCGGTCCCGGCCAATGACCATTCCGGGTCAACCGGGCACGACGGTCGGACCACTCCCCGGACCAGACCGCACCGGACCGGTCCGCCGCGGTGGCAGGACGCACCGCGAACGTCCGGAATGGGGCTCCTGACGGCTGGGCCAACCCGGACCCACGTACCATTGCCCGCCGCCTCGCGCCCGGACATCCTCGACCTCGGCGTCGGGCGAACCGCCCGTGCCCGGGAGGTTGAGCGTGCTGGTCTGGGACGAACGAAGAAGGACCCACGAGGTCTGGGCGTGGCTCGCGGCTCTCGCCGCGGCCGTGCTCCTGCTCGCCGCCCTCGCGACGCCCATGGCCGCCGCCGCCCCGAGCAAGACCACGCTGTCCAACGCCGTCGTCTCGCCACGAACCGGGACGACGGCGACCACGATCCTGATCTCGGTGGTGTTCCGGAACTCGGATGGATCGCGCTCCGACGGGGTGACCGCCACGGTCGGCACGATCAAGCACGCCATGAGTCCGTCTGCCAGTGCAGCCTGGGGCAAGGGTGTGACGTTCACCTGGTCCGGCAAGCTGCCGATCGGGACCCAGGCGGTCGTCATCACCGCTCGCGCCAAGGACCACAGCGAGGCCACGCTGGCGGCCGGATCCGTGACGATCGCGCCGGTCGCCACCCCGACACCGAAACCCACCCCGACCCCGACACCGACACCGAAGCCGACCGCCAAGCCGACGCCGACCCCGACGCCGGCCCCGCGGCGGACGGCCAGCCCGACGCCGCGTCTCACCCAGGCGCCCGGCGTGACCGGCCTGTCCATCGGCCCGACCGCGACCCAGAGTCCGATCGCGACACCGGCGATCGCCGACGCCACCGCTCGCCCGACAGCCGTCGTCCAGCCCGACTTCCTGCGGCCGGTGGCGACCCCGACAGCCAGCCCCGGCCTCGTCATCGCGACCATCGCCGGCGGGACCGGGCCGGCCGGCTCGGCGGGGAGCGGGTCCGGGACCCGCGGCCTGCCCGGCGGCCACGGCACGGGGCATCCGGGTCCGTGGGGCCCGATCGCCGGGCTGTTCGCCCTGGTGGGATTGCCCGCCCCCAGTCTCCCCTCGTTCAGCCTCGCCCCGACGCTCGTGACGACGACCGGCGCGGTGACGGCGGCGATGGCGTTCGGCCTGTTCGGCCGGCGTCGCCGCGACGACGACGATCCATCCGACGACGTGCTGGCCGCCGCCGCGGCACGCGGGCTCGAGGTCGCACCCGCGGCCCTCGCCGGGGTCGCGGTGGCGGAGCGCGCCGCGGACGGGGCCGCGGTCGATGTCGGCGCTGACGCTCCCGATGCGCTCGGGGCACCGCTCGGGGCCGACCTCGAGGCGCTGATGCCGCGCTGGCGCCGGCCATCGCTGCTCCAGGCTCGCAAGGCGGACCCGATCCGCGACAGCACGCCGGCGGCCCGCCTGACATTCGATCAGGGGCTGGTCGGCAAGCTCGATGGCCGCGAGCGGCGGATCATCCGCTACCGCCTCGTCCGGCTGCTCGACTCACCCGACGAGCTCCGTGGCGGCGAGATCGGCTACCTCGATCAGGGCGACGAGGTCCAGCTGCTCGAGAAGTACGGTGCCTACTGGCTCGTCCTGTGCCCCGACGGGCGTCAGGGCTGGGTGCCCAAGATGACGCTGGGCGAGGTGATCGACGACGACGGTCCGGCGGAGGGACCCGTGGCGACGATGCCGATCGTCGCCGAGACGTGGACCATGGGCGAGGCCGACGACGACAGCGACGTCTTCGCCGCCTACCTCGAAGCGCAGCGGCGGCGACGCGAGAGCTGACGGATCGGCTCCCGGCGCAGCACGAGGATGTGCTGGTGGACGATGTTGGGGACGAAGGCGTGCGGGTAGCCGTATGGGCGTAGCCGCGTCCCTGCCTGATACCAGATGAGGTCGCCCTTGGGCACGAGCCCGACGGTCGCCGCCCGGGCGGCGAGGTCCGCGCCGGTGAAGACGTAGCGCCCGTCCTGATAGGCATCGCGGACGATCACGACCGCGTAGCCGCCCGGCCGCAGGACGCGCTCGAGCTCGCCGAGCACCCGCTCCATCCGATCGAGGAACGTCGGGTAGTCCGGCGCGTTGGCCAGGTCGTCGGCCGAATCGGTGACCATCGCGTAATCGGTCCGCCGATTGGCGTGCGTCTCGGCCAGGGGTCCGCCGGCCATGGTCATCGGCAGCTGGAGGTTGTACGGAGGGTCCGTGGCGACGAGGTCGATCGATCCGTCCGCGATCGCCGGCAGGAGGGCCAGCGCGTCCCCGACCCGCATCTCGACGCCGGTCGGATCGAACCGTCGCGGCCCGCCCGGATCGGCCGAGCCGAGGTCGGCCAGCTCCGGCCCGGCGCCGTCGCGCTCGTTGGCCAGGTCGCGGACGACCGCCGCGAACACGGCGGCCCAGCGCGGCTCGAGCTCGATGCCGACGGCCCGCCGCGGTCCGCGCGCGATCGCCGCGCCCAGGAGCGTGCCGCCCACGCCGGCGAACGGATCGAGCACCAGCTCCCCGCTCCGGCTGAAGAACTCGATCAGGCGGGCCATCAGGCGCGGCGGCTTGTTGGCCCCGTGGACGCGACGGACGGCGTGGCCGAGCTCGGATGGGTAGGCCGTCGTGAGCAGTGACTTGGTGAAGTACAGCCACTCCTCGCCGGTCAGCTCGTTGAGCGTGTTCGAGGGGTGAGGGGCGCGCCGGCCATCATCGGTCATCGGGGCCAGCCTAGCGGACACGGGGATCGAGCACGATGCCGGCGCCCTAGAATGAGCCATGCCCGTCAGGTACACGAGCGCGCGGTTCGTGGGGCGCGAGGCGGCGTTCGCCCAGCTCGCCACGGGCCTCGACGACGCCGCCCACGGCCGGACGCGGACCCTGCTTTTCGAGGGCACGGCCGGGATCGGCGTCACACGCTTCCTCGACGAGGCGATCGCCCGGATCGAGGCCCTGCACGACCCGATGACGGTCCTGCGCGCTGCGGCGTGGCCCGCCCGTTCGGACGAGCCGTACGGCCCGATCATCCGCGCCATCGGCCCGACCCTGCTCGCAGTGCCGGACGATGCGCTGCCGGACCTGCTGGGCCCCTCGAGGTCCGAGGTGGTCCGGCTGCTGCCCGCGCTCGCGCCGCGCCTCGAGGCGATCGGGGCGGGCACCGACGACGGCGGCCGGACCGCACCCGAGCGGCGGCAGGCACGGACCCTCGAGGGCATCCTCGGGCTCCTCGGCCGGCTGGGCGAGCGCCGCCCGGTCGTCCTCGTGCTCGAGGACCTCCACCTTGCCGACGCGGCCACGCGGGCCCTGGTCACGTTCCTCGCCCGCGTCTCGCGCGACCAGCGGCTGACCATCATCGGCACGCACCAGCCGGACGTGGTCGCGCGCGACGACTCATGGACCACCGACCTCGCGGGCATCCTGGCCGGGTCGCGCCCCGACCGGGTGGCCCTCCAGCCGCTCGATCGAGACGAGCTCGCTCTGCTGATCGAGGGGATCGAGGGCGAGCGGGCCTCGGCCAGCCTGCTGCTGCTGGTCGCCGAGCGGTCGGGCGGCCTGCCACTCGTGGCCGAGGAGCTGCTGGCGGCCCGGCGCGAGCTGCCGAGCGCCTCCCTGACCGGCTCGTTCGAGGAGCTCGTGATCGCGCGGATGGCCGTCCGCTCGCAGGAGTGCCGGCGCGTGCTCCGCCTCCTCGCCCTCGCCGAGCGCCCGCTGACCGCCGGTCAGCTGGCAGGCGTCGCCGCCGCGTTCGAGCTCGACGCGAGGCGGCAGGCGCCGCGCTCGGTGACCGGGCCGCGGGTCGGTGCCGGCGTCCTCGACCCGGACCTGTGGGCCGGTCGGACCGAGGCGCTCGCCAACGGCTTCCTGATCGAGCGTGGCGAGGCTGTCGGGTTCCGTCACGACTCCATCTGCAAGGCGGTCGCCTGGGACCTCCTGCCGATCGCCCGGACGCGCTATCACGCCGCCCTGGCGTCGAGCCTCGAGGGACCGCCGTCGGCCATCGCCGCGCACTGGCTCGGCGCATTCGATCCGGTCTCGGCCCGGGCCGCTGCCATCGATGCCGCCGCCGCGGCGGCGGCTCGCCACGCGGCCGCCGACGAGCTGGCGGCGCTCGAGCTGGCTCTGTCGATCCCCGAGCGTCCGCCGCCGACCGCCGCCGCGCGTCGTCGGTCGGCGCCGGGCCCAGACCTGGTCGATCTCCAGGAGCGCGCGTCGGAGGCGGCCTTCGCGGTCGGACGGATGTCGCGCGCGACGGCGTACCTCGAGTCGGCCATCGGCGGCCTCGACGGCCGGCGCGACCGCATCCGGCTGGGGCTGCTCCACGAACGCCTGGGCCACATCCGGCGTGCCGCGGGCGATCCGGCGGGCGCGATGCACGCGGCGCGCCGCGCCGTCGAGCTGGTCCCGCGCGAGCCGAGCCCGGAGCGGGCGACGGTGCTGGCCGCGCTCGCCCAGCTCCAGATGCTGGATGGGATCTTCTCCGAGGCACAGCGGCTGGCCCGCGAGGCGATGACGGTCGCGCGCGCCTGCGATCCGGTGGCGCGGAAGCAGGAGGTCCACGCCCTGACCACGCTGGCGGTCGCTCTCGCCTGGGGCAGCGATCCGGCGGCCTCGGTCGAGCTGCTCCGCGAGGCCGAGGCGGGAGCCCGCGAGCTCGACGACCCCGACGCGCTGTTCCGGGTCCGCGCCAACCTGACCACCGTGCTCGATCTCATGAGCCGGCGGACCGAGGCGGTCGACGTGGCCTACGAGGGCATCGAGGACGCCAGGCGGGAGGGTCTCGAGGCGGTCTACGGCAACTTCCTGGCGGGCAACGTCGCCGACACCCTGTTCCTGCTCGGGCGCTGGCAGGAGGCCCGCGAGCTCGCTGCGCGTGCCATGCGCTGGCTGCCGGTCGGTGTCGTCTATCTCGCCTCGGTCCTCCAGCTGGCCATCGTCGAGATCGAGACCGATGCGGGCGAGGAGGCGACGCGCCTGCTGGGCCAGACGATCCTCGAGTTCGACGCGGTGCGAGAGCCGCAGCTGGCCGGCCCGTACTACCTCGCGGCCGCCTCCTTCGCCCTGTGGCGCGGCGACATCGCCGACGCCAGCCGGTCGGTCGAACGCGGCTGGGCCAGCGTCCGCGCGACCGAGGAGTGGCTGCTCGTGGCGCGGATGGCGTCGATGGTCGCCCAGGTGGACGCCGCCGCGGCGGTCGACGCCCGCGAACATCGCCAGCTGGCACCGCTGGCGGCCGCTCGGCAGCGGACCACGACCGTCCTCGACGCGGCCACGGCGCTCGTCCGGGCGGCCGGTGCTCCACCGTCGGCCGGCTCGCGCCGTGTGGCCGACGCGTCACTCGCCACCGGCCGCGCGTTCCAGCGACGGATCGAGGGCGAGGACGATGCGGCCATCTGGCGTCACGTCGCGCGCGACTGGGCTGCGCTCGAGGCGCCCTACGATGCGGCCCTCGCGCGCTGGCGGGAGGCCGAGGCGATGCTCGGGTCGGGCGCCGGCCGGACCGGCCGCACCGACGCCCGCGCGCCGCTGCTCGACGCTGTCGGGCTCGGTCTGCAGCTCGGCGCCAGACCGCTGCTGCGCGAGCTCCGCGAGCTGGCCGGCCGCGCCCGGATCGTGCTTCCGCCCGAGGTCGACGCGCTGCTCGAGGCGCGCCCGGCTGGGCGGATGGTCCCGGTCATGGCCGCAGCCGGCGACGAGGATCGCGACAACGGACATTCGGACCTCGTCCGCGCCATCGCCGGCGAGCCGGCCTCGGCGTCACGCCGGCCGGACACCTTCGGGTTGAGCGGTCGGGAGCGCGAGGTCCTCGCCCTGGTCGCTCAGGGCCGCACGAACCGTGAGATCGGCGAGCGCCTGTTCATCAGCCAGAAGACGGTCGGCGTCCACGTCGGGAACATCCTGTCGAAGCTCGAGGTCTCGGGCCGGGTCGAGGCCGCCGCGGTGGCGATCCGTCTGGGTCTGACCGAGAAGCCCTGAGACACCGAGAGACCCGGAGGGAGGTCTCCGGGTCTCGGTCGGATCGCGATGGGTCCCGCCGGATGGGTACCGGCAGGACGGCGAGGATGCGACTAGGGGATCAGTGCCACTTCAGGCCGGCGGCCAGGCTGAGGGCGATGGCGGCCAGCGGACCGACGGTGGCGACGATGCGCCAGGTGCGATGGATGGCGAGCTTGAACATCTGGGCAGGCTCCGCGCGTTCGGATGATTCATGGACCGGGCCCGCGATCGAGCCGGGTGGTCGAGACTAGGGGAGGGTCAGCGGGCTCACAACCAGCCCATTAGTCCTGTCCGAGGGTGGTACTCGAGGGGTAGGACCCACCCCGGACTCCACTGCACGGCTCCGGACACACCTCACGACACGACGCCCGTCCGCGCGGTAGATTCCACGTGCACCCGCGGCAGCGGCCCAAGGGGCACCGTGGACCGTCCGCCAATCCCATCCTCGAGAGGCCCAGCACGATGCGTTTCGCGCGCTCCCTGCCCGTCGCCCTCCTGTCGATCGTCGTCGTGGCGGGTTGCGCGACCGCGAGCGCGGGCTGGACCTATGCGCCGGCCCCGTCGGTCACCCCGCCGCCGGCGCCGAGCGGCTCCGCCACGGCGTCGGGTCCGGCGCCGAGCGGCTCGGGTCTGGCCTCCGCCCCCGTCCCGAGCGCCTCGTCCCCCGGCGCGTCCGCCCCGAGCGGCTCGGGCAACCTGGTCGTCGTCGATATCAGCGCGTTGAACATCAAGTACGAGCAGACCGCCCTGACCGCCCCGGCCAACACGCCGTTCCAGATCTCGTTCGAGAACAAGGACGCCGGTGTCCCGCACAACGTCACGCTCCATCTCGGTGACACGAACGGGGCCGAGCTGTTCAAGGGCGAGATCTTCAACGGTGTCGCCACCAGGGTCTACGACGTCCCGGCACTCGACGCCGGATCGTATGCCTTCGTGTGCAGCGTCCACCCCACGATGATCGGGACGCTCACCGTCCAGTGATCGGCTCGCGCCAGTGACGCCGGCGGGCGAGCAGCTCTGCTACACCGACGCCTACGCGCGCGAGATCGACGCCCGCATCACATCGGTCGAGGGCGACGAGCCGACACGGGTCGTGCTCGATCGGACGGTCTTCTACCCCGGCGGCGGTGGCCAGCCATCCGACCGCGGTCTTCTCCTGCGGACGGCCGACGGACGATCGTGGACCGTCCGGGCGGCGCGCAAGGACGCTGGCGAGATCGTGCACGAGCTCGAGCCGGGGGAGGGTGAGCCGCCCGCCGTCGGGGACGTCGTCCGCGTGGACATCGAGTGGGCACGCCGGCTGGCGTTGATGCGGACCCATACGGCGCTCCACGCTCTGTGCGGCGTCGTCTGGCGGGACTACGGCGCGCTCGTGACCGGCGGCAACATGGAACCCGGGTCCGGCCGCATGGACTTCGAGTTCGAGCGGATGTCGGGCGATCTCGTCGACGCCATCGAGGCGTCGGTCAACGCCGAGCTCGCGGCCGCTCGCGACGTGCGGGTCAACGTGCTGCCGCGCGAGGAGGCGTTCGCCATCCCGGACCTGATCCGGACCAAGGTCAACCTGCTGCCAGAAGGGATCGAGCAGATCCGGACCATCGAGATCGTCGGGCTCGACCTCCAGGCCGATGGTGGGACGCACGTCGCGAACACGCGCGAGGTCGGCGGCATCCGGGTGACGGGCTACGAGTCGAAGGGCCGCATCAACAAGCGGATCCGGATCGCGCTCGAGGAAGCCGCGGCCAGCTCCTAGGCGACCGTGGCGAACGCCGCCGCCAGTGCGAGGACGACATGGCGGACGCGGTTCACGCCGCTGACCCGTCGCACCGCCATCGACGTGCCGCGGGCCGCCCGCATCATGGCCAGCGCGATCTCGCGTCGACGCTCGACTTCGGTCTCAAGGGCTTCCGGATACATCTGGAACATGACTCGTGACTCCTTCCCAGTCCGATCCGGATGGTATCCGCAGGGTCGCTTGATGTCAAGACATTTGACATCAAGTAAGTGAACATCATGTAATCTCACATCGAGTCGATTGACGTGAAGGTGTCGAGCCGTTACGCTGGTACGTATGGCCAAGCCGCCCGCCGCCGCCGGGGCGCCGGAAGAGCTCGACGCCCTCGATGAGAAGCTCGGTCGCTGGGCGCACGAGATCCCGGACCTGGACCCCCTGACCGAGGGCATCGTCGAGCGGATCCACCACCTGGCCCACGATTTCGACGCATCGATGGTCGAGACGCTCGCGGCCTCCATGCTCGATCGTCGGGCCTTCCGGCTGCTGGAAAAGCTGCGGAGCGTCGGCCCGCCGTATCGCCGCTCGGCGGGGATGCTGGCGGACGACCTGCGGCTGTCGACCGGGGCGATGACCAACCGGCTCGACCGGCTGGAGACCGCGGGGCTCATCCGCCGCCTGCCCGACCCCAACGACCGGCGCGGCACCCTGGTCGAGCCGACGGAGGCCGGCCATGCGGCCTGGGACGAGGCCGTCGGGACCCAGGCGCGACGTGAGGCGATGATCGCCGCCGTCCTGACCGAGCCGGAACGCGAGGAGCTGCACCGCCTCCTGCGGCGACTGATGCGCGCCTTTCCCGACTCCAAGCACGGTCACCAGAAGAGCAGCGAGGCCGGGTCCGCTGAGCCGGAGGGCTGACCCGATCGACTCGATCGAGCCGACCACGCCCGCGATCGACGCGATCGAGGCGACCGGGATCCCGTACCGCGTCGTGCGGACCGAACGCGCCGGCAGCGCCGAGGAGAGCGCGGCGCTCCAGGGCATCCCGGTCGAAGCCCTGCTGCGCACGATCGTCGTCCGGCGTGGCGAGGACGACTACCTGTTCGTGCTCGTGCCGGCAGGCCGCCGGTTCGACTGGCCGAAGCTCCGGGCCTACCTCGGCGTATCCCGGATGTCGCTCCCGGATGCGGACGAGGCCCAGTCCGTCACCGGCTACGTTCGCTACACGATCACGCCGTTCGGGGCGACACGCGCCTGGCCGGTCATCGCCGACGCCTCGATCTCCGGACTCGACAGGGTGGCGATCGGGGGCGGCGCCCCGGGCGTGAACCTCCACCTCGCGCCGGCCGATCTCGTCGCGGCCGTCGATGCGGCGCTCGTGGATGTCACCGTGCCAGAGCCGCCGACCGCCTGAATCGGGGCGCCGACCCCCCGGATCGGGCGACGGCAGCTTTCATCGGACGGCCTCGGTGTGGCACGATCGGTCCGATGCCGAAGATCGCCCTCCCGATCCTGGCCAGCCCGATCATCCGTCGCGTGGCGTGGCACATCCGGCGTGTCGGCGGTCAGCTCGACCGCCGCTTCTTCCTGTCGCTGGGCGAGGGGATCCTGGCCATCGTGGCCATCTCGGCGATCCTGATCACCCTGCTCGAGAAGCCCAGGACCCTCGAATCGTTGTTCGACTCGTTCAACTGGGGGATCGCCACCGTCCTCGGCCAGGGCAACGCCGACTACGTGACGTCACCGGGCGGTCGGGTCGTCGGCTGGTTGCTTATCCTGTTCGGCGTGGCCATGCTCGGCATGATCACCGGCGCGCTCGTCGCGATGGTCATCGATTTCCTGCTCAAGGAGGGACAGGGCTTGGGCGCATCCGGCCATCGGGACCACATCGTCGTATGCGGCTGGAACAGCACGGCCCGCGACCTGATCGACGAGCTTCGCGGCGACGACTACAAGCAGAAGATCGTCGTCCTCGCCGATCTTGACAAGAACCCGGCAGGCGCGGGCGTCTACTTCGTCCGCGGCGACGCGACCGATGCCGGGGATCTCGAGCGGGCGGGCATGGCCGATGCCTCGGCGGCGCTCGTCTTCCCGGTCGACGGATCGGACGAGGCGGACATGCACTCGATCCTGACGATCATGGCCATCAAGGCGGTCGCGCCCACCGTTCGCACGGTGGCCGAGGTGAACAACCCGCGCCACGAGCCGCACTTCCACCGCGCCGATGTCGACGAGCTGCTGGTCACCTCCAAGGTCGCCTCGCACCTGCTGGCACGCTCGGCGCTCTACCCGGGGCTGACCGGGCTGGTCACCGACATCGTCTCCGGCGGCGAGGGGTCGGAGCTCTACCGGGTCACGCTGCCCGACGAGTACCTCGGCCTGTCGATCGACACGGTGTCGGCCCGGCTGCGCGACGAGCATGAGGCCACCCTGCTGTCGGTCAACCGCGGCGGCCGGGCGTTCGTCAACCCGCGGAGCGACTTCGTGCTCGAGCCCGGCGACGACGCGATCGTGATCGCCGAGTCGCTCGGGACGCTCGCGCCGTTGAAGCTGCACGACCTGCACACGATCCCGCAGACTGCCGCGGTCGTGCCGTCCGCCTGACCGGCACCGCCGTCGGATCGGGCGCGACCTGCCCGACCGGGTCCTAGAGCGCCTTGACCGCCGCGGTCAGGGCCGCCAGACCGTCCTTCGCGTCGGCGAACAGCATGCCGGTCTTCGGGTCGGTGTAGAGCTCGTTGTCGATGCCGGCGTAGCCGCGGCCCATCGAGCGCTTGATGACGACGATCGACTTGGCGTGGTCGACATCGAGGATCGGCATCCCCGACACCGGCGAGCCGGGGCGCCGTGCGGCCGGGTTCGTCACGTCGTTGGCGCCGATCACGAGGGCGACGTCGGCCCGCTCGAACTCGGGGTTGATGTCGTCCATCTCCTTGAGCTGCGGGTACGGCACGTTCGCCTCGGCGAGCAGGACGTTCATGTGCCCGGGCATCCGGCCGGCGACCGGGTGGATGGCGTACTTGACGTCGACCCCGCGTGCCTCGAGGAGCTCGGCCAGCTCACGGACGGCGTGCTGCGCCTGTGCCACCGCCAGGCCGTAGCCCGGCACGATGATCACGTGCTGGGCATAGGCCAGCTGGATCGCGACGTCGTCGACCCCGATCTCGCGGACCGAGCCGCCGGCGCCGGCGACGGCCGTCTGCGTCCCTTCGCCGCCACCGAACCCGCCGATCATGATGTTCAGGACCGATCGGTTCATCGCGTCGGCCATCAGCTTGGTCAGGATGGCGCCCGACGCTCCGACCAGGGCGCCGGCGATGATGAGGACCGGGTTGTCGAGGACGAAGCCGGCCATCGCGACGGCGGTGCCGGTGAACGAGTTGAGCAGGCTGATGACGACCGGCATGTCCGCGCCGCCGATCGGCAGCGTCATCGTCACGCCGAAGATGAGCGCAGCGAGCAGGATGATCGCCATGACCGGCACCGACAGGTTGCCGGCCCACAGGAACAGCGCGCCGACGACCACGATCAGCGCCAGCGCCGCGGTGATGATCCGGCCACCCGGGATGAGCACGGGGCGCGACGGCGTGATGCTGAGGCCCATCAGCTTGCCCGACGCGATGAGCGAGCCGGTGAAGGTGATGCTGCCGATGACGATGTCGAGGACGGTCGCGACGTTGACCTGGAGCGACGGGGCCGCGCGCAGCCCGAGATAGTCATCGATGGCGATGAGTGCCGCCGCACCGCCGCCCATCGCGTTGAACAGCGACACGAGCTGCGGCATCGCGGTCATCTTCACGGTGCGCGCCGTGTACAAGCCCGCGCCGCCACCGATCGCGACGCCGACCAGGATGATCGCCCAGGCCGTCGCGCTGATGCCGTCCCCGTCGAGCTGCTGGGCCAGGATCAGGACCGCGGTCGCCCCGATGGCCAGCGCCATGCCGCCGGCCGACACGAGGTTGCCGTTGCGGGCGGTCGCCGGCGAGTTCATCCGCATCAGGCCGATGACGAACGCGGCCGCGCCGGCGAGCCAGGCCAGCCGGACGAAGACCTCGACGATCCCGAGAGTGGTCATCCCTACGCCGCCGTCTCTGCGGCGGCTTCGTCTGCCTTGGGCGCGACCGGCTTCTTGCGGAACATCTGGAGCATCCGGTCGGTGACGACATAGCCGCCGACCACGTTCATCGACGCGAAGGCGACGGCCAGCAGCGACAGGACCTGGCTCGGCAGGTCGTTGGCCTCGGCCGCGATCAACATCGCGCCGACGAGCACGATGCCGTGGATCGAGTTGGCGCCCGACATCAGCGGGGTGTGCAGCGTCGCGGGCACCTTGCTGATGACCGCGAAGCCGACCAGGATGGCGATGACGAACAGGGTCAGCGCGTTGAGCAGGGTCTCGACCTCGGGGGTCATGCGGCGCCTCCGGCACCGGCCGCCGGGGCCGGCTCGAGCAGCTTGGTGACGGCGTCGGAGGTGATCGCGCCGTCGTGGGTGATGACGGTGGCCTTGGTGACCTCGTCCTCGAAGTCGAGGTTCAGCGCGCCGTCCTTGACCATCCCGAGCAGCAGCGCCGAGATGTTGCGCGCGTAGAACGCCGAGGCACCGGCCGGCATCGAGGCCGGCAGGTTGTCGGGGGCGATGATCGTCACGCCGTTGTCGGACTGGATGGTCTCGCCGGCCTTCGACAGCTCCACGTTCCCGCCCAGGGCGGAGGCGGCCATGTCGACGATGACCGAGCCCGACTTCATCAGCCCGACCGCCGCCGCCGTCACCAGCAGTGGCGGCTTGCGGCCCGGGACCTGGGCGGTCGTGATGACGATGTCCATCCCGCCGATGACCTCGTTGAGCTCGGCCTGCTGGGCGGCCCGCTCGTCGGCGGTCAGCTCGCGGGCGTAGCCGCCGGCGCCGGTCGCGTCGATGGTCGTCTTGAGCTTGACGAACTGGGCGCCGAGGCTCTCGGCCTGCTCGCGCGTCTCGGGTCGCACGTCGTAGGCCTTGACCACCGCGCCGAGCCGTCGTGCGGTGCCGATCGCCTGGAGCCCGGCGACGCCGATGCCCAGGATCAGCACGTTGGCGGGCTTGGCCGTGCCAGCCGCGGTCGTCAGCAGCGGGAAGTAGCGGCCATAGGCGTTCGCGGCGATAAGGACCGCCTTGTAGCCGCCGACATTGGCCTGCGACGAGAGGGCGTCCATCGACTGCGCCCGCGACAGCGTCCGCGGGATGGCATCGAGGCTGATGGCCGTGACGCCGGCGTCGGCGAGCGACCGCATCAGGGTCGGGTCGAGCAGCGGCTGGAGCAGGCCGACGACGACCTGTCCCTTGTGCAGCACGCTGACTTCCGAGGCCGAGGGCTTCTGGACACGGAGCACGACATCGGACTGGCCGTACAGCTCCACGGTCGAGGCGATCGTCGCGCCGGCTTCCTGGTAGGCGGCATCGGGGATGGCCGCGCCCGAGCCGGCATCGTGCTCGACGAGCACATCGAGGCCGGCCGCCGTCAGCTTGGCGAGGACCTCGGGTACCAGGGCGACCCGCCGCTCTCCGGGCGCGGTCTCCTTGGCGACACCGACTTTCATTGGGAACCACCTGACTTGAGCGATGACGGTCGCGAGGGTTTGGGGGACTCGCGGGCGACGCGTGCGGTCGAGCGCACAGGATAGCGTGTCCGCGCTCGGGATTCAGTCCGGCGAGGGTTGCGATCCGGTGTCGTCGGTCACGCGGCGCGGGCGAGGTCGCGAGCGGGTAGGCTGGCCTGGATGGTCACCGGGTTCCCCGTCGAGGGGATGGAGCTCACCCACATCCTCGTCGTCGCCGACATCGATCGCGCCCGGACGTTCTATCGCGACGTCCTGGGTGCCGAGGTGTATCGCGAGTACGGCGGCTCGTCGTGCGTCCTGCGCGCATTCGGGACGTGGCTCCTGCTCGTCACCGGCGGCGGCCCGACCGCCGACAAGCCGACGGTCACGTTCGCACCGCCGGCTGACCCCGACACCGTCAGCCACTCGATGACGATCCGCGTCCCGGATTGCCAGGCGGCGTACGCCCTGCTGGCCGAACGCGGGGCGGTGTTCCTGACGCCACCGGTCGGGTCCGAGTGGGAGGTCCGGGCGTTCTTCCGCGACCCGGACGGGCATCTGCTCGAGATCAGCGAGGCGAAGGTCCGCGACTAGGGCGCGGCGAGGTCGGGACCGTCGGGGGTGGCCGGCGCGCCGGACGTCCGGGGCCGGCGCAGCATCGTGGCACCGCTCGCCAGCGCCATGCCCGCCAGGATGAGCGCGGCCCCGGCCAGCCCCGTCGTCGTCAACCGGTCGTCGAGCACGACCGCCGCGATGACCGCCGACGACACGGGCGTCAAGAGCAGCGCCGCCGACGCCCGCGCGGCCGGGATACGGCGCAGCGAGGCCATCAGCAGCAGGTTGCCCGAGGCGCTCGATCCGAGCGCGATCGTCAGCAGCGCCACGACGGCGCCCGGATCGATGGTCGCAGGCACGACCCCACCCGGGTCGACGAGGAAGGCGACGACGAGGAGGATGGGCCCGCGACCCACGAGGTTGGCGATGGTGACGAGCGTGCCGTCGAGGTGATATGGCGCGCCCCAGCGTCGCGCGAGCACGACGTACAGGCCGAACATCGCTGCCGCGACGAGCGCGAGCAGCACGCCCCCGGCCGGCGCCCCGGTCGGGACGGCACCCGCCAGGAGGGCCGTCCCGGCGAAGGCCAGGATGAACGCGGCGATCGTGGCCGGATGGATCCGTTCGCCGAGGAGCGGCACCGCGAACAGCGTCCCGAACACCGCGTACAGAGGCGCCACGAAGCCGGTGATGGTCGGGCCGGCGATGGCCACCGCGATGTTGACGCCGGCGATGAACAGGATGCCGCCCAGCAGGGCGAGCGCGACCAGCCGGGTCAGCCTCGGCCAGGTCATCGAGCCGATCGACGGCGACGGCAGCATGCCGGCGGCCGCCAGGCCGACCACGACGATGAGGGCGAGCGTGCACGACAGCCCCGCGACCGCGAGCGGGGAGAACGACCGGATCGCCACCGCCGTCGCCGGGTAGGCGGCGCCATAGATGACCGCCGCCGCGATCGCGGCGGCGATGCCGATGCGCGCTTCCGACGCGCGGGCGCTGGAGGCCGGCGGACCGGCCGAGGCGGAGAGGCCCATCGCGTGAGGGTAACGTCGGACGGCGGCGCCGATGGCGCCGCCGTCCGGTCTCCTCCGCGGGGTCAGTCGATCTCGAAGACCACCGTCACCGTGGCGGTCAGGTCCTGCGTCCCGGGCTGGACCGGGGTCGCGGCATCGGCCGCCGGGGCGACCGCCTTGAACGCGCCGTAGCCATAGACGATCGGGGAGGGCGGGGTCGCGTCGGTCATCGAGATGACCGTGCCGAGGCTGACGCTGCCGGCACCGGCCATCGCCTGGGCGCTGGCCCGCGCTGCGGCCACAGCTGCCGCCCGGGCATCGTTCTGGGCCTTGACCGGGTCGGCCACCTCGAACGAGATGCCGTTCACGTCGGTCGCGCCCTTGGCCGTCGCGGCATCGACGACGTCGCCGGCCTTGTCGAGGTCACGGACGGTGATCTCGACCTGCTCGCTGATCTGATAGCCGACGACCTTCGGGGTCGCGCCGTTGCCGTACTGGGGGTTGAGGCTGAGGTTCGTCGTCTGGATGTCCTTCTCGTCGACGCCGAGCGCCCGGACCGCGGCGATGATGTCGGTCATGGTCTTGGCGCCAGCCTCGCGAGCCGCCTTGACCGTCGAGCGGTTGGCGGTCACACCGAGGTAGACCCGTGCGACGTCGGGCACGACGGTGGTCTTGCCCGTGGCCGTGACCGTGATGCTGTGGGTCGCGGGATCCGTGCTGGTCGGGGCGCCCGACACCGGACCGCCCCGGACCGACAGGGCCGCCACCGCGACGATGAGCGCACCCACTGCGAGCGCACCGAGCGTACGGATCGACTGTGACATCGCGACCACCTTCGTCTGGGTATCGCCCACGGGCGGGACGATCGTGTGCCGCAGACGGCGGGGACTGCCCGGCGGTTCCCAGGGATTTCCGGCCGCGGTGGCCGGCGACAGGAATCAGCTCGCCGGCAGCTCGGTCGCGGCGTTGGCACCGACGGGCTCACGTTGCCTCAGGTCAGGCGTCCCGGGTGCCGTGGGGGTCTCGGGTGCCGAGGGAGCATCGGGTGGATCGGGTGCCGCGGGCGGGTCGGTCATCTCGTCGCCACCGGTCATCTCGCCCGACAGCCGCGTCGCCGACGAGTGCTCCGACGCCGAGCCGCCCGGTCGCTCGTCGTCGCGCGCAGAGGTGGTCTCCAGGGATCGGAGCCACACCCGGAGCTGGGCGTGGACCGCCGGCGCCCCGATGAGCGGCTCGTCGCCGATCGGCAGGTCCGTCGGGTGGAGCAGGAAGGGCTCGCCCTGCCAGCCACCCAGACCGCCGTGCGAGCCGACCAGGTCCTCGTACGAGACGACCTCACCCGTCGCCTGGTCGTACGGGCCGATGACGATCAGATCGCCCGTATTCGAGAACGTGGCGATCCGACGGAGGCCGTCGACCGCGCGCGGCCCGAAAGCCGCCACCGGATCGTCACCGAGGATCCGGCCCGACTCCAGGTGATGCTGGCCACCACGACCGAGCGCCACCACCCCGTCACGCTCGGACTGGACCACGACCAGCCCGACCCCAGCGTGCGAGACGAGGCCCGGGATGAGGTCCGGGTAGAGCCGGTCGATCTCCTCGCGCGACACGCGGTCGTCCGAACAGGTCAGATACAGCAGCGCCAGGTTGCCCGACGCGCAGGCGACGAGGGCGCCCGGGTCGTCGACGGCGCCCGCCCGCACCATGCGTCGGCGTGAGGCGCGGCGAGCGAGCGCGGAGCGGACGCCCGGCCCGCGCCCGATCTCGCCGAGGATCATCCCGGACGTGCCGTGATACTCCCAGGCGTCGCGCAGCGTCGGCCGCTCCGTCGTGTCGCCGATCAACTTCTTGGCGACGTCCTCGAGCCGCTCGCCATAGAGCTGGGAGAAGGGCGTCCCGAGGGACTGCCCGTGATCGGACAGCACGACCATCTTGTATGGCCGGTGCGTCTCGCGCGCGACCCGCCGCAGCGTGCCGAGCGTGCGGTCCAGCCCGTCGAGCGCGTCGACCGCCTCGTCGCGTTCCGGACCGACATGGTGGGCGAGCGCGTCGTACCCGGTGTAGTCGACATAGATCGCCGGCGCCTCGTCGAACATCTCCTGGATGACGAGGGCCGTCGTGATGTTGCGCAGCGCAACGTTGGTCAGTGCCCGCTCGAGCGCGTAATGGAGATCGCGGTGGATCCTCGGCTCGATGCCGCGTGACCGCTGGCGTTCGCGCTGGTACCACTCCTTGGCGACCTCGCCCAGGGTCAGAACGAGGAGCCGGATGTAGTTGACCTGGCGCACGAACACGCCACGGACCTTGGGGTCGTCGACGCTCGGGAGGTCGTCCTCGATGGTCGCCATCGTCAGGTACACCCGTCGTGCGTCGCCGGTGACCAGGTTGCCGATGCTCGCGCCGTCCTCGGCCAGCAACCCGCGACCGTTCGACCGCCGGCGCTCGATCTCGGAGGCGCCGTCGGGCGTGTTGGCGACGATGAGCGTCTTCTCCCGCTTCTCGAACCAGCGGAAGCCCGGCATGTCGTCGTTGTTGCCGTGCAGGATGCCCGCCTGGCTGACCGGCGTGACCGGCGGCAGCATCGCGTACCACGGGTCGATGGCCGCCTCACCGTGGCGGACCTGGCGGTCCAGTCCCGGCATCCGCCCGGCGCGCATCTGCTCGCGCAGGACCGGCAGGCTCAGGCCGTCGAGCTGGACCATGAGCAGCCCGGGTGTCTCGGTCCGCGGCTTCCCGAAGTCGCGCGCCGCGAGCCGACGGACCTGACTGCCGTGGTACGAGTCGTCGTCGGACGCGCGAAGGATCTCGGCGAAGAGGGCATTGAGGATGGTCAGCGCGACCGCGTCCCAGATGGCGGCGCCCATGTTCGCGACGCCGACCCCAGGCACGAACCGGCCGATGACGAGCACGACCACGAGTTCGACCAGCAGCTCCCCGACCTGGACGGTGAACGCCGGCAGGGGCGACAGCGCCAGCAGCAGGAGCGGTCGGGCCAGCAGATTGAGGACGGCCAGCAGGAACGCCGCCTCCACCAGCGAGGCCGGTCCGTCGAGGGTCAGGTTCGCGGACGTCGCGGCGATGATCAGGAGCGCGGCGCCGGCGGCGACCCACGACAGAACGACCCGGCGGAGAAGTGCCAGCCGCGTCGCACGCCACTGCCAGTACAGCCGTGCCTGATCGCGGTAGAAGCGGGGCAGGTCGATCACGAGGCGGCCTTGCCCGGACCGGTCCGTCGATGCGCCCACGGCCGTCGGGCCCATGTCCGCGGGATCGCCTCGAACGCGATCAACACGATGAACAACCAGCCGAGACCCGCGGCGAAACCGCCGACGACATCGCTCAGGTAGTGGTAGCCGAGGTAGATGCGACTGAGACCGACGGCGAGGGCGATGAGCAGCGCGAGCGGGACCGCGATCGAGCCCGCCCGAGGCCCGTAGACCGCGCGGATGATCAGCGCGACCGAGAGGTAGAAGACGAGTGAGTTCATCGAGTGCCCGCTCGGGAAGCTGTAATCGGGCAGGACGTGCGCCCACGGAAGTGCCGGACGCGGCCGGTGGACGAACACCTTCATCAGGCTGTTGAGCAGGACGGCGCCACCGATGGCCGCGGTCAGGAAGAGCGCCTCGGATCGGTATCCGCGATAGAGGAAGAAGATCACCGACCCGACGAACAGCGCGGCGACGAACGGGACGGACCCGAGCGTCGTGATGCCGTTCATGAGCAGGTCCATGGCCGGCGATGAGATCGAATGGAGGAACGGGTTCGCGACCGCGTCGAGGACGAACGCCTCCTGGTTGTAGATCTGGTCGGCCAGGATCGCGAACACGAGCATCGCGACCAGCGCCATGACGAACCCCAGCAGCAGCTGGCTGACACCCAGCTTGTCGGGCGTCTTCGGCTTCTTGATCGGCGGCGTGGCGATCTTTTGAGCGGTCGTCGCCGTGGTGGAGCGCGCCATGGCGGTCAGCGCCTCGGCACCATGACGGTGAGCGCCGCCGGCCGGATCGAGGCCGTGAACGGGGTTCGTCCGACCACGCTCCCGTCGGTCTCGACGCGGCGTTTCGGCGATGTCTCCACGCGCACCTTGCGCGCCCTGGCGCGGAAGACACGGCCGCCGTCGGTCGTCCCGCCCTCCCCGGTCGTCCGGAGCGCCTCCCAGCCGGCCAGCAGCGCGGGCAGCGGCCCGGATGCCCGGACGATGAAGACGTCGAGCATCCCGTCGTCCGCCCGGACGCCGCGGACTTTCAGGCCCGCCGGCACGCGCCCGAAGTTGGCGATCAGGACCTGCGCCGCCTCGGTCGTGCTGCGAACGCCGTCGAGGGTGATCTCATGCGGGACGTTGTGGATGTTGCCTCCCTCGAGGAGAGCGCTGGCGAGGTAGGCGAACCTGCCCCAGCGACCCTTCTCCTCGCTGTCGGTGCGCTCCATCACATCGGCATCGAAGCCCGCCCCGCAGGCCACCGTGAAGGCGCGGCGCTTGCCGCCGACGCTCAGCCGCCCGACGTCGATGCGACGGCGCCGTCCGGTCAGCGCCGTGCGGACGGCATCCTCCGCTGCCTTCGGGATGCCGAGGTTCCCGGCCAGCAGGTTGCCGGTCCCGGTCGGCACGATCGCCAGCGCGACGTCGGTTCCCGCCAACGCCGTCGCGACCTGCAGCACCGTCCCATCACCGCCGACCGCGATGATCACCTCGCAGCCGTGCTTGGCCGCCTTGCGGGTGAGCTTGCGGATCTCGCGCTTGCGCTTGACCACCGCCACGTCCGAGATGGTCGCGTTCTCATCGGCCAGCAGGCGCTGCACCTCGGCGACCTGGTCGCCGATCGGTCTCCCGGGGCGGTCACGCCCGATCACGAACGCCCGGGTCGGGCGCGCACCGTCACCGTGCCCATCGATCTGGTCCGTCACGTCGCAAGCCTACGAGGAGGACGAGTCGGACGCCGCTGGCGCCGCGGATGACCTCGAGGGCCGCGCCGCTGCGCGGTGGCGCGCCAGCATGCCGGAGAAGATCGCGAACAGGGCAAGGCAACCGATCCCCGCGAGGAAGCCGGCCAGGACGTCACTCGGGAAGTGAGCGCCCACGGCGACCCGGGCGACGGCCACGAAGGCGATGAGGACGGAGAACACGATCGGGACGAGCACGCGGATGACGGTCGGCAGGGAGCTCCTCCACAGCAGGATCGCGATGATCCCGTAGATGGTCACTGCCTCGAGGACGTGACCCGATGGGTAGCTGTACACGACGCCGGCCGCGTCATTCGTGAAGCCGGGTGGCCGTGGGCGGGCGACGAGCAGCTTGACCGCCTCGCTGCCGGCGGTCACCGCCGCCAGCACGCCGATGACCAGGACCGCCTCTGCACGTTTCCCGGTGAACAACAGGAACGCGACGATCGCCACGCCGATGACGATCAGCGGGATGTTGGCCGAGTCGGACAGGTCGCGCCAGGCGACCATGTACTGGCCCAGACCCGCGGCCGCATCGAGGAGCGGCTTGTCGAACGGGATCACGGTCTTGCTGGCGACGACCCAGGTGATGAGCGCGAACCCGCCCAGTCCGATGGTCGCGAGGAACGGCCACCCCCAGCCCGTCCCGGTCCGGGCATCGGCGCGCGGGCGCGTCCGCGTGTCCACCGATGTGTCGATGGTCGGCGCGGGGCGATCCATCCGCGTGTCGGTTCCCTGGGCAGCCATCGCGAAAGGCCCTCGCTACGTCATGGTCGGTCCGACTGACGGTATGTCGCGGGGGCTCGGCAGAACCTCACCGCTGCTGGTCCGTCTCGTTGCAGCCAGACGACAGCTGGAGGGCGCGACACCGCTAGGATCGACCGGTGCCAGCCGACCTCGAGCGCTTCGTCGCGGCCCAGCGGGAGGTCTATCCGACCGTCCTCGAGGAGCTCCGTCGCGGCCGCAAGAGCAGCCACTGGATCTGGTTCATCTTCCCGCAGATCGCCGGGCTCGGACGGAGCGCCACATCGCAGGCATTCGCGCTCCAGTCGCTCGATGAAGCGCGGGCATACCTGGCCCATCCGATCCTCGGTCCGCGGCTGCGCGAATGCGCCACGATCGTGGCCGCGCTCGAGGGACGGAGCGCCGTCGAGATCTTCGGTTCGCTCGATGCGCTGAAGGTGCGCTCGTCGATGACACTGTTCCTGCGCGCCGCGCCCGACGAGCCGGTCTTCCGGCGCGTGCTCGAGCGCTTCTACGACGGCGAGCCCGACGACGCCACCGACGCCCTGCTGGGCTGACCGTCCGCCATCGACGGACGGTCTCGTTCGCCGGCAAGCGCGTCCAAACGCTCGACGAGCGGGTGCGCGCCGAGGCCGACGAGGATCTCGCGGCCCTCGGGGATGAGGGCACGGACCCCTGGTTCGTCCGGGCCGAGGAGAGCGGCCATGTCGAGGATGGTCAGCGCGACGTCGAAGCGGCACCCGGCGTCGCGGTAGCCGGGCAGGGCCGACCGGTACAGGGCCATCGCCTCCGCCGGGCGGCCCTGGAGCGCGGCGATCCCTGCGCGCACGTTC
>DASYSM010000140.1:0-27344 GCA_036003325.1 Candidatus Limnocylindrales bacterium
CGGACGACCTCGTCGGGATCCTTGCCGTCGGGCAGCCGGGCGACCCGGACGTCCTCGAGCTTGACGCCCGAGGTATCGGCCTGGAGCTGGCCGATCAGTCCGGCCAGGGCGGTCACCCCGAGCGTGCCGGCCTTCTCGCCGGCCGCGTCGACGTCGTAGGCGAGGACGATGCGACTGGCGTACCGGGTCAGCAGCGCCACCTGGCCCGGGGTCAATGCCGTGCCGAGCGAGGCGACGACGTTGTCGAAGCCGGCCTGGTGGGCCATCAGCGCGTCGGTGTAGCCCTCGACGATGACCGCCTGGCCCGACTTGCGGATGGCGCCCTTCGCCTTGTCGATGAGGTAGAGCGTCCGGCTCTTGTCGAACAGCGGGGTCGCCGGGGAGTTCAGGTACTTCGGCCCGTCGCCCTCGAGCAGCCGCCCGCCCAGCCCGACCGCGTGGCCGTTCTGGTCACGGATCGGGAAGATCACCCTGGCCCGGAACTTGTCGTAGACGCCACCGCGGCCGGACTGTCGGGGCGAGGCGAGCCCGACCTCGAGTAGCTCCTCGGGCCGGATGCCCCGCTTCGTCCCGAGAGCGCGGGTCATCTGGTCCCAGCCGCCGGGCGCCCAGCCGAGCTGGTAGGCCTCCATCGTCTCGTCGGTGAAGCCGCGGCCCCGGACGTAGTCGAGGGCGGCGACCCCGGCGGTGGAGTTGGTCAGGACCGCGTGGTAGAAGGCGATGGCGCTGTCGAGGACCGTGCGCAGCCGCGCCTTGTGCGCGTCCTCGTGCTTCGTCCGTTCGTCGATCTCGACGCCGGCCCGCTGGGCGAGGATGCGGAGCGCCTCCGGAAAGGCGACCGTGTCGCGCTGCATGACGAAGCTGAAGATGTCGCCCCCCAGGCCGCAGCCGAAGCAGTGCCAGCTCTCACGCGCGGGCGTGACCACGAACGACGGTGTCTTCTCGCCGTGGAACGGGCACAGGCCCTTGTAGGTGGTGCCCGCCTTCTTCAGGCTGACCGTCTCGCCGACCACGTCGACGACGGACAGTCTGGTCTTCACTTCGGCTGCGACACCGACCGCCAAACGGCGCCTCCTGGTGCTGGACATGGCTGTGGGCCTGTCAAGTCTTGACAAGCCCTAGTCACGGCATGATGCGCTCGTCGCTCCGATTTGTCAAGACCCTTGTCAATACCCACCGGGAGTATGGACGCCACCGGACTCGACCCGCCGTTCGAACGTCATCCGGTCGTCCTGTAGAGTTCAGGGATGGAAGAGCCAGCGGTCCGCGAACACGCCGAGGCGTTCTGTGCGGCGCTCGTCGCGGGCGACGTCGGACACGCGACGGAGCATTTCAGCCAGGAGCTGCAACGGAACCTGGGCGAGGTCGTCGCTCTTCTGCCGCTCCCCGCGGTCGCCGCCACGGTCGACTCGATCGAGCGGGCCGGCGCCGGGTTCACGGTCATCCTGCAGCTCACCGGCGAGTCCGAGGTGGTCAGGCTCCAGACGCGCTGGAAGGAGCGCGACGGCGGACCGACGCTGATCGAGCTCAGCCACCTGAGCAAGACCGAGGTCCCGGCCTCGGCTGCGGAGGAGGACGACGCCGAAGAGGGCCCGACCGCCTGACGCTCCACGCTCGAACGGGCGATCAGCGGCGCCGCTGGCGCCCCGCGCCCCGTCGGCGATATGAATCTGCAACGGCCCGCGTGGTGCACTGGTCGATGGACGGACGTCCGACGCAAGGAGGCGCCCCCATGTCGATCACTCTCGTCCTCAATCCGCGCGCCGATCCGATGTTCGTGGCGCGGGCGGAGGCGATCGTGGCGGACGGGGTCGCCGAACCTTCCGAGCTGCAGGCTCGACTGCGGCAGGACTACCCGGGGGCGATCGTCCGGGCACGCGAACTCGATGGCGAGGCGCAGGCCATCTGGTACGTCTATCGCGACGGCCATTGGATCCCTGCGGCCGACTGACCCCCAGAGGAGTTGCACCATGTTCGACCAGGAGCAGGATCTCCGAGCGACGGAGGAGGACATCGCCGCCGACTCGATGCGGCTGGCCGCCATCGAGCGCCAGAAGGCGGGCCTCGAGCCCGACGATCCACGGCTGACCGAGCTCAGCGTCGAGGGCGAGCGACTCGCCCGGCAGATCGTCCCCAAGACGGTCGCGGAACGCGACATCGTCGAAGACCTCGCCGCAAGCAGCCACGCCGGGAACTGACCTGCCCTCCGGGCGGCCCCCAGGGCGGGCTCATCGGCTAGCGTGGCCCGATGGTCGATCGTCGCACCCTCAACCGAGCCCTCCTCGCCCGCCAGCTCCTGCTGGAGCGCCGAGCGATGCGGGCGATGGCCGCGATCGAGTCCCTCGTCGGGCTCCAGGCCCAGGCGCCGCTGGCTCCGTACGTCGCGCTGTGGACGCGGCTGAGCGGCTTCGAGCCGGCCGAGCTCTCGGACGCGATCGTCGACCGACGTGCGGTCCGCATGTCGCTGATGCGCGCCACCATCCACCTGGTCAGCGCTCGGGACGCGCTCACGCTCAGACCGCTCATCCAGCCCGTCCTCGACCGTGGGTTCCGTGGCAGTCCGTTCGGGCGGGCGGTGGCCGGCAGGGACATGACCGACGTCATGGCCGCCGGTCGCGCGCTGGTCGAGGCACGCCCGCACACCAGCCCCGAGATCGCCCGCACCCTCGCTGAGCGCTTTCCGGACATCCCGACAGACTCGCTCGCCTACGTCGTGTCGTACCTGATCCCGCTCGTCCAGGTCCCGCCACGCGGGCTGTGGGGACGAACGGGCCCGGTCGCCCGGATGTCGCTGGAGGCGTGGCTCGGGCGGCCCCTCGCCTCGTCGCCCTCGCCCGACGAGCTGGTCCTCCGCTACCTCGGGGCGTTCGGGCCGGCGACGGTCCAGGACGTCCGCGCCTGGTCGGGCCTGACCGGTCTGGGCCCGGTCGTCGACCGACTGCGTCCACAGCTCGAGATCCTCCGCGACGAGCGCGGCCGGGAGCTGTTCGACCTGCCCGAGGCGCCGCGACCCGACCCGGACACACCCGCCCCTCCCCGCTTCCTGCCCGAATACGACAACGTCCTGCTCGGTCACGCCGATCGATCGCGGATCATCCCGGCCGGCCGGGCCATCCCACTGGCGCCGGGCAACGGAGCGGCGATGGGCAGCGTGCTGCTCGACGGCATGCTGGCCGGGACGTGGCGGGTCAGCCGCGACGCCAGTGGGGCGACCCTGGCGATCGACCCGTTCGAACCGGTCGGGCGATCGGCACGTATCGGTCTCGAGGAAGAGGGCCACCGTCTGCTCGCCTTCCGCGGTGACACCGGGGGTCGGATCGTCGTCCGGACACCGACCTCGTAGACTGGGGTCGAGGGTCGCCGCATACCGTCCTCAGGCGCACCCGAACCCAGGAGTCCCGTCACCATGTCCGCCATCCCCGCGCACCGCCCAGGAAGCCGCGAGCCCGCGACCGTCCGCGTCGCGATGTGGAGCGCCCGCCATCGATGGCTGGTGGTCAGCCTGTGGTTCGTCGCCACGATCGGCATCTTTGCCGTCAGCCTGAGCCGCGGCGGGATCGTCGCGGCCGACGCGAACGCCGGCCCCAACGATCGGCAGCTCGAGGCGACCAAGGCGAACGACGTCTTCAACGCCGGCGGGACGAACGATCCCTTCGAGCAGTTCCTGGTCGTCGTCGGCGGAGCGCCGGGTGCGACCGGCGACACCGCGTTCAAGGCCGCCGTCGGCGACCTCGTCGGGAAGCTCCACGCCGCGGGTGTCGACATCGATGGCGTCCGGACGCCGACCTTCGACCAGCTGGTCGATCCGTTCGCGGCGCCGCCCGCGGCCGGGCTCGTCTCGGCCGATGGCTCGACCGTGCGGATCGTCGCTCGCGTGCCGGGTGACAAGGACCGGGTGGCGGCGCTGCTCGTGCCGATCCTGCCGATCCTCGACGAGGCCCGCGCGGCCGACCCGAGCCTCGCCATCCATGCCGTCAGCAGCACCTTCATCGGCGACGACATCACGAAGCTGATCGACGACGGGCTCGACCAGTCGCTGCGGCTCACGATCCCGCTGACGTTCATCATCCTGCTGTTCGCGTTCGGGGCCATCGTCGCCTCGGTCGTGCCCCTGGTCCTCGCGATCAGCTCGCTCCTCGCGGCGTTCGGGATCCTCGGCATCTACAGCCAGGTGACCGGGCCGGTCAGCCCGAACGCGACCCAGCTCATCGTGCTCATCGGGCTGGCCGTCGCGGTCGACTACTCGCTGTTCATGATCACCCGGTTCCGGGTCGAGCGGCGAGCCGGCCGGCCGCGTGACGCCGCGATCGAGGTGTCCAGCAGCACGGCGGGGCGCGCCGTCTTCTTCTCCGGGCTGGCCGTCATGATCTCGCTGGCCGGCCTCATCACCCTCGGCATCGCGCTGTTCACCTCGATGGCGATCGGCACCATCTCGGTCGTGCTGGTGTCGGTCGTCGGCAGCCTCACCTTCCTGCCGGCGACCCTGTCGATCCTCGGTGACCGGGTCAACGTTGGACGGCCGGCGGCCTGGCTGCCACGACTGGCAGCCTTCCTGCCGCTCGGGCCGGTCAGTCGCTGGGGCCGCGATGCGCTCGCCTGGCTCGACGCGCGCGCCGCGCGCCAGGAAGGCAGCGGGTTCTGGGGCCGCCTGGTGACGGCGGTCATGCGGCGGCCCGTCCCGATGACGATCCTGTCGGCCGGGTTCCTGATCCTGTTGGCCCTGCCGGTCCTCCACCTGCGCACCGGCAACACGGACATCACGGCCTTCCCCGCCTCGATCGACGGCGTGGCCGGCATCAACCTGCTCAACGAGAAGTGGCCGCAGGGGACCGAATTGCACCTGCAGGTCGTCGTGACCGACGCCGACCAGCCCGCCACGCAGGCCGCCATCGAGCGGCTCAAGACCGAGGGCCTCACGATCGCCGGTCTGACCGAGCCGGTGGACGTCACGCCATCACACGACGGCAAGGTCGCGATGGTCTCGTTCACGATGGGCGGGACCCAGAATGACGACGCCAACCGGGCGATCGTCCACGACGTCCGCAGCCGGCTGGATCCGTCGATCTTCGGCGGGCTGCCGAACGTCAAGACGTATGTCAGCGGCGAGGCGGCCGCCTCGGTGGACGTGACCCAGATCTACTCGGACGGGGCGCCGTACATCTTCCTGTTCGTGCTCGGCCTGTCGTTCCTGCTGATGCTCGTGGCGTTCCACTCGATCGTCATCCCGATCAAGGCGATCATCCTCAACCTGCTCTCGACGGCCGCTGCCTACGGGGTGCTCGTTCTCGTCTTCCAGAACGGCTGGTTGGCCGGTCCACTGGGCATCACCCCGAGCGGCGTCATCGAGAGCTGGGTCCCGCTGCTGATCTTCACCATCCTGTTCGGCCTGTCGATGGACTACCACCTGTTCATCCTGACCCGGATCAAGGAGGCGCGCGACCGCGGGCTGGGATCGCGCGCCGCGGTCGCCAAGGGCATCTCGGTCACCGCGGGCACGATCACCAGTGCAGCCTCGATCATGGTCGTGGTCTTCGCCGTCTTCGTCGGCCTCAAGTTCGTGTTCATCCAGCAGATCGGTCTCGGCCTCGCGGTGGCCGTGTTCCTCGACGCCACGGTCATCCGCAGCATCCTGCTGCCGGCCACGATGACCCTGCTCGGCGACTGGAACTGGTGGATGCCGCGCTTCCTCGACTGGATCCCGCGGGTCACCATCGAGGGCGACCCGGACGAGCCGGACGGAGCGAGCGGACCGATCGAGGCCGGCACGACCGCCTGACCGACGCGCTGAGAGCTTGGCGGACCGGTCGACCGACCGGGTAGCCTCCGCGGGTGAGTGCGACGACGCGACCGGCGGGACCGGTCGGCGGATCCCGGGCGGTCCTCGAGATCCTCGGGGTCGCCCTGCGATTGGGGCTGACGTCCTTCGGCGGGCCGGTCGCTCATCTCGGCTACTTCCGGCGCGAGTACGTGACCCAGCGCGGGTGGCTCGATGAGACCGCCTTCGCCGACCTCGTCGCCCTCTGCCAGGCGCTGCCCGGACCGGCCAGCAGCCAGCTCGGGTTCGCCATCGGCACCCGGCGCGCGGGGATGCTGGGCGGGCTGGCAGCATGGCTCGGGTTCACCCTGCCATCGGCGGTCGCGCTGACGGCCATCGGGCTGCTGACGGCCGGTGCCGACCTCGCCGATGCCGGCTGGGTCCATGGCCTCAAGCTGGCCGCCGTCGCGGTCGTCGCGCAGGCGGTCTGGGGCATGGCCCGTGCGCTCACGCCGGACTGGGCGCGCCGCGCGGTCGCGCTGACGGCGGCGGTGGTCGCGCTCGCCTGGACCGCACCCGTCTCGCAGGTCGCGATCATCGCCGGCGGTGCCGTCATCGGCAGGCTCATGCTGGCGCCGCCGCCGGCCGCTGCGCTCGGCCCGGAGCCGAGCCCGATCCCCCGCCGGATCGGCGTCCTCGCGCTTGTGGCCTTCATCGCGCTGCTGCTCGGGCTGCCGCTGCTCCGCGGGCCGGGCGGTCAGGCCGTCGCGCTGTTCGACGGCTTCTATCGCTCCGGCGCGCTGGTCTTCGGCGGCGGGCATGTCGTCCTGCCGCTCCTGCACACGACGGTGGTCGACCCGGGCTGGGTGAGCGACGATCGCTTCCTGGCCGGCTACGGCATGGCTCAGGCGGTGCCCGGGCCGCTCTTCACGTTCGCGGCGTATCTGGGTGCCGTGTCGATCCCGGCGCCCGACGGAGTCCCCGGGGCGACGATCGCCCTGGTCGCGATCTTCCTCCCGGGTCTGCTTCTCGTCTGGGCGGCCCTCCCGTTCTGGGACTCGCTGCGGATGTCGGTCGGCATCCGGCGCGCCCTGTCCGGGACGAACGCCGCCGTCGTGGGGATCCTCCTGGCGGCGCTCTACACGCCGGTCTGGACCAGCGCGATCAGCGCCCCGATCGACATCGTGATCGCCGCCGGTGCCCTGGCGCTGCTGCTGACCGGACGGCTCCCGCCCATCGTCGTCGTCGGCCTGTGCGCGCTCGCGGGCCAGCTGGCGGGATCGGCCTGAGCTACGGCAGGTCGCCGGCGGCGAAGGTGGCGATCAGCTCGGTGTAGCCGGGGAGGCCGCGCTCGTAGCCGATCGCCCAGAACCCGGCGCCGGCCAGGCCCCGCTCGTCGGCCAGCGCGAGCTTCGGGGTGAGGGTCGCGGGCGAGTCGACATAGATCGCCTGCCAGCCGGCGGTGGCACGCGAATCGCCGGGCACGGGGCTGACCGTCGGAGCGACCGCGTAGTGCTCGACGACCTCGAGTGGATCGAGCTCGGGCGGTGCGGGCGGGCTGGCCAGGAACTTCGGGTTGTCGGCGGGGACCCAGATCGCCCCGTCGCCCAGGCGCGGTGAGCCGAGCTCCGGTCCCTCGACCCGCCAGCGCGTCCCGTACAGCGGCAGACCGAGGATCGTCCTGTCCACCGGGACGCCGACCGTGGCGTACAGGTCGAGCGACCACGGCAGGTCCTGCACGGCCCCGTCGCGCCGGGCCATCGGCGCGGAGGCGCCGACCTCGGTCGTGCCGGTGTGATAGTCGTAGCCCATCAGGAAGACGCGATCGGCGCCGGCATCGACCGCCGCCAGCGCCATCGACGCACCGGTCAGCCCGGACGTCGTCGCCACCGACACCGAGGCGCCCGGGATGGCACCGCGCAGCTCGTCGCGCAGCCTGCCGACGAACGCGCCGTAGGGCGGCACCAGGTCCACGCGCAGCTGTTCGACGTCGATGTTCACGCCATCCACGCCGAGCGTGCGGGCGAGCGCGACGACCGCGGCGATCGTCGCGTCCTGGATCGGCACCGACCCGAACAGACGATCGTTGCGGGCGGTCCCGAGGCTCGAGAACACCAGCTGGACCTTGACCCCGCGCGACTTGGCCTCGCGGATGAGCTGCGTCCCGATGTCGCCGGTGATCCGCTTGTAGCCGAGCTGCTTGGTGTCGATCGCGCCGGCCTTCGTGTTGGTGACCGAGAACAGCGCGAGCGTCGATAGGTCCGTCCTGGCAACGTGGGCCGCGATGTCGCCGTTCATCTCCCAGTACGGGACGAAGCCGAAGACCTCGTGGCCGGGGGTCGGTCGGATCGTCGGCGCAGCGGCGTCGGACGGAGCGGGTCCGCCGGCGGACGACGCGCTGGGCGCGGCCGACGGGTCGGTGGAGGAGCGGCCGCCGGGGACGCCAAGGGCGATCCCCACGGTGATCGCGCCGGCGACCAGGACGGCACCGACGCCGATGATGGGCCGTCGGGTCATGGCCGTAGGGTGCGGCCGCGGGCGGATCGGGTCAACTCGCCGGGATGTCGAACGCCGGCTGGCCGGCGATCTGGACTGACGGGGAGGAGATCATCAGTCCGATCCGCTGGCCGGCCGGCGTCCGTGCGGGAGGAGAGAACACCTGCGATGGTGCGACGATGGCCTGAGACGACGCTGAGAATCGCCTGACGAAGATTGAAGGATCGGCGGCCGGATCGCCCCATACGACTCGAATGGGGCCATCGAGGGCCCCCCGAGCCGGGGGATCGAAACGATCGACATGCAACGTGATCTCGTCCAACGCGCAGCAGGCGGCGATCAGGCGGCGTTCGAGTCGCTGATCCGGTCGTCTGCCGGTCGCCTGTTCGCGACCGCCCATCGCATCCTGCGTGACCACCACCTCGCCGAGGACGCTCTCCAGGGGACCCTGGTGACGATCTGGGACGAGCTGCCGCGCCTCCGCGACCCGGACCGCTTCGACGCCTGGACCTACCGCCTCATCGTGCGGGCCAGCATCGCCCAGGCGAAGCGCGAACGCCGCGGCGGACCGGTCGTCCGCCTGCTCCCCGACGAGGGGGCAGCGGGGCTCGACGATCGCGAGAGCGACCCATTCGGCCGGGTCGCCGACCGCGACCAGCTCGAACGCGGGTTCCGCCGGCTCACGCCCGACCAGCGGGCCGTGCTCGTCCTGCAGCACTACAACGGCCTGTCCCTCGCGGAGATCGCCGACGTCCTCGGCATCCCGGTCGGCACGGCCGGCTCACGCATCCACCACGCGACGCGGGCCCTCCGCGCCGCCATCGACGCCGACGACCGGCTCGACGATCCCAAGGAGCGCACCGCATGAACGCCTCGAATGACCTCGACCGCCGGCTCGACGACCTGCTGGCCGACGGACCATCCAGCGCACCCGATCGGGCGCTCAGCGCCGCGCTCGACCACGCACGCCGACACCCGCGTCGGCCCGACCCGCTGTCCATCCTGCGTCGAGACCCGATGGGCTCGGCCCGCGCGGCCTCGGTGCGACGCGTCGCGACGCTGGTCGCGGCGGCCGCTCTGCTGATCGCCGTCGCGCTCGCGGCGGCGACCGTCGGTGGCCTGTTCGAACGCCGGACGGTCGTGGTCCCGCCGGTCCCGAGTGCATCGCCGGCGACGTCGATCGCACCGCCGCCCTCGGCGACGCCATCGGCCACGGCCCTGCCGAGCGCTTCTCCGGCGGTCATCCGCGTCGACCTCATCGACGACATCGGCGGCACAGCGTTCGTCGATGTCAGCGACCTGTCCGGGACCCTGACGACGGCTCGCGCGGGCCAGCCGTCGGAGGGCAGCGAGGTCGCCACCGACATCGGCGTGGCCAACCTGGCCGGTGACCCGACGTCGATCGTCCTGACCTGGGTGGGCTGCCCGTCGGACACCCGCCACGTCCTGACCATCGCGGCCGACGGCCGGACGATGACCCTCGATCAGCCGGCATGCACCGGTGACACGGTCGGTATCGAGCGTGTGCTCGTCCTGACCTTCGCCGGTCCCGTCCCGGCCGACGAGGTCCACGCCACGGTGGTGCGGACCGGCGGCTGACGGTCAGCGA
Source organism: Candidatus Limnocylindrales bacterium (assembly GCA_036003325.1). GTDB lineage: Bacteria > Chloroflexota > Limnocylindria > Limnocylindrales > CSP1-4 > SPCO01. Next base: position 9,861 of record DASYSM010000140.1, read on the forward strand.
CCGGATACGCCGGCATCGCCGGCGGCCGGGCGGTCCAGGAACGGCGCAAGGAGACGGCCGATCAGACTTCGGCCGTCTCCGCGTGCCAGGAAACCCTGGGCTCGCAGGAACTCGACGAGCCCCTCGAACTGCTCGTCGGTGAGCGCATCGCGCGGGATGACGACCCAGCCCAGCGCCGAGGTGGCCAGCCGGAACGGCAGGACCACGACGCGACTCTCGATCCGCGGCCGGTGGAGACGGGTCCACGGTCGCCCGCCGCGGATCGCGATCGGCCAGCCGCCCACCCCGGCCTCATCGAGCACGAGCACGATGTCGAGCCCGATCAGGGCGGACATCCCCGTGACCCGGATCCAGAACAGCGGCGCGACCGTGAACGCCGACACGATCAGGAAGATCCCGCAGGCCACGTCGAGCGCCCGCGGGTAGTCGCCGGGCACCACCAGGACGCTGATGAAGAAGAGGCCGAAGACGATCGTGGCCAGCGTCATCCAGGAGGTCAGCCACATCCAGAACAGGTCAGCCAGGCGGACCGTATAGGCGAGTCGCATCGGGGGCCGTGCGGCTCACGCCCAGCGGTCGAGCGGCGCGAGGAAGTCGATGATCGACGCCGCGAGTCGATCGGGTCGTTCCATCCCGATCATGTGCGCGACATCGGGCCAGACCTCTGCCCGCGCGTCGGGCGCGATGCTGGCGATGCGTTCGGCGGTCGCGGTGACCTCGGAGAAGTCGAGCCCGCCGGCGATCGCCAGGACCGGGCAGTGCAGCTCGGCCAGCCGGTCGTTCGCCGGCGGGTCGAGGGCGATCCGCTGGCCCCTGACGCGGCCCGGCTCGTTGAGTGGCCTGGCCATCTCGATGAAGGCGGCCCGCACCGCCGCGTCGACTCGGCCGCTCCGTTGGCCTGGTCCGTCGAGCCAGACACCCGCCTCGAACTCGGTCAGCGCGTCGGCGTCGAACGGATCGGCCGAATCGACCCGCTCGTATTCCTCGTTGATCGCCATCTCCTGCGGCGTCCCGCCGCCATCGAACCCGCCCAGTCCCGAACCGACCCCGACGACGGCGACGACGCGATCCGGGAAGGCGATCGCGGTATCGAAGGCGGTCATCCCGCCGCGCGAGTTGCCGACCAGCGCGGCGCGCCGGATGCCCAGCGCGTCGAGCACGGCGACGAGGTCGGCCTCGAGCGAGAACCCGACGTCCTCGGTCGTGGACCCACCGTAGCCGCGGGTGTCGGGCCGGACGGCACGATAGCCGGCCGCGACGAGCGGCGGCACGAGCGGATCCCAGGCGCGCAGGTCCGCGACACCCGCATGGAGCAGGACGATCGGGGGTCCGGCACCGTCATCGGCGACCTGCAGGCGACCGCCGGGGACCTCGATGTGGGTGAGCGCCATCCGGTCGGGCCCGTCCGCCATGCGCGGGCCGTCAGGCCTCGCGGGCCACCGGCTCGAGGTCGATCGTCCGGACCTGGCGCGTGCGGCCAGCCTCGGTCCGCACGAGCGCCGCCGGGATCACCCCCGACGTGAGCTTCTCGATGACCGCGACCTCGCCGGCATACAGGCCGCCACCCGCGATCCTGACCCGATCCCCCACCGACAGTCCGGCCCGGCCGTTCCCGGCGTTCAGGTCGATCGTCGCCACCGTGGGGCGTACATATGGTTCGGGTCCCGCTCCGGGCCTCTGGGCCGGCTTGGTGTCGGTCCGGGCCGGCGGGTAGACGGTCTTCCGCTTGCGTGTCGCCACAGTGGCTGAACCCTCCTTCGGCCGCGGCACATCGCGCGGCGCGAGGCGATGCTACATCGACACGTCAACGGCCGGTGTCGGCGATGTCCCGTATCGTTCATGCATGGACGACCCTGTCGCCTTCGACGACACGCCCGACGGGTCCGCCGACGACGCGCCGGTCGGGCCGGGTCGCGGACGTCGCATCGTCACCGTCGCGATCGTCGGTGCGCTGGTCGTGTCGATGGTCTTCCTGGCGTTCATCTCGGGTCGGGGCGTCGTGACCGCGCCGCCCGACACGGTGCCGCAGACGACGGCCGGAGCCAGCCTCGCCGGTTTGCCGCGGCTGGCGGTCGTGGGCGACGACGCACGGCTGGTCACGATGGACGCGATGGGCGGCGCGGTGCTGCCGGTCGGCCGACCGGGCATCAGGTTCAGCTTCCCGGCCTGGTCGCCCGATGGAGGACGGATCGCGGTCATCGGCACGACCGACCAGGATGCCGGCATCTACGTCTTCCCAGTCGCGCCGGGCGCCGACCCGCCGGCCGATCCGGTCGTGATCTACCACAGCGCCGACAGCCCGCCGTTCTACCTGTACTGGTCGCCCGATGGCCGCCGGGTGAGCTTCCTCACGACCGAGCCTGCGGGACTCGCCCTCCGCGTCGCGCCGGCCGATGCGAGCTCGCCGGCGACCGTGGTCCGGACAGGCTCGCCGCTGTACTGGGCATGGTCCGGGCCGGACCACATGCTCATCCACAGCGGGATCGGCGGCAGCGATGCCTTCTTCGGCGAGATCGACCCGGACGGGAGCGCGCCCGAATCGGTGGCCAGTGCGGCCGGCGGGTTCCGTGCGCCGGCGATCAGTGCCGACAGCGGATTCCGTGGTTACAGCAGCCTGGCCACGGCCACCCCGGAGCAGGTGATCGTCGAGTCAACCGATCGGACGATCCGTCACCGGCTCGGCGTCTACGGCACGGCTGCGCTTGAGTTCGGACCGGTCGGCGCCGAGCTGGCATTCATCGCCCCGGCCGCGACCAGGCCCGACCTCGACGTGCCGGTCGGTCCGCTCCGGCTCATCGAGGCGACGACGGGCGCGGTCCGCACGTTGTTGCCCGACGGGGTCGTCGCGTTCTTCTGGTCACCCGACGGCTCGACGATCGCCGCGCTCGAGCTCGTGTCGCCCGGCAGCGACCAGGTCGCCGACACCGGTTCCGGCGGGATCGTCCTTGCCCGGAGCGCGGCCGTCCGCGGGCGGCCGGTCCCGCTCACGGCGGCGCCGCCCGGGACGGCCCTGCGGCTGGCATTCGTGACGGTCGAGTCGGGCGCGGTGGTCTCACAGCAGAACGTCCGCCTGTCCGATGTCTTCATCGAGCAGGTCCTGCCGTTCTTCGACCAGTACGCGCTCAGCCATCGTCTCTGGTCGCCCGACGGCGCCGCGGTCGTCGTCCCGGTCGTCTCGGACGACGGCGCCGTTCACCTGACGAGCGTCCGCGCCGACGGCACGGACACGCGGGTGGTGACCGATGGCGCCATGGCCTTCTGGCGCCCGACGCGGTAGCGGCATGCATCGCACCCTGTCCGAGCTGCCGCCACCGGCCGCCATCCTGTTCGACCTCGACGGGACCCTCATCGACACCGTCGAGACGCGGATCTCGGCCTGGCTCGACGCGCTCGCCGAGGCGGGCATCCCGACGACCCGTGACCGCGTGGCTCCGCTCATCGGGCTCGATGGCCGACGACTGGCGCGCGAGATCGCAGCCCTCGACGGGGTGTCGCTCGATGACGATCGCGCGGAGACCATCGACCACGCGTCGGGCGAGCGGTATAGCCGGCTCAACCGTGACCCGCGGCCGCTCCCGGGTGTCCGTGAGCTGGTGACCGCCATCGAGGCGCGCGGGCTGCCATGGGCGATCGCCACCTCGAGCAGGGCGTCGCAGGTGACGTCCTCGGTTGACGCGCTGGGTCTCGACCCGAGGCCGACGATCGTCGATGCCAGCCACGTCAGGCACGCCAAGCCGGAGCCCGACCTGCTGCTCGTCGCGGCGAAGCGACTGGCCGTCGAGCCCGCGCGCTGCTGGTACATCGGCGACGCGACATGGGACATGGCGGCGGCCGTGGCCGCGGCGATGATCCCGATCGGCGTGACCGCCGGCTCGGCGGTGGACGAGGCGGCGCTCGCCGGTGCCGGGGCGGGCGCCGTCGTCGGATCGCTGTCCGACATCGCGAGGGCCGTCTCGGCCCTCCGTCACGGGCGCAGTGATCGCTGACGGTGGGGCGGCCGTCGCGGACGTCTACGCGCCGTGGTCGACCCAGCCCAGCGTCCGCTCGACCCCCTTGTGCCAGCGGGCGATCCCGGCCGTTCGGGTCTCCTCGTCCAGACGCGGCTCCCAGCGTCGACCCGTGCGATCCATCGCCCGGAGGTCGTCGAGGTCCCGCCAGAAGCCGACCGCCAGCCCGGCCGCATAGGCCGCCCCGAGCGCGGTGGTCTCGGCCAGCCGCGGCGCCACCACCGGCCGCCCGAGGATGTCCGCCTGGAACTGCATCAGCAGCTCGTTGCCGATCATCCCGCCATCGACCCGCAACTCGGTGGGCAGGTCCGCGCCGAGGTCGGCCATCATCGCGACCGCGAGGTCGTTGACCTGGTAGCCGGTCGCCTCGAGCGCGGCCCGGGCGATGTGGCCGCGCGTCGCGTGACCGGTCAGCCCGGCGATGACACCGCGGGCGTCGCTCCGCCAGTGGGGCGCGAACAGGCCGGAGAACGCGGGCACGAACACCACGTCGCCGCTGTCGGGCACGGACCGGGCGAGCGCCTCGACCTCGGATGCGTGGCCGATGATGCCGAGGTTGTCGCGCAGCCAGCCGACCAGCGCGCCGGCGACGGCGACCGAGCCCTCGAGCGCATACGTCGCGGGTTCGTCCCCGATCCGGGCCGCGACCGTCGTGATCAGGCCGTGGCGCGACGGGACCGGCCGGTCGCCCGTGTGCATCAGCATGAAGCAGCCGGTGCCGTAGGTGCACTTGACCTGACCCGGCTCGAAACACGTCTGGCCGAACAGCGCGGCCTGCTGGTCGCCGAGATCGCCGGCGATCGGGACGCCCGCCAGGTCCCCCACCCCGTGGCCGTAGACCTCCGACGACGAGCGGATGGTCGGCAGCACGGCCGCCGGGATGCCCATGGCGTCGAGCAGCTCGGGCTCCCAGGCGAGCGAGGCGAGGCCCATCAGCATGGTCCGCGATGCGTTCGTCACGTCGGTGACGTGGAGACCGCCGTCGACGCCGCCCGTGAGCTGCCAGATGAGCCAGGAATCGATGGTCCCGAACGCCAGCTCGCCGGCCTCGGCGGCGGCTCGGCGACTCCGACCGCCCTCGGCGAGGATGGAGGCGAGCTTGAGGGCTGACGAGTAGGTCGAGATGGGCAGGCCGGTCAGGTCACGGAAGCGATCGGCACCGGCGGAGTCGTCGGCGGCCAGCCGCATCCCGGCCTCGGCCGTGCGCGTGTCCTGCCAGACGATGGCCGGGGCGACCGGCCGGCCCGTCCCGCGCGACCAGACGACCGTCGTCTCGCGCTGGTTGGTGATGCCCACCGCGGCCAGCGCCGTGGCGTCGGCCCCCGCCTCACGCAGGGCGACCCGGACGCACGTCCGCACCCGCTCGAGGATCTCCTCGGGGTCGTGCTCGACCCAGCCGGGACGCACGTTGTGCTGGCGGTGCTCCAGCTGGTGGCCGGCGACCGCCGCGCCGGCCCGGTCGAACAGGATGCAGCGGCTGCTCGTCGTGCCCTGGTCGATGGCGGCGACGAGCGACCGCGGCTCCATGCCGAGCCTAGCTGTAGCGGTAGGCGCTCCGATCGATCGAGGTGATCGACTGGCCGACGTCGCGCATCTGGTAGAACAGCGCCGCCGCGCCGAGCACGAGGAAGATCACGGTGCCGACGATCCCCTGGGTGAACAGGGCTCCGAAGATGCCCTGATCGAGCGTGTCGAGCTTGATCGTCCCGAACAGGATCAGGACGCCGTTGACCGCGGCAGCCGCCCCGCTGAACGCGGAGAAGACCATGACCAGCAGGATCGGCACGCCGAGCATGAACGTCCCGATGGCGAAGATCGCCCCGACGATCAGGCCGATGAGCACGACGATGACGCCGGTGCCCAGGCCGAGCCAGTCGAAGAATCCCACCCCGAGGGCGTAGCCCACGGCTCCGCCGAGGATGACGATCGCGGCGTAGTACCAGAAGTACGAGATGGCCGCGAGCACCAGCCCGAAGACGAGCCCGATGCCCCATGACAGGACGGTCGAGAAGAAGCCCTGCCCGAAGATATCGGCACTCCACTGCGCGCCCGCGATGAGACCGAAGAAGAATGCCCAGATCGGGAGCAGGATCGCGAACAGCTTCAATCCGTAGAAAGCCCAGGCGAGTCCGATGACGATCGCCAGCAGCCCGATGATGACTCCCTCGAGAGACATGAACGTCCTCCAAGCGCCTGGACGTCCGGTGCCGGGCACGGGCAGACGATCCGGACCTCCCTCGGAGGGGACTATACCCCGCGAATCAAGGCTTCAGGGCCGCGCCGCGGTGCGGATCAGCCGCGTCTGACCGATCGCCCCTGCGCATCGCGAGATCGGAGTGAGTTGGCGCTCGCGTAGTGGGCCTGCTTGCGGCTCGGTTCGGACATCGGCGCCGCGAACGTCGGCGCGTCGCTCTCGAGCGCGCGGGCGAGCCCGTGGAGCTCGGGGTCGTCGCCCGCGTACGAGCGGATCCTCTCCGCGGTCGCGGTCAGAGCCCACCGCGCATGGATGAAGTCCCCGCCCCGATTGCGCCCGACCGCCTCCTGTCGGGCGCGCGCGGCGAACAGGCGGGCGACGACGCGGTCGACCTCGCGATCGCGCACCTGCCGGTCGTTGGCTGCATCGTCCGCGTAGCTCCAGGTCAGCCGGACCTGCTCGGCCTCGGCGACGCCGCCCGGCGCGAACGTGCCGTCGCGGTCGGTCAGCGACACGATGGCCCCGACATCGCGGCCGACGTCGCCATACGGGAACGACAGCCGCAGCACGACCTCGACGACCTGGTCGGAGGCAAGGTCGCCGACGGCGACGGCCGTCCGGGTGCCGTGGACGGTCGCGCGGTACGGGCTGATGGGCTCGATCCGGATGTCGTCGCGCGCGGTGACCTCGACGCTGACCCCGCGAGCCACGATATCGAGCGTCTCGCCCACCTCGGACGTGATGGCGTCGGCGATCTGCGGGGCGTCGGCGATGTAGTAGAAGTGCCCGCCGCCGGCATCGGCCAGGGCCTGCAGGAGTCCCTCGTCGAAGTCGTTCCCGACGCCGAATGTCGAGGTCGACACGCCACGTGCCCGCAGCTCCGCGGCGTGACCTGCCAACTCCCCGGGGTCGGTGATGCCGATATTGGCCAGCCCGTCGGTCAGCACCAGGCAGCGGTTGACGCCGGTCTGGGCGAGGTGACCGGCCACCTGCTCGCAGCCGCGCAACCAGCCTTCGCCGAGGTTCGTGCTGCCACGGGCCTCGATCGTGCGCAGCTGGTCGAGAGCCGCGCGACGCGACTCGCCGGCGGCCGGGGTCGACGCGATGACGACGTCGACGACATCGTCGTAGGCGACGACGCTGAACCGGTCGTCCGGCCCGAGCCGCGCGATGGCCTCCGCGACGGCGGCCTTGGCGACGCGCAGCTTGTCACCGGACATCGAGCCGGAGCGGTCGAGCACGATGGCGAGGTTGACCGGAGGCCTGGGACGCTCGACGACCGCCCGTGGGGCGGCGATGCTGGCCAGCAGGTAGCGCTGGCTGTGCGCGTTCGGTCGGACGAGGCGCCGGTCCTGGCGGACGCTGAACGTGGTTCGGGTGCGGGTCGTCATGGTCGTTCCTCCTCGAGGAGCTCACGGGCGATCGTCACGAGGCGATCGATCTGCTTGTTCTGGCTGCGGGTCAGGGGGCGACGGATGTGGAGCTCGACGTCGGGGGCGAGCGCGATGCGTTCCCACTGGGAGCGCTCGAGCGATGTCGCGGGCGGGGGTGGCGCGGGCATCGCGGGCGGCGCACTCGCCGCGATGGCCCCTGCGGACGCGGCCAGCGCGAGCCGGTGGTCGACCGGCGCCGGCTCAGCGGCGATGGGCTGGGCGGACGCCTGTGACCGGGGGCCGGCCGGCTGTCGCGGACCGCCGAGGACGGTGCGCAGGTATTCCAGGGCCGAGTCGGGCGCTGGCGGAGGCGCGGGTGACACGGCCAGATCCCGGATCGCATCCGGATCGAGTCCGGCGAGCCGGTGCCGGATCTCGGCCAGCGGGAGGTGCTCGGCCTGGAGCCGCTTGATCAGGCGCAGCCGGTCCAGGTGTTGTGCGCCGTACTTGCTGCCCGGACCCGTCTGACCGACGGCGGGCAGCAGGCCCTGGGCGAGGTAGTAGCGCACGGTCCGGGGCGTGACCCCGGCCAGGTCGGCGAGCTCCGTGAGCGAATAGCGATCATCGTCGGGCATGGCGGTATCATGACAGTGGCACGTTGCACTGTCAACATCGGACCCACGACGCTCGGGAACGACACGCCGCCTCCATACCCGCTCCACAACCCGTCGCGAGGATGGACACAGTCGACGGGATCCGGGTCGGATCCCACCAAAGCCAGAAGGAGTCCGACAGACATGCCCCGCATCCTCGCCGCCATCCTGCTCGTCGCGATCCTCGCGCTCGGTGGTGGCCTCATCGCCAACGCTGCCTACCAGGCCGGCGTCAACAGCGCGGTCGCGACCGTCAGCGCGAGCGGCGCTCCCGCCGTCGCCCCGGTCGTCGTCGCGCCCTATGCCTACCCATATGGCTGGCACGCGTTCGGGTTCGGCTGGGGGATCTTCGGGCTGTTCGCCGGCCTGTTCTTCCTGTTCATCGTGTTCGCCCTGATCCGGGCCATCTTCTGGCGCGGCGGAGCCGGGCGGCGTGGTGGCTGGGGCGGACCCGGCTGGGACGGCCACGACGGCTCGCGCTGGCAGGGCCGCGCCCACGACACCTTCGATGACTGGCATCGGCAGGCGCACGACCCGAGCACGGGATCGACGCCCCCGACGACGCCGAGCGCACCGACCGGGCCGGCCTGACCGGGCCGCCCCGACCGGCATCCCCCTTCCGCCGCGCCCCCGGACATGCCGTCCGGGGGCGCTTCCCGCTCTACGATGCGACCGATGAAGACCATCCTCGTCGTCGACGACGAACCCAAGATCGCGACGCTCGCCCGGGACTACCTCGAGCATGCCGGGTTCGCGGTCCTGACCGCCGGCGACGGGCCGTCCGCATTGACGACCATCCGCCAGCGTCGTCCGGACCTGGTCGTGCTCGACCTCGGCCTGCCGGGGCTCGACGGGCTCGATGTCACCCGTGAGCTGCGCCGGGGCTCGACGATCCCGATCGTGATGCTCACCGCGCGCGATGACGAGCTCGACAAGCTCCTCGGGCTCGAGCTCGGCGCGGACGATTACCTGACCAAGCCGTTCAGTCCGCGCGAACTGGTCGCGCGGGTCCGCGCCGTGCTGCGCCGGGCCGATCGGCCGCCCGACGCGGCCGAGACGATCCGTGCCGGGGACGTCGTCCTCGACCTGCCGCGGATGCGGGCCGAGGTGAGCGGCACGGTCGTCGACCTCACGCCGACCGAGTTCCAGCTCCTGGCGACGATGGCCGCGCGCCCTGGTCGGATCTTCACTCGGGCCCAGCTGCTCGACGCGCTGCACGGGATCGCGTTCGAGACGTACGAGCGCGCCATCGATTCGCACATCAAGAACCTGCGCCGCAAGGTCGAGCCGGATCCGCGCAGCCCGCGCTACATCCTCACCGTGTACGGGGTGGGCTATCGGTTCGCGGACGATCGGATCGGCGACGGATGACGCCCGACGACGAGACCGGTCGACCGGCGCGGGACCACGGCCGGCCCGGCCCCGGATCACCGGCCTGGGATGGCGGCGACTGGCGGGCGGCGCGCGAGGAGTGGCGCCGCCGACGGATGCGGGAGGCGGGCCGGAACGGGGCGTATGGCCCGCCGTGGGCGCGTCGCCACCGCGGTTTCGGTTGCGTCTTCGGCCTGCTGTTCCTGTTCGTCATCGGCTCGCTCGTGGCGGCCATGGCGATCGTCATCTCGCAGCTCGGGCCACTCCCCGGGCTCGTCGCGCTGGCCGTGATCGTCGCCGTCCTGATCGGCATGGGTCGGACCCTCTTCCTCACCGCGAGGACGCTCGATCGGCTCGTCGATGCGACCCGCCGGGTCGAGGCCGGTGACTACTCGGTCCGGGTCGGTGCGCCGGCGCGCGGGAGCGGCGGGCTCCCGGTCGTCGACCAGCTGACCGGCGGGTTCGACACGATGATCACCCGGCTCGAGACCGACGAGACCCAGCGCAGGACGCTCCTCGCCGACATCAGCCACGAGCTCCGGACGCCGCTCACCGTCGTCCAGGGCAACCTCGAGGCCATCATCGACGGGGTCTACCCGCCCGATCCGGCCCACATCGCGGTCGTCCTCGACGAGACGAAGATCCTCGGCCGGCTGATCGATGACCTGCGCACGCTGGCCCTGTCCGAGGCGGGCACGCTCGCGCTCCACGTCGAGCCGACCGACCCGGACATCCTCGTCGGCGATGTCGTGCGCTCGTTCGAGCCCGCGGCGGCGGCGGCCGGCGTCACGCTGACGGCCACCATCGACGGTGACCTCCCGATCGTCGAGGTGGACCCGGTCCGCATCCGCGAGGTCCTCGCCAACCTCGTCGCCAACGCCCTCCGCCATACGCCCGACGGTGGCCGGATCACAGTCGCGGGGTCGCTCGAGGACGGCCGCCGGCTGCGGCTCGAGGTCCGTGACACAGGCAGCGGCATCGAGCCCGCACTGCTGCCACACGTGTTCGACCGTTTCGCCAAGGGAGACGACTCCGTCGGCTCGGGGCTGGGGCTCGCCATCGCCCGCGGGCTGGTGGTCGCCCACGGCGGCGAGATCCATGCCGCCTCACCGACCGGCGAACCGCCCGGTGGGGGGACCTCGATGGTCGTCCGGCTGCCGCTTACGGGCGGGTGATCCGGACGTCGTCCACGGCCGCCTCGACCGTGCTCGCCGCCGCGAGGTCGGCGGCCGCGAACACGATGCGGATGGTCTGGCCGGCCCACGGCGCCATCGACACGCTCGCGGTCGACCACGTCGGGAGGTCGGTCCTCGCCGACCCGAGCTCCTGCTTGACCAGCGTCCGCTTGCCGGTCGCGTCCTCGACGTATGCCCGGAAGTAATCGGCGCTCGACGAGTTCGAGCTGTGCGCGAGGTAGTAGCGGAACGTGAGCGAGCCGGTGGGCGCCGGCAGGGCGATCGGCCGCGAGCGGATCGTCGTGACGCCGCCGTCCACGTCGTACGAGTGGGCCGTCGAACCTGCCTTCGCGCCGGTCACCAGGTCGATCGAACCGGACGGCGTCGTGCCGGCCTGCCGGCTGGTGGCGGCCGGGTTCGACCGGGCCCAGGCCCCCGCCTTGGCCGTGTCCCTGCCGAACGGGTTCGCCGTCCAGCCCGCCCAGGTTTGGAACGTGTCGTACACCGGGCCGCAATCCTGGGTCGTCTTGCCGATCAGCGCGTACGGACAGCCGGCCGCCTCGATCAGCGCCAGGATGGCCGCCTTGTTCCGCTCGGTCTGCGGGCCGATCGTCTCGTCGGCCGGGTAGAACCGGGCGGTCGAGCTGACCAGGCTGTGGCTCGGGTAGAGCTCCATGGTGTACATGAAGATGCCTTCGTGGCCGTATGCCCAGTCGATCTCGTCGCCGTCGGTGACATACAGGCTGCTCGACTGCATCGCCGTGTAGCCGTTGGTCGCCGCCATCTTGCGACCGAGCGCGACGAGCGCGGCGTGGTCCTCGGCGTTCATGTCGCCCGGGATGTCGGTCTTGGTGTAGCCATAGGGCCACAGGATCTGCTCGCCGGCGGTGTGGAACGTGATGGCGGTCCGGATCTGCTGCCGTCCGTCGACGCGGCGGCTGGCCATGAAGTCGCGGATGACCCGCGCCTCCGGGGTCGAGAACGCCGCGGAACCGTGGTAGGTCGACGACGACTTGGTCGACGACGACCCGCCGCAGCACGCCCAGTGGTAGCCGTAGTTCCGGTTGACGTCGGTGCCGATCGCGGTCGTGCCGGCATTCGGCTGGCGGTTCTTGCGCCACGCGCGATAGGGCGTGCCGGTCAGGTCGTACTCGGCACCGTCGGGGTTGACCATGAACACGATCCAGATCTCGCGGGTGTTCACGATGTTGGTGATCCGGCTGTCCGTCCCGTAGCCGGCGGTCAGCCAGCGCAGCAGCGCCAGGTCCTGCTCGAGCGACAGGTGCTCCCGCGCGTGATGCATCGAGTCGAACATGACCTCCGGCTCGTTCTCGTCGGTCGCCACGTTGTCGGAGACCTTGGCGACCCAGATGTCGCGACCCTGGTAGCTCTTGCCGATCGAGCGGACCGCGACGATGTCCGGGTGGGCGGCCTGCGCGGCCTTGATCTCGGCGACCATCTCGGCGTAGGTGTGATAGCCCGAGTCGTACGACGGGAAGTCGGGCGTGGCCGCGGCGGCCGGAGCGGTCCCGACCAGCGAGGCCGCGGTCGCGGCGGCGAGGGCGATGGCCAGGCCGAGGGCCCGGCGCGAGATGCGCTGCTGCATCTGCCGATCGTGGCATCCGCGGTCAAGGGCGGACAGGACGCGATGGGGCTAGACACGCCCCGGACCCGCCGCGGGCGCGACCACGGAACACCGGGGCGCCGTCCGGAGTCTTGGGGCGCAACAGGACCGGCGACGCAGACCGGTCGCCCACGAGGAGATCGACGATGGACCGTTCGATCATGCGGACCGGAGCACGCCGCTCCCTGGCCCTCGGCGCCGCGGCGCTCGTCATCGCCCTGTCGGCCGCGCCGGCCCTCGCCTGTGGCGGGCTGATCGGCCCCAACGGCGCGGTCAACCTGCTCCAGACGACGACATTGGCCGGCTATCACGACGGCGAGGAGCACTACATCACGGCCTTCCAGTTCGCCGGCGGAGGCGGAGCGTTCGGATCGCTCACGCCGCTCCCCGGCGTCCCGTCGAGCGTCGAGAAGGGTGGCGACTGGACGCTCCAGCGCCTCGTCCGCGAGACCGACCCGGTCCCCGAGTTCGACGGTGTGCGGGCGGCGGCTGCAGCCCTGCCGGCGGCTGCCGAGGAGCTGATGAAGGTGCGCATCGACGCGCTCGACATCACCGTCCTGCGCGGCGGGTCGAGCGCCGTCGGCCAGTGGGCCACCCAGCACGGCTTCCGACTGCCGCCCGACGCGCCCGAGGTGCTCGACTTCTACTCCGCCCGGTCACCGATCTTCCTGGCCGCGGTGTTCGACGCGGACGCGGCCAGGGCGCGTGGCCAGGACATCGGCGACGGGACGCCGGTCCACGTGACCATCCCGACGGACAACCCATGGGTCCCGTTGCGGATCCTGGCCCTCGGCAAGACGCCGGCCGAGCGGGTCACCGCCGATGTCTACCTGATGACCGACCGCAAGCCCGCCCTGCTGCCGGCTCCGACCGGCGACGACGGGCTGCTGCTCGAGCACAGCGCCCCGGCGACCCAGTCGCTGCTCGACGACCTCCGCTCGGACCGCGGGATGGCCTGGGTGCCGACGTCTGCCTGGCTGACCAAGGTCGGCATCGACGCGACCGTTCCGCAGCTCGGCTTCGATCTCGCCATCGACGCCTCCGGCGCGGGCGCCCCATCCCGGATCATGGCCGGCCTCGACCGCCCGGGCAGCCAGCTCGTCCCGGACCGGACGCTCGACGTCGTCCGCTCGATCGCGGGCGTGGCGCTCATCGTGGTCGGGGTCGGCGGGATCATGCTCCTCATCCGGCGGCGACCGCCGATGTCGGTCGCCTGACGGCCGCCGGCGGTCACCGGACGATGCGCACCTCCCGTTCCACCCGCCGGCCGGGACGGTTCGTCCTGGCCGGCAGCCTCGCCCTCGCACTCGGGCTGGCGGGCATCGCGGCCGCCTGGGTCCGCCCCGCCGCCCTGGCCGCGAGCGATGTCGAGATCCCGATCCACTACTCGCACTACGAGCTCGGCCGGTTCACGGTGCCGGCCGGCGTGCCGGTCCGGATCGTGTTGACGAACGAGGACCCGATCGACCACGAGTGGATCGTCGGCGACGCCGCGCTCCACGAGCGCCACCGGACCGGCACCGAGCCCGTCCACGATTCGCGTCCGACCGAGGTGACGATCCCCGCCGGCGCCACGCGTGAGACGACGGTCACGTTCGACACACCCGGTACCTACCTGTACATCTGCCATCTCCCCGGGCACGAGGCCTACGGCATGGTCGGGACGGTGGTGGTGACCGGCCGCTGATCGCGCCATCACGGTCGGGCGCCGGTATGCTCGCACCGTGCGACCGCTCCCTGCGCCCTTCGATGCCATCGCGAGCGGTCAGCCCTCGGCGATCGCGCTGGCCGGGCCGGCGCTCCTGGGCAGCCGGCTGCTGACCAAGGACCTCGCCTTCGACGAGGCCGAGCGCGATGCCTTCAGGCTGCGCGGCCTCTTGCCCGACCGCGTCCTGTCGATCGAGCAGCAGATCGAGCTCGAGCTCGAGCACCTGCGCCGCAAGGACGATGCGCTCGAGGCATACATCGGGCTGGCGGCCCTCCAGGACCGCAACGCCACGCTGTTCTACCGGCTGCTGGCCGAGCACCTCGAGGAGTTCCTGCCGATCGTCTACACGCCGACCGTCGGGCTCGCGTGCCAGGAGTTCAGCCACATCATCCGGCGGACGCGCGGCGTGTGGATCACCCCCGACGACCGCGACCGGATCCCCCAGGTGCTGCGCCAGGGGCCATACGACGATGTCCGGCTGATCGTGGTGACCGACAACGAGCGGATCCTGGGGCTCGGTGACCTGGGAGCGGGCGGGATGGGCATCCCGATCGGCAAGCTCGCCCTCTACACGGCGGCCAGCGGCATCCACCCGGTCCTCACCCTGCCCGTCTCGCTCGACGTCGGCACCGACAACCCGGCGCTGCTGGCCGATCCGCTGTACCTCGGGCACCGGGCCCCCCGCCTCCGGGGCGCCGCCTACGACGAGCTGGTCGAGGCGTTCGTGGCCGGCGTCGCGGAGGTCTGGCCGGGCTGCGTCATCCAATGGGAGGATTTCAAGCAGCTCAACGCGCTGCGGATCCTCGACCGGTACCGGGACCGGGTCCCGTCCTTCAACGACGACATCCAGGGGACGGCGGCGGTCGTCGTCGGTGGCGTGCTGGCCGGGTTGCGGGCACAGGGCTCGGACCTCCCGGACACCCGGGTCGTGCTCATCGGGGCCGGGGCCGCCGGGATCGGCATCGCCCGCCTGCTCCGGCTGGCCATGGTCGACGGCGGGATGTCGGCCGCCGCGGCTCGTCGCGCGGTCGTCCTGGTCGACTCGCGCGGCCTCGTCCACGACCGGCGCGAGGACCTCGATACGACCAAACGTGACCAGGCGCTGCCGGCGGCGGACTTCGCCGAGTATGGCTTCACGACCGAGTTCCCGTCGGCGGTCGAGACGATCGAGCGCGTCCGGCCGACCGTGGTGGCCGGCACGACCGGCGTGGGCGGCTCGTTCGACGAGCCGCTGATGCGGGCGGCAGGTGCCGTGGCCGACCGGCCCATCGTGCTGGCGCTCTCCAACCCGACGGCGAATGCCGAGGCGGCACCGGCCGACATCCTGCGCTGGACCGAAGGTCGGGCGCTGGTGGCGACCGGTTCGCCGTTCGAGGACGTCGAGGTCGACGGACGACCGCGGGCCATCGGCCAGGCCAACAACGTGTTCGTGTTCCCGGGTCTCGGGCTCGGTGCCATCGCCGCCGAGGCGCGGACGGTCACCGACCGGATGTTCCTGCTGGCCGCCCGGACGCTGGCCGAGCATGTGACCGACGCACGTCTCGCGACGGGGTCGATCTATCCGCCGGTCGCCGACCTGCGGACCGTGACCAGGGCGATCGCGGTCGCGGTCGCGCGCGAAGCCGTGACCGCGGGCGTCGCCGGGATCACGGTCGACGACGCCGAGCCGGATGTCGATGGCGTCGTCGCTGCCGCGATGTGGTGGCCGGCCTATGTCCCCTACACGCCGGCTCGCCACGGCGAGCGTCGCCGCATCACCGAGCCGTGACCGCCGTGCGGGCCGCTGTCCTGCGGGCCGGCGGTCGGCCGTCGACGATCGAGAGCCTCGACCTCGCCGAGCCGCGCGCCGGCGAGGTCCGGGTCCGGCTCCTGGCATCTGGCGTCTGCCATTCCGACCTGCACGTCCGTGACGGCGAGTGGCCACGCCCGACACCGATCGCGATGGGTCACGAGGGCGCCGGGGTGGTCGATGCGGTCGGCCCGGGTGTCCGGTCGTTGACGGTCGGGCAACCGGTGGCCCTGTCGTGGCTCGTCCCGTGCGGCGTCTGCCGGTCATGCCGGGCCGGCCGGCCGTGGGCCTGCCCGGATTCGCCATCGTTCCGCCACCGCATGCCCGACGGCGCGACCGTCCTGGCCGCCGCCGACGGCGAGGCCGTCCTGTCCTACTGCGGGATCGCGACCATGGCCGAGGCGACGGTCGTGCCCGAGGCCGCGGCCATCGCCCTGCCCGACGGCGTCGACCCGGCCGTGGCGGCCCTCATCGGCTGCTGCGTGTCGACCGGTGTCGGGGCGGTCCTCAAGACGGCGGCCGTGCCGGCGGGTGCCAGCGTGGCCGTGATCGGTCTCGGCGGTGTCGGTCTGTCGTGCGTGATGGGTGCTGTCCTCGCAGGTGCGTCACGGATCGTGGCCATCGACCGCGTGGCCGAGAAGCTGGATGCGGCCCGACGGCTCGGCGCGACGGACGGCCTGGTCGCGGGCGACGACCCGACCACCACGCTCGAGGCGCTGCATGAGCTGACCGACGGCGGACCGGACTTCACGTTCGAGGCCATCGGCCGGATCGACACGGTCGAGCTCGCCATCGACAGCCTGCCGCTGGGCGGGACGGCGGTCCTCGTCGGGATGACACCGGTCGAGGCACGAGCCGCCTTCAGCGTCTATCCGCTGGTGGACGGCAGCCGCCGGATCCTGGGCTCGAACTACGGCTTTGCCGACCCGGCCGCGGACTTCCCGCGTTACGCGGCGGTCCACCTCGCCGGACGGCTGCCGATCGAGCGGCTCATCGACCGGCGGATCGCGCTCGACGACCTCGAGGACGCCTTCGACCGGCTGCGGACCGGCGTCGGCCTCCGCCAGGTCGTGGTGTTCGAGTAAGCGTCGCCGGGATCAGCTGCCCGACGACGGGATCGCGGATCCGCTGGGCGTGATGGGCGCGGCGGGTCGAAGCCGGCCATCGGCAAGGTTCTGCTGGAGCCGGGCCAGCACCCGGTCGGCCCGGGCCTGCTTGATCGTGCCGGCCGCGACGGCGGCATCCAGGTCCTTCTTGACGGCGCCGATCACGGCTGCCGTGACCGAGTCGTACGACACGTTCCTGTCGGCGGCGACCGTCTGGAGCGTCTTGCCGGCCCGGAGATCCGCCCCGAGCTCCGCGGGCGTCACACCGAGAGCCGTGGCGGCTGCGGCAAGCCCGTCCCTGATGACGCCGAGGCCGGCCCCGGCGGCGCCGGTGGTGGCACGTCCGGCAGCCGCAGCGATCCTCTTGACCCGCCCCGCCAGAAGCCCGCAGCCGTCGGCGGCGGCCGCCTCGATCCGGGCGGTCAGCCGGTCCGCGGTGGCCTGCGGCAGGTCGCCCGCGGTCACGGCCGCGTTGATCGTGGCG
>DASYSM010000141.1:0-2371 GCA_036003325.1 Candidatus Limnocylindrales bacterium
GCAGGTGGTCGGTCACGAACAGGGAGTCGAAGCCGAGCTCCTCGACCTCACGCGCGAATGCCTTGATGCCACGGGCGCGTTCGGGCCCGTCGCCCTCCCAGACATACGAGGGCAGGAACACCCCGAAACGCTCGACCTCAGACATGTGCTCCCTTCCCTGTCGTCAGCCGGCTCATCGGCCGGTGTAGTCCGGATCGCGCTTCTCGAAGAAGGCGCGGGCGCCTTCGACCATGTCCTCGGTGGCGAAGATGCGCTCCGACGCCTCGAACTCGGCCGCGAGACCCGTCCCGATGTCGCGATCGAGCGCGGTGTCGATGAGCCGCTTCGCCTCGCGCACGGCGACCGGGCCACGGGCGGCGATCTCGGCGCCGATCGCGTCGGCGGCGGTGACGGCCTCGCCGGCCGGCACCACCCGGTTGACCAGGCCGATCGCCCCGGCCTCGGTCGCGCTCAGGACGCGTCCGGTCAGGATCAGCTCCTTGGCCCGCGTCGCTCCGACGACCCGCGGCAGCCGCTGCGTCCCGCCGGCACCCGGGATGACGGCGAGACGGACCTCGGGCAGACCCAGGCGCGCCGTCTCGGATGCCACCCGGATGTCGCAGCACAGCGCCAGCTCGAGCCCGCCGCCGAGGCAGTGGCCCTCGATCGCCGCGATCGTCGGCATCGGGAGCTCGGCCAGCTGGCGCCAGACATCCTGGTCGAGCTGGTGACGCTCGCGGCCCGCCTCGCCGGCCTGGTCCTCGAACTCGCCGATGTGCGACCCGGCGGAGAACGCACGCTCGCCACGTCCGCTGACGACGACCGCCCGAACGTCCTCGGCCGCCTCGATCGCCCGCAGCGCGTCGCGGAGCTGGAGGACGAGCGCCTCGGTGAACAGGTTGAGCGGTGGGTTGGCCAGCTCGAGGTGGGCGATCCGCCCCAGCTCGAGCGCGACGAGCTCGCTCACGAGGCGTCTCCGAAGTCTGTCGCCAGGCCCATCGCCCCGGTCGCGTACAGACGCGCATCCATCGTCAGCAGCCGGTCGGCCACTCGCGGCCGGAAATCCATCTGCCCGAGGACGTCGCGCTCGAGGTCGATGCCGGGGGCGACCTCGATGAGCACCAGCCCGTCGTCCTCGAGGGCGAAGACCGCGCGGTCGGTGACGTAGCGGACCTGCTGCCCGCGCTGGCGCGCGAGCCGGCCGTTGAACGAGATCTCGCGGACCCGCGGCACGAACTTGTGGAGTGCGCCTTCGCGGACGACGCGGACCCCGCCGTCGATCTCGAGTTCGAGCCCCTGCGCAGTCATCGTCCCGACGAAGTTGATCTTCGGGGTCCGGGCGCTGATGTTCGGGAAGCCACCCGGACCGCGTACCCGGCCTTCGAAGGCGTGGACATTGACGTTGCCCTCGGCGTCCACCTCGGCGAACGACAGGCTCGCGATGTCGAGCCCGCCGCCGTCGTAGAAGTCGAACATGTAGGGCTGGTCGATCATCGCCTGGTAGTTGAACCCGGCACCGCCTTCGTTGCCCGCCACCGGCGCCCCGCCGAAGATCCCTTGCTCGACGGTCAGCACCAGCCGGTCGGTGATGCCCTCCTCCCACGCCACCCGGCCGATGAGCTGGCTGATGCCGAAGCCGAGGTTGCAGATGGCACCGGGCGGGAACTCGAGCAGGGAGCGACGGGCGATGATCTTGCGCACGTCGAGGGGGAGCGGCGGCTCCGGCCGGACCGGACGGCGGCGGGCACCGGCGTAGTAGGGCGAGTCCCGGGTGATGTACGTCTGCCACTGGTCCGGGTCGACGTAGACGTGGTCGATGAGGGCGGCCGGGACCTTGACCTCGCGTGGGCCGAGGCTGCCACGCGAAGCGAGCTGGCGGACCTGGGCGATGACGATCCCGCCGCTGTTCCGGGCGGCCATCGCCATCGCCAGCATCTCGCCCTGGACGGCCTCGCCTTCCATCGTCAGGTTGCCGTCCTCGTCGGCGGTCGTGCCGCGGATGACGACCACATCGATCGGGAACGCGTGGTAGAGCAGCCACTCGCGGCCACGGAGGGTGACGACCTCGACGAGATCCTCGGTCGTGCGGGCATTCTGCTTGCCACCGGTCTGGCGCGGATCCACGTAGGTCCCGAGGCCCACCTGGGTGACCAGCCCCGGCCGACCGGCCGCGATCTCGCGGGTGAGCTGCGAGAGCACGCCCTGCGGGAACGAGTAGGCCTCGATCTGGTCGGCCTCGACCAGCGCGCCCAGCCGCGGCTCGTTGCCGATGTTGCTGCCGATCGTCCGGCGCATCAGGCCCGGGAGGCCCAGCTGCGAGAAGCCACGGTCGGCGAAGTCGCCGATGCCGACCACCCGGACCGTGGTCAGGTCGCGCGGGCGGCCCTCGGCG
>DASYSM010000142.1:0-13188 GCA_036003325.1 Candidatus Limnocylindrales bacterium
CGGCAGATTCGGCGTCTACCTGCCGCCGCTGATGGAGGCGCTCGGGCTGGCCGAGGTCACCCACGACGCCAAGAACAACAAGATGCGGGCGCTGTAGCTCGTGCCGCGCGAGGGGCTGATGCCCGAAGGCGACCCGTTCGATGCCCTCGGCGATCCGAACCGGCGCGCGATCGTGGAGCTGCTCGGGGCGGGCGATCGGTCCGT
Organism: Candidatus Limnocylindrales bacterium; assembly: GCA_036003325.1. Classification (GTDB taxonomy): domain Bacteria; phylum Chloroflexota; class Limnocylindria; order Limnocylindrales; family CSP1-4; genus SPCO01. The sequence continues at coordinate 205 of DASYSM010000142.1, forward strand.
CCGCGAGCTGGCCGACGCCCTGCCGATCAGCCGGCCGGCCGTGTCGCGCCACCTTCGGCTGCTCAAGGAGGCAGGGCTGGTCGTCGAGGAGCCCCGTGGGACGCGCCGGATCTACCGGCTCCACGACGAGGGCGTCGAGGCCGTGCGCGCCTATCTCGAGCGTGTCTGGGGCGATGCGGCGGATCGCTTCCGTCTGGTCGCCGAGAACACGACGCCGCGGACATGATCGAGCCCATCCGGCTCGCCTTCGAGGTGGCCTGCCCGCCCGACCACGCGTTCGAGGTCTGGACCGGGCGCATCGCCACGTGGTGGCCGGCCGACCACACGGTGTCGGGTGAGCCCGGGCTCGCCGTCGTCCTCGAGCCGCGGCGGGGCGGTCGCATCTACGAACGGACGGCGGCCGGCGTCGAGCACGACTGGGGCGAGGTGACGGTCTGGGAGCCGCCCGGCCGGTTCGCCTATCTCTGGCACCTGCGGCGCGACCGCGCCGACGCGACCGAGGTCGAGATCCGGTTCGTCGGGCGCGGCGGCGACGCGACGCTGGTCGAGATCGAGCACCGTGGCTGGGAGGCGTTCGGAGCCGACGGCGAGTCGACCCGCGACCGCGACCACGGTGGCTGGTCGGGCCTGCTGCCGCACTACGTGGCGGCCGCGAACGCGACGGGCTAGGTCTGGGCCGGAGCCCGCCGCGGGACGTCGCGCGGGGTGAGCTCCCTCAGCCGTCCGGGCGGGTGGCTGCCTCGGCGAATGACGCCATGTCCACGAACCGCGCGTCCGGGGCGGCCGACGCGCGAGGCGTGGCGCCACCCGGTCGGCCGGCGCGGCGGTCGATCCAGACCGTGCTGAGGCCGAGCCGCCTGGCCGTCACGTGGTCGTGGAACAGGCTCTGGGCGACGTGGAGGATGCGCTCGCGTGGCAGGCCGATCCGTTCGAACGCGATCTCGAACGGTCGCTCGTCGGGCTTGTAGCGGCCGGCCTGCTGTGCGGTGACCACCCAGTCGAAGGTGGTGCCCAGCCGCGTGGCGGAGCGGGCGAACAGGTCGTCGTCGCAGTTGGTGATGACGCCGAGCCGGAAGCGCTGGTGCAGGCGGGCCAGGGCCGCCGCCGAATCCGGGAAGGCGGGCCAGTCGCCGACCGAATCGGCGAAGGTCGTCACCGCAGCGACGTCCGGCTCGACGCCGAAGCGGGCCGAGACCTCGTGCGCGGCGAGCGCGAGGATGTCGCGATAGCGGCGATATGGCCCGGCTTCGGCGGGGGCCTCGCTGGCCGCGAACGCCCCGAGCAGCTCATCGTCGTCCGATCCCGTGCCCGCGTCACCGAGCACCCGGCGGAGAGCGGCGACGATGCCCGTCTCCCAGTCGATCAGCGTGCCGTAGCAGTCGAAGGTGAGCGCCTCGAAGCGCCCGTAGTCGAGATCGCTCACTGGCTCGGAGCCTCCTCTGATCGGCCAATCATGGCCGACCGCGGGCGTCCGCGATGCCGGAAACCGCGGGTCGGCCCGGGGCGTATCGACCGGCGCAGCCATCTGTGCCCGCGAAGTCCCCGCAGCCGCCGGGAGGAGCCGGGCCACGGGCAGGTCCGGACTGGCGGCGAGGCGGCGGCGGGTCGGTCCGACCCGCCGCCGCCGGTCGTTCCGGGGCTGCTAGCATCGGGGCCCATGACCGCCCCCCGCTACGACTTCATCATCGTCGGTGGCGGCTCCGCGGGATGTGCGCTGGCCAACCGGCTCTCGGCGGATCCGTCCACCCGGGTCCTCGTGCTCGAGGCAGGCCGACCCGACTACCGGTTCGACGTCTTCATCCACATGCCGGCGGCGCTCACCTTCCCGATCGGCAGCCGGTACTACGACTGGATGTACGAGTCGGAACCCGAGCCGTTCATGAACGGTCGCCGCATCTACCACGCTCGCGGCAAGGTCCTCGGCGGCTCGTCGAGCATCAACGGCCAGATCTTCCAGCGCGGCAACCCGCTCGACTACGAGCGCTGGGCGGCCGATCCGGGGATGGACACCTGGGACTACGCCCACTGCCTGCCGTACTTCAAGAAGATGGAGACCTGCCTGGCGGCGGCGCCCGACGACCCGTGGCGCGGGCATTCCGGGCCGCTCGTCCTCGAGCGTGGGCCGGCGACGAACCCGCTGTTCACGGCCTTCTTCGCGGCCTGCCAGGAGGCCGGATATGCGCTGACCGAGGACGTCAACGGCTATCGCCAGGAAGGCTTCGCGCCGTTCGACCGGAACATCCACGACGGACGTCGCCTATCGGCCGCCCAGGCGTACCTCAAACCGGTCCGCGGGCGAAAGAACCTGACCGTCCGGACGCGGACGTTCGTCACCGGCGTGGTGTTCGACGGGCGTCGCGCCGTCGCCGTCGACATCGAGCGCCAGGGCGGAGGCACCGAGCGGATCGCGGGCGGCGAGATCATCCTCGCGGGCGGCGCGATCAACTCGCCGCAGCTCCTCCAGCTGTCGGGCGTCGGGGCGGCGGCCGACCTCGCCAGGCTCGGGATCCCGGTCGTCGCCGACCTGCCGGGCGTCGGGGCGCACCTCCAGGACCACCTCGAGGTCTACATCCAGTACAAGTCGCTCCAGCCGGTCTCGATGCAACCGACCGCCACCCAGTTGTGGCGCCGGCCGTTCATCGGCGCGGAGTGGCTGTTCCTGCGGCGCGGCCCGGGTGCGACCAACCACTTCGAGGGCGGCGGGTTCGCCCGCTCCAACGACGACGTGCTCTACCCGAACCTGATGTTCCACTTCCTGCCGCTGGCGATCCGGTACGACGGGAGCGCGGGGGCTCCCGGGCATGGCTACCAGGTCCACGTCGGCCCGATGTATTCCGACGCGCGCGGCTCGGTCTCGATCACCTCGACCGACCCCCGCGAGCACCCTGCGCTGCGCTTCAACTACCTCTCGACCGACCAGGACCGGCGCGAATGGGTCGAGGCCATCCGCGTCGCGCGGCACATCCTCAACCAGCCCGCGATGGATCCGTACAACGGCGGCGAGACCTCGCCGGGCTCGACGGTCACGACCGACGACGAGATCCGCGACTGGGTCGCCCGCGACGCCGAGACCGCGCTCCATCCGTCGTGCACGGCGCGGATGGGCGTCGACGACCAGTCCGTGCTCGACCCGCTGACGATGCGCGTCCACGGGCTCGACGGGCTGCGGGTCGTCGACGCGTCGGCCATGCCGTATGTCACCAACGGCAACATCTACGCGCCGGTGATGATGATCGCCGAGAAGGCCGCCGACCTGATCCTCGGCAACACGCCGCTGGCGCCGGAGCACACGCCGTTCTACCGGCACGTCCCGGGCGGGCCGGCGGCGGCCGCGGCGGTCGCAGGCGGGTCGGCGGCGGGCGCCGGCATGCCGGGCTAGCGGCGCCCGGGTGGCGAGCCGGGCCCCGGCGGTCACCCTCGGCCTCCGGGCGAACGCCGGCCAGTTCGCCCTGCTGGTCGGGGTCAGCGCCCTCGTCGGCGGGATGGTCGGGCAGGAGCGGGCGATCGTCCCGCTCCTGGGAGTCGAGGTCTTCGGACTGTCGACCGCATCGGCGGCGCTCGCCTTCCTGGTCGCGTTCGGGCTGACCAAGGCCGTCACCAACCTCGTCGCCGGTGCCCTCGCGGACCGGGTCGGTCGCAAGCCCGTGCTGGTCGCCGGCTGGCTGGTCGGGCTGCCGGTCCCGTTCGTGCTGATCCTCGCCCCGGACTGGGGGTGGGTGGTGGCCGCCAACATCCTGCTCGGGGTCAACCAGGGACTGACCTGGTCGACGACCGTGCTGATGAAGATCGACCTGGTGGGACCGGTGCGGCGGGGTCTCGCGCTCGGGCTGAACGAGGCGGCGGGCTACGTCGCCCTGGCGATCACCGCGTTCCTGACCGGGCTCATCGCAGAGGCCGCGGGGCTCCGGCCCGCGCCGTTCTTCCTGGGCATCGCGATCGCCGGGCTGGGTCTCGGGGCGTCGGTGCTGTTCGTGCGCGAGACGCGTGGCCACGCCCTGGCCGAGGCAGCGAGCGCGAGCAGCCGCCCAGGGACGGACGACCCGCGCTGGCTGCGCCTGGCCCTGCACACGTCGCTCACCGACCGGTCGCTGTCGGCCGCCAGCCAGGCCGGTCTCGTCAACAACCTCAACGACGCCATGGCCTGGGGGTTGCTGCCGCTCGTGTGGGCCTCGGCGGGCCTCGGTCTGGACCAGATCGGCCTCCTGGCGGCGGCCTATCCGGCGACCTGGGGCCTCGTCCAGGTCGGGACCGGGGCGCTCAGCGACCGGATCGGGCGGAAGCGGCTCATCGTGGTCGGGATGCTGACCCAGGCCGTCGCCATCGGGGCGATCGCCACGGTGAGCGGGTTCGGTGCGTGGCTCGTCGCGGCGGTCGTGCTCGGGATCGGGACCGCGCTCGTCTATCCGACGTTGCTCGCGGTGGTCGCCGACGTGGCCGAGCCGACCCGCCGCGGCGCGATCGTCGGTGTCTACCGGTTCTGGCGCGACCTCGGCTTCGCCGTCGGCGCGATCCTGGTCGGCGTGCTCGCCGATCGGTTCGACCCGCGGCTGGCGATCCTGGTCGTGGCCCTCCTCACGGCCGCGTCGGGGCTGATCGTGGCGGTCCGGATGCGCGAGACACGACCGGCGCCGACACCCTAGCCCTGCCGGTCCCGGCCATGCCGGCGGCGGAGACCGCCCAGCCGGGCTGGGCTGACGCTCGCCCGCGTCGTGCGTGGACGGATGTCCATGCCGCCGACCGGACGGGCGTCCGCTGTCCGCACCCCGGTCGGCGGCGACCATCGGGGCACCCCTCGACCCCCCCCCAACGCGATCCAACCAAGGAGCCGACCGATGGAAGCCTTCCGCCACCCCTTCGCCGACGTCACCGATCTCGGCGACGATGTCGACCTCGATCTCGACGCCTTCGAGGCAAGCCTTGCCGGCACGGTCGTCGTGCCCGGCAGCCCCGAGTACGACGTCGCTCGGCAGGTCCACAGCGCCAATGCCGATGGCCACCCCGCGCTCATCGTGCGCGCGGCCGACACCTCCGACGTCTCGCGAACGGTCCTCCTCGCCCGCGAGACCGGCCTGTCCCTGTCGGTCCGCGGGGGCGGCCACAGCCTTGCCGGCTACGGCACCAACGACGGCGGCATCGTGCTCGATCTCGGGGCGATGAAGGGCCTCCACATCGATCCGGACCGCCGGCTGGCGTGGGCCCAGCCGGGCCTCACCGCCAGCGAATACTCGGTCGCGGCCGCGGCCCACGGCCTGGCGACGCCGTTCGGCGACACCGGCTCGGTGGGCATCGCCGGGCTGACCCTCGGCGGCGGCATCGGCTGGCTGGTCCGCAAGTACGGGCTCGCGGTCGACGCGCTCGAGGCGGTCGAGATCGTCACCGCGGATGGACGGCTCGTGACCGCGAACGCCGAGTCGCATCCCGACCTGTTCTGGGCGGTCCGTGGCGGCGGCGGCAACTTCGGCGTCGTGACCCGTTTCCAGTTCCGGCTCTATCCGGTCGGCGAGGTCCTCGGCGGCGCGCTGTTCATGCCGGCCACGCGCGACGTCCTGCGCAGTCTCGTGCCGATCGCCGCGAGCGCACCCGAGGAGCTCACGACGATCTCGTTCGTGATGCGGATCCCGCCCGCTCCGTTCGTCCCCGCCGAGCTGGTCGGCACGCGGTCGCTGGTCGTGATGTTCGTGTGGACCGGCGATCCGGCCTCGGGTCAGGCCGCCATCCAGCCGTTCCGCGAGGTCGCCACCCCGCTCATCGACATGGCGATGCCGATGCCGTACCCCGGCATCTATCAGTTCACCGCCGAGGGGGAGAGGCGTGCCTACGCGGTCCATCGGTCGCGCTTCCTCGATGCCCTCGACGACGACGCGATCGATGCCATCCTCGATGCCACGACCGCACCAAGCTCGCCGTTCGCGATGGTCCAGCTCCGGGTCCTGGGTGGCGCGATGGCGCGCGTCCCGGCCGACGCCACGGCGTTTGCGCACCGTGACGCGCCGGTCATGGTCACCATCATCACGCCCTACGAGGATCCGGCCACGGGACCGCAGCAGCGAGCCTGGACCGACGGCCTGTACGAGGCGCTCGCGGCCCACGATGCGGGCGTCTACGCGAACTTCCTCGAGGCCGAAGGCGAGGAGCGGATCCGCGCGGCGTACCCGGCGGGCAGCTACGAACGGCTGGCCGACATCAAGCGCCGCTACGATCCCCGGAACCTGTTCCGGATGAACCAGAACATCCAGCCGGCGCGGCTCGGCTGATCCGGAAGCTGGGTCGTCCGGGCCCGACCGCCTCGCGCGCCGGGCGTCGAGGCGGGCCTCTCTAGGACGCCGAGGTCGAGATCGACTTCGGCGTCTTTGCCTTTGTCTTCGATGTCTTGGCAGGCCGGCTGGCCCCGTAGGCGATGGCCCGCCCGACCCAGTCGCGGATGGCGTCGTCGTCATCGACGACGGCGGCCGGCAGGACGACGAAGCCGGTCATCGGCCGGCCCGGCATCGGCTCGAACGGGTGGGCGCCCGGGAGCGCCAGGGCTTTCGAGAGGTCGGCGTCGCCCAGGCGGACCTGCCAGCTCGACTGGTGCAGGCCGCTGACCATGTTGCCCCCGACATACAGGCACGGATACCCGAACGTGAGGCGCCGCTCGACATCGGGGAACCAGCCGGCGACCGTGTCGAACCGCTCCACCAGCGCCGCCGGCGACTTGTCGAACCCGGGCATGCACCACCTCCGGGTCGAAGGGTACGCCCTCGTCTACGCTTGGACGATGCGGATCGGGATCGTCCTGCCCATCGCCGAGACCGACGGCGGCCCGAACGGGATCATGTCGTACGAGGCCATCCGCGACGTCGCGCTCGCGGCCGAGCGCACGGGCCTCGACTCGGTCTGGGTGTTCGACCACCTGTTGTTCCGGTTCGCCGGCGAGACGACGGGCATCCACGAGTGCTGGACGGTCCTGTCGGCAGTGGCCGAGGCGACACGGCGGGTCGAGCTGGGCACGATCGTGATGTGCACCGGGTTCCGCAATGCCGCGCTCCTGGCCAAGATGGCCGCCACGCTCGACCACGTCAGCGGCGGCCGCCTGATCCTCGGCATCGGATCGGGCTGGCACGACCCGGAGTTCGAGGCGTTCGGCTACCCGACCGATCACAAGGTGTCGCGCTTCGAGGAGGCACTGACCGTCATCACCGACCTGATCCGGACGGGCAGGGCCGATCTCGAGGGCACCTTCGTGACCGCCCGCGACATGGTCCTGCTCCCGCCGGCCCGTCCCGACCTGCCCATCCTGGTCGCCTCGAAAGGTCCACGGATGATGGACCTCGCGGCCCGCCATGCCGATGCCTGGAACGCTGCCTGGTTCGGGCTGCCGGACGAGCGGCTGGCCGGTCGCCGGGCGGATCTCGCCGCCGCCTGCGAGCGCGTCGGGCGTGATCCCGCGACGCTGACGATCACGGTCGGGATCGAGGTCCGCTACCCGGACGCCGAGGGTGCCCAGCCGCCCGATCCCGATGATCACAGCCCGTTCCTGAGCGGGACGCCCGACGTGGTCGCCGCGGGCCTGCTGGCACACGCCGACGCCGGAGCGGACCATGCGATCGCGGTCCTCACACCCTGCACGCCCGAGACGGTCGCGACCTTCGCCGAGGCGGTCGAGCTCTTCCGGGCCTCGCCGCGCGTGCGCGCCTAGAGGTCGTCGATCGGCTGGATCGACAGCCGCGGACCGTAGCGCGGCGCCCGGATCCCGCTCAGCTCGAGCAGGCGGACGACCCGCGCCCGCTGACCCCGGTATGGCTCGAGAAGCTCGAGCATCCGCGCGTCCGTGCCGCGCGGCTCGCGGGCGAGCGCATAGGCGACGAGGTTCGGCAGGTGGAAATCGCCGACGCTCACCGCATCCGGATCGCCCAGCGCCCGGACGCCGACCTCGGCCGCGGTCCACGGGCCGATCCCGGCCACGGCCGTCAGGCGCGCGTAGGCGTCGGTCAGCGGGAGGTCCACGATCGCCTCGAACCAGGCCGCCCGGGCCGCGACCCGACGGATGAGGTCCGCCCGGCGCTGCTCGATCCCGAACGGGTGATACGTGTAGTAGGGCAGCCCGGCGAGGGTGGCCGGCGGCGGCGGGAGGCGGAGCCGCCACTCGGGCGGCCCGGGCGCCGGCTCCCCGTACGCACGAACCAGACCGAGCCAGGCGCGCCGGGCTTCCATGCCGATCACCTTCTGCTCGAGGATGGCCGGCACCAGGGCGTCGAGGACCGCGCCGGTCCGAGGGATGCGGACGCCCGGGTAGCGCCGGCCCAGCTCGCCGACCAGCGGGTGTCCGGACGGGATCGGTGCCGGGTCCGCGCCGATGCCCAGGAGGTCCGGGACGGCATCGAGCGCGTCTTCGGCGCCCGGTCCCCACGCTTCCGCGTGGACCGTCCCCGGCCGCACCGTGATCGCGACCGTCGCGGGCCCGACCGCCGTCCGGGACGCGCGCCAGGCACGGGCTCCGGACAGGCGGATGGTCGGATCGCGCGGGCCGCGCGACAGTGGGCCGAGCGTCCGCCCGAGGTCGAGCGGGCCGTGGCTTTCGAACGTGCGCGTCGGCATCGCCGTCGATGCTGACACGGTTCCTGCCGGACCGCGAACAGGGTGGCCTCGTCCGGTGGGCTCCTCGGCTCGACCCGAGGCACCGCGCCCCGCTCCGCGCAACGCCGCGACACCGGCCATCCGCCTCGGCGAGACTGGTGCCTCGCGACAGGACGTCACCCCGGGAGGACATCGGATGCGGATCCTGGTCATCGGCGCGGGCGGCGTCGGCAGCGCCGTCGTCCCGATCGCGGTCCGCCGCGACTTCTTCGAGCAGATGGTCGTGGCCGACTACGATCGCTCCCGCGCGGAACGGGCGATCGCACGCTTCCCGGACGACCGGCGCCTCGCCGCCGCCCAGGTCGACGCGTCCCGTCCGGACGCCGTCGCCGCGCTCTGTCGCGAGCACCGCATCACCCACGTCCTCAACGCGGTCGACCCGCGCTTCGTGCTGCCGATCTTCGAGGGCGCCTTCGCGGCCGGCGCCGACTACCTCGACATGGCGATGTCGCTGTCACACCCGGACCGGGACGCGCCCTACGAGCGGACCGGCATCAAGCTCGGCGACGAGCAGTTCGCGAGGGCCGACGCCTGGTCGGCGGCCGGGCGGCTGGCGCTGGTCGGCATCGGGGTCGAGCCCGGCCTGTCGGATGTCTTCGCCCGCTACGCCCAGGACCACCTGTTCTCCGAGATCGACGAGATCGGCGTCCGCGACGGCGCGAACCTCGTCGTCGACGGCTACGACTTCGCGCCCTCGTTCTCGATCTGGACGACCATCGAGGAGTGCCTCAACCCGCCGGTCATCTGGGAGACGGACCGCGGCTGGTACACGACGCCGCCGTTCAGCGAGCCCGAGGTGTTCGACTTCCCCGAGGGCATCGGCCCGGTCGAGTGCGTCAACGTCGAGCACGAGGAGGTCCTGCTCGTGCCGCGCTGGGTCAAGGCTCGGCGGGTCACGTTCAAGTACGGCCTCGGCGACGAGTTCATCAACGTCCTCAAGGTGCTCCACATGCTCGGGCTGGACCGCACGGACAAGGTCCGCGTGGGTGGGACCGAGGTGTCGCCGCGGGACGTCGTCGCGGCCGTGCTGCCCGATCCCGCCGCGCTGGGCGACCGGATGCGCGGCAAGACCTGCGCCGGGACGCTGGTCACCGGCACGGGGATGGACGGCACGCCCCGGCGGGTCTACCTCTACCACGTGGTCGACAACGAGGTCACGATGGCCCAGGACGGGTCGCAGGCGGTCGTCTGGCAGACCGCGATCAACCCGGTCGTGGCGCTCGAGCTGCTCGCGAGCGGCGTCTGGTCGGGCGTCGGCGTGCTGGGGCCCGAGGCGTTCGACGCGGTGCCGTTCCTCGACCTGTTGACCGACTACGGCTCGCCCTGGGGGATGCGCGAGGGCGGCTGACGTGGTCCGTCGCGGGCGCGCGGTGTGGCGGACTGGCCATCGCGGGTCGTCCCGCATCAGCGCAGACGTCGCTGGACTCACGGGCGAGGACATCCCTGCGCGACGTTTTCGAGTTGGTTTCACCCAAGCGGAACTAGTTTCGATGGTCTCGTGCCGATCCCGGGCTCGGACGATCTCCGATGCGGGCGATGCGGCCCGATGCGCCGCGATGGTTCCGCTTGCCTGGAACCATCGCGCGATGGCCTTCCTGCGTGGTGTCGTCGCCGAGCGCCGGCTTCAGCCGACCGGCGGAGCCCAATCCGGCGGCGCGAGCTCGAACCCGTCGAACTCGAACGCGGGCGTGACGATGCAGCCGACGAGCGTCCAGGCACCGAGCGTGGACGCCGTCTGCCAGGCCCCGGCGGGGACGACCGCCTGCACATCCGTTCGCCCGCCCTCGATGGCACCGAGCCGATGGACGGTCACCGCCGGATCGCCCTCCGTCCAGATGAACAGCTCGACCGGGTCGCCGCCCGACCATTGCCACACCTCGTCGGCATCGAGCCGATGCCAGTGCGACCGATGACCGGCCGCGAGCAGGAACAGGATCGCGCTGCCCGATGGCCGCCCGCCGCCGGGTGGCGGATCGGCGCGCCACGTCTCGGCGTACCAGCCGCCTTCGGGGTGCAGCAGCATCCCGAGCGCTTCCACGATCGCCGCCGCCTCGGTCACGGGCCGAGGATAGCGGGGTGGCGTACCGTACGGGCATGTGCCGAAGCATCAAGACCCTGCGTCGCGCCGATGAGGCCGCGACGACGGGCGAACTGGAGGCGGCCGCCCGCCAGTACGTCCGCAAGATCAGCGGCTACAGCAAGCCCTCGGCGCGCAACGCCGAGGCGTTCGAGGGTGCGATCGCCGAGATCGCCGCGGCCTCGACCCGCCTGATGGAGACGCTCGGCGTCGAGGTCGAGGTCGGGCCCGACCGCTGGAAGCCACGGGCCGCCAGCGCGACCGGCACGGCCGGCGCGACTGCCATCCACTTCCATCCGCACGAGCACGCCTGACCGCTCGACGCCTCAGGCCAGCGTGCCCCACTCGGTGATGTGCTCGAGGACGATCCGGATGAGCGGCCGTTCCTCGAGGTGGTGCGTCTCGTATTGCGGGTAGCGGCCCCGGAGTGCCGCGACGGCGGCCGTATGCGCGGGCCCGTCCGGTCCAGGCGATCCGGGGAGCACGATCTCGGCCGTCCCCTCGCCACGCAACCAGCCGAGCCGCGTCCAGTCCTCGTCCCAGCGGTCGACCAGGACCGTGACGCGCGGGTCGGCCCCGATATCGCGGACGCGGGCGAGCGCCAGCGGGTCGTCCGAGAGCTTCGGCTTCTCATCGACGGGGGTGTAGAGGACCGGCCGGTCCGGGTCCAGACTGAAGCAGATCGGGACGAGGCGGGGCCGACCGGCACGTCCGATGGTCGCGAGGACGGCCCGTCGCGCCGAATCGATGACGGCTCGCTGGGTGCCGGTCAGAACGGGTTCTTCGGACATCGCCGCCTATGATGGGCCCATGTCGCGCTCTCGTCGGCCGTTCGCGAGACTCGCTCTCCTGTCGGCCGCGCTGGTGATGCTCGCGGCGATCCTGGCCGGGTGCGCGGCGACCGGCGCCGGTGCGGCCGCGAGCGCGGATCGGCCGTTCGCGACGAGCACCGGCGGCACCGCGAGCGGGTCATCGGACGATCCATCGACCGCAGCGCCAGCCTCAGCGCCCGACGTGACCGCGCGACCCAAGGGCAGCCGGCCGCTCAACGTCCCGCCGCCCAATGGCGCCGCCGCCGCCCGCGCCTACGCCGATTTCCTGGCCCGTGTCAGGGATGACCAGTCGACTGTCGACGGTCTCGATCGCGACCTGACGAACGCCTCGAACGCCGCCGATCTCGACGGCGTCCGGGAGGCCGCGGTGGCGATCCTCGATTTCGTCGATGTCGAGCGCGACTGGCTGCTCGGGCATCCACCGGCCGACTGTTATGCCGACGCGCACGCGTCCGCGATGGCGATGCTGGAGGCATATGGTGCGGCCGGCGAGCGGTTCGTCGACTGGAGCGCGACCGGTGGCGGGTTGGGTGGCCTGCCGGCGCTCGGCCGGGCGGCCGATGCGGCCACCACCGCGCAAGCCGCGCTGACCACCTTCGGCTCCGTCCTGGGGAGGACGTCATGCCCGAGCTGACGGGCGAGCCGCTCCCGCTCGTCCGGCACGTGACGAGCCGCCGCATCGTGGCCGTCCGCGGCGAATCCCTCGAGGTCCGCGACGACCGTGTGGTCGGGGAGGCGCCGCTCGAGATCCGGGCCGCCGGGCCACGGCAGGACCCGGTCGCGGTCGCCGTCACCATGCGGACACCCGGCAACGAGGCGGAGCTCGCGGTCGGGTTCCTGTGGACGGAAGGCTTGCTCGAGGGCCAGGAAGTGCTCGGCACCGCGGGGGGAGATCCGCGATCGCTCAGCCAGCCGGACGACACCATCGTCGTGCGTCTGTCACGCCCGTTCGACGACACCAAGGTCGCCGAACGCCATTTCGTCGCGACCGCGTCGTGCGGCATCTGTGGCAAGGCATCGATCGACGAGGTCGCGCTCCGCGTGGCCCCGCTGCCGGCCGGCCCGATCGTCGCGCGTTCGGTCATCCTCGCCCTGCCGGACCTGCTCCGCGCCGCGCAGCGGGCGTTCGACGAGACCGGTGGCCTGCATGCGGCCGGGCTGTTCAGCCCCAAAGGCGAGCTCATCGTCCTGCGCGAGGACGTCGGCCGCCACAACGCGCTCGACAAGGTGGTCGGGTCCCAGGTCCTCGCCGGCGCGATGCCGCTCCACGAGCGGATCCTGATGGTGTCGGGCCGGGTCAGCTTCGAGATCGTCCAGAAGGCGGCGGCCGCCGGGATCCCCATCGTGTGCGCCGTGTCGGCGCCGTCGGACCTGGCGATCGAGACGGCCGAGCGCCTGGGCGTGACGCTCGTCGGCTTCCTGCGCGGCGACGGGTTCAACGTCTATGCCCACGACGCC
>DASYSM010000143.1:0-30756 GCA_036003325.1 Candidatus Limnocylindrales bacterium
CTGGGCCGTGTCTCAGTCCCAGTCTGGGTGATCGTCCTCTCAGACCACCTACCGATCGTCGCCTTGGTGAGCCGTTACCCCACCAACGAGCTAATCGGACGCAGGCCCCTCCCGAAGCGCCTTGCGGCTTTACTGGTGTGAATGAACACACCACCACATGCGGTATTAGCCACCCTTTCGGGCAGTTATTCCCCACTTCGGGGCAGGTCACCTACGCGTTACTCAGCCGTCCGCCACTAACGATCAAGGCAAGCCTCGATCGTCCGTTCGACTTGCATGTCTCATGCACGCCGCCAGCGTTTATCCTGAGCCAGGATCAAACTCTCCAAAAAGATGCGCGACCTTGCGGCCGCGACTTTTGTCCGAGGGTTTGACCACTCGCACATCCTTATCACGGATTTCCTGTCACTCTTCAGTTGTTAAGGTGCAGCGGCCGGGGCGCGACGGCCCGCGGCGCAGACGTCGAATGATGGGGCCTGCGGCGGCCAGTGTCAAACGGGACACCTGGGCAGGCCCGGCACGTCGTGACCGAGTCTCAGAAGAGGCCGCTCTCCACCAGCAGGACGAAGGCGGCACCGCTCAGCCAGCACAGCAGCGCGAGCTCGACCGAACCGGTCGCGCCGGCCGGGCCGGTCGCGATCAGGTACAGGACGATGCCGAGGACCAGCGCGATGCCGGGCTTGGCCAGGCGCAGCAGGATCTCGTTGACCAGATTACTCACGGCTGCGGTCAGACGGCCCGACGACCCTGGAGGGCGCGGATCAGGGTGACCTCATCGGCGTACTCGAGATCGCCGCCGACAGGCAGCCCGCGGGCGATCCGGCTGACGACCCCGACGACCGACTCGAGGCGCTCGGCCAGGTACATGGCGGTCGCCTCGCCCTCGAGCGTGGGGTTGGTGGCCATGATCACCTCGGCGAACGGCTCGCCGTCCCGTGCTGCCGCGTCGGCCCGCTCGAGCAGCTCGCGGATGCGCAGCCGGTCAGGGCCGATCCCGTCGATCGGCGAGATGGCGCCATTGAGGACGTGATAGAGGCCCTTGAACTCGCCCGTCCGCTCGAGGGCGAGCACGTCGAGCGGCTCCTCGACCACGCACAGCCGCGTCGTGTCACGGCCCGGATCACGGCAGATCGGGCACAGCGACTGGTCGCTGATGTTGAAGCAGCGCTCGCAGAAGACGACCTTGTCGCGGACGTCGATGAGCGCCGCGGCCAGTGTGCGAGCCTCCGATTCCTGCGCACGGAGCAGGTGGAACGTCAACCGCTGGGCTGTCTTCGGGCCGATCCCGGGCAGGCGCGCGAACGACTCGATGAGACGGGCGACCGGCTCGATGACGGGGCTGGCCATCGGGCGCTCCCTACATCCCCGGCAGGCGGAGCCCGCCCGTCACAGCGGACATCTTCTCCTCGGCGACGGCGCGCGAGGCGCGCAGCGCGTCATTGACGGCAGCCACGACGAGGTCCTGGAGCATCTCGACGTCGGCCGGGTCGACGGCGGACGGGTCGATGGTGACGCTGACCAGCTCCTGCTTGCCCGTCACCGTGGCGCTGACGACGCCGCCGCCCGCCGAGCCGTCGACCAGCGTCGACTCGAGCTCGGTCTGGATCCGCAGCATCTCCTGCTGCATCTGCTGCGCCATCCGCTGGAGGTTGCCCATCCCCATCCCGGTCTCCTTCTGTCCGTGCCTCGCTGGTCAGTCTGCCGCAACCGATGGGCGGCCGTCGGTCGCCCCCGGTCAGCTGATCTCACCGACGTCGGCCAGCTCCTCGGCGAAGATCCGCCGCGCTTCCGCGACGAGATCGTCGGACGGCTCCGCCAGCTCGACATTGGCGACCACGCATCGGACCGTCACCGGGTGCCCGACGACCTCCGCGATCCCGGCCTCGATGCCGGGCCGGCGACGCTCGGCCTGCTCCTTGAGGAACGCCTGCTCTTCCGGGAAGCCGAGGGTGACGATGGCGCCATCGACGGCGACCGGACGACATTTGAGGATGAGCGGCTTGGTCGGCGGATGCTGGCTGAGACGGTCGACGATCGCCGGCCAGGCCGAGAGCAGAGCGTCGAGATCGGCGTCCCCGGTCTTCGACGCCGGGATCGGCTCGGCCGAGGTCGGCGGGGTCGGGGTCGGCGGGGCCGCGGGCGCGATGACGGGCTCCGCCCTGGCGGGCGCGCCGGTGCGTGCAGGTGCCACGGTCGCCGAGGCTTGTGCGGCGGGCGGTGCCGGAGATGCCTGCCTGCTCCCGGTCGAGGCTGGAGCGACGGCCGGGCCGGACACCTCGGTCGGTCGTGGTGGGCTGGACGCCTGCGTCCCGGGCCGTTCCCGCGGTTCGACCCTGGCGGCGACGACTGGACCGACCGGACCGGCGGCCGGCTCCGCGGCGAACATGGCGAGCTCGAGGCCGAGCCGGAGTCCACCGATTCCGCTGCGGTTGGGGTCGATGGCAGCCAGGCGCCGGGCTGCCGCCACCAGCGCGGCCGGATCGTGACGAACCGCGGCGGGATCGGAGAAACCGGCGATCAGCTCGGCCCGGATGGCCTCGACCGCCTGGTCGAGCAGCGCACGCAGGTCGCGTCCACGCTCCTCGAGCGAGTCGAGCAGGGCGACGCCGGCCGCCCCGTCACCGCGGACCAGGTCGTCGACGAAGGTCTCGACGACCTCGGCGTCGGCCAGGCCGAGGAGGTCGCGGACATGAGCCTCGTCGATCCTGTCCGGCGCGGCGGACAGCAGCTGGTCGAGCATCGATTCGGCGTCGCGCATCCCGCCCGCCGCCAGCCGGGCGATCAGGTGGATCGCCGCGGGATCCGCCTCGCGGCCGTCGGCCGCCAGGATGCGCGCGAGCTTGCCCTCGATCTCGGTCACCGTCAGACGGCGCACGTCATAGCGCTGGAGGCGCGACAGGATGGCCGGCGGGAACGCCGACGGTTCGGTCGAGGCGAACATGAACATCACGAAGTCTGGCGGTTCCTCGATCGATTTCAGCAGGGCGTTCCAGGCCGGGCCGGTGATCTGGTGCGCCTCGTCGAGGATGTAGACCTTGCGCTTGAGCTGGCCGGGTGGATAGGCCAGGCGCTCACGGAGGCCTCGCACGTCGTCGATGCCGCGGTTGCTGGCGGCATCGATCTCGACCAGGTCGAGCGAAGTCCCGTCGCGGATCGAGATGCACGATGGGCAGCGGTCGCAGGCGTCGCCGTCCTGGAGGTCCGTGCAATTGACCGCCTTGGCCAGGATCCGCGCCAAGGACGTCTTGCCCGTGCCCCGTGGCCCGACGAACAGGACCGCATGGCTCACCCGCTGGCTGCGGACGGCGTTGCGCAGGGTCTCGACGACGGCTTCCTGACCGACGATCTCGCTGAAGGTCTGCGCGCGCCAGCGCCGGTAGAGCGCCTGGTGCGGGACGGTCGACGTCACAGCCTCCTCGGACTGACGGCGGTTGATCGAAGCTGTATGCCGTGCACCCTCCGTCGACCAGAACGTTTCCCGTGCCCACCATGACGAGCGGCTCGGACCAGGCCGTTCCGCGGCACCCGACGATGATCGCTTAGTGCTGCTTCCTTCCGGACCTGACACGGTTCGCGGTTCGCCGCTGCGCGGGACCCGGTCCTCAACGTCACGCGTCGGGCGGCGTTCGAGAACGGAGACCTCGGGAGGGGATTCAGCCCTGCTATAGCGGATTGCAGGTACAGGGCACCGCTAGTTCCCCGCCTAGCACGGCCCCGGAAGGATACCGCGGATGGGACCGCCCCACCTCAGCCCCGGCGTCGCCAGGACCGCCGGTCATGGCCGAAGTGGACGACGGCCGGGTCGAGTCCATGGAGACGCTCGAGCGAGCGATCGTACGCGTCGCGATCCGGCGCGCCGCTCCGACCCTCGAGCTCGTCGGGCTCGCCGGCCCACTCGTCGGCGGTGTAGACGGCCTGGCCCGCCAGAAGCACGAGCCCGTGCTCGGTCTCGACCGCGAGCGATTGGTGACCGGCGGTGTGACCCGGTGTCGCCACGATCCTGAGTCCCTCGATCGGCTCGTGGTCGCCGGCCAGCCGGATGTACCGCGCGGCGGGGAAATCGATCCACTCGAGGATCGTGTGGTCGGTGGTGTGGGCGATCTCCCATTCGGTCCCCTGGACATAGATGGGCACGTCCGGGAAGGCGAGATTCTGGCCGGAATGGTCGGCGTGCAGATGGCAGTTGGCGACGGCCGTCACGTCGTCGATCGCGAGGCCGACCTCGGCGAGCGCCTCATCGATCCGCCGGGCGACCGGGTGATACCGCTCGTCGAGCTCCTCGTTGCCGAAACCAAGCCCCGTGTCGAACAGGAAGACGCCGCCTCGATGTCGGATGGCATAGGCCATCACGACGCCCTGCCGATGCGCCAGCTCGGGCTCAGGGAACCGGAACGTCCCAAGCTCCATCGCGATGATCTCGGGCGACGTGGTCATGCGTCGCCGGCCTGGCAATGGCACGGAAGCAAGCGCGCCGGCAGGGTCGTCGAGATCGAGACGGGACCGAGGGCCGGATGGAACGCACCCCAAGGTGCGTCAGCGAGGAGCGGAGGCCCCGACCAAGGCATCGGCCGCCATGCCGGCGCGCGGAGATGGCGGAGAGGGCGGGATTCGAACCCGCGACGGGTTGCCCCGAACCGCATTTCCAGTGCGGCGCCATAGTCCACTAGGCGACCTCTCCAAGAGACGATCCGTGGCTCCAACGTGGATCGGGCCACGACCTTCCGCCGCATGGGCGATCCTGGGAAGGAAGCGCCGAGCACCGGAGCGAGCGCACCCCACGGTGCGTAAGCGAGGAGCAGAGGCGCTGACGCCCCCAGGGTCGTTCAGGCGGTGGAAGGTGGCGGAGAGGGCGGGATTCGAACCCGCGGTGCTTTCGCACACCGCTTTTCGAGAGCGGCACCATCAACCACTCGGACACCTCTCCGCGGGAGAGGATACCAAACGCGCCGGCGACGGCCGCTCGACCGACCGTCAGCCCGTGGCCAGGGGCGTGAACAGCGCCTCGGCCTCGTCCCGCCGGATGCCGCTGACGATCTTGATCCGCCGCGGCAGGCCCGGGTGCTGGGCGAGCTGGAGGACGGTGCCCGCCGCGCCATCGAGCGTGTTGGCGACGGCGAACACGAGCGCCTCGACGTCGCTCTCGAGGAGCGCCCCGACGCACATCGCGCAGGGTTCCTCGGTGGTGAAGATCGTCGCGTCGGCCAGACGGACCGTGCCGAGCTTTCGGGCTGCCTCGCGCAGGACCACGACGACCGCGTGAGCCGTCGGGTCGTTCGTCTCGAAGACCCGATCATGGGCCCGGGCGACCATCGCCTCATCGACCACAGCGACCGCGGCGTTCGGCCGCTCGCCGTTCGCGAGAGCGGCCCGCGCCTCGGACAGGGCCTCGCCCATGAACAGCTCGTAGTTCATGACGCGATGCTAGCAGACGGATTCGGGCGGACCGCCGCGGGGCTGGGCGTGCGACGCCGAATCGCAACCCGAGATGGGCCGGTCGGGGCGGTAGGATACCGACCGTCATGACAGCCCCAAAGCGCATCGCGATCCTCACCGGCGGCGGCGACGTCCCGGGCCTCAACGCCGTCATCAAGAGCGTGGTCTACCGCGCCACGGAGGTCGGCTACACGGTCCTCGGCATCCGTCGTGGCTGGGAGGGCCTGACCCATGTCAGACCCGGCCACGAGCCCGGCGACGGCTATCTGCGACCCCTGGACCGGATCAACACGCGGACGATCGAGCGGACGGGCGGGACGATCCTGCACACCTCGCGGACGAACCCGCGGAAGATGCCGTCGGCGGCGATGCCGACATGGCTGGCCGAGAGCGACCGCGCTCGCTACGCCGTGGCCGAGGGCGTCTACGACCTGACGCCGCTCGTCCTCGACAACCTCGCCCGGCTCGGCATCGACGTCCTCGTCACCATCGGCGGCGACGACACGCTGTCCTACTCGCAGGTGCTGGTCAACGCCGGGATCCCGCTGCTGGCCATCCCCAAGACGATGGACAACGACGTGCAGGGCACCGAGTACTGCATCGGCTTCTCGACCGCGATCACCCGCGCCAAGGAGGCCATCAACCGCCAGCGGACCACGCTCGGCAGCCACGAGCGCATCGGCGTCTTCCGGATCTTCGGCCGCGATGCCGGCTTCTCGGCGCTGTACACGTCGTACGTCACCTCGGCGCGCTGCGTCATCCCCGAGGCGCCGTACGACCTCGATGCGCTGTCGGCGCTGCTGGCGGCGGACCACGCCGCCAATCCGAGCCACTATGCGTTCGTCATCACCGCCGAGGGGGCGATCTGGCGAGGTGCGCAGATGTCCGATATCGGCGACACGGACGCCTTCGGGCATCGCCACAAGGCGAACATCGGCGAGGCGCTCGCGGCCGAGCTGCGCGACCGGACGGGGATCGAGACCTTGGCCTCGGAGCTGACGTACGACCTGCGCAGCGGCGAACCGGATTCGCTCGATGCGCTCGTGGCGACCACCTTCGCGAACATCGCGATGGACCTCGTCGAGGGCGGGGTGACCGGCCGGATGATGGCCATCCAGGACGGCAAGTACGCGCACACCGCGCTGCCCGACCCGGCCCGTGGACCGCGGCGGGTGGACGTGCCGACCATGTACAACGTCGAACGGTTCCGACCCCGCTACAACGGCAAGCTGGGCGACCCGATGCTGCTGGTCGGCCTCGACTGAGGGCTAGGCTTCGAGGGCTGACAGGGACCGGATCGCGCGGGCGAGGGCCGACATGTCGTCGTCGCCGTGGCCGGCGGCGATCAGGCCGGTCTCCAGCTGGGCGGCCAGGGCGCTGACCGGCAGCACCGCGCCGAGCTGTGCCGCCAGATCGAGGGCGATGCCAAGGTCCTTGCGGTGGAGGGCGAGCTTGAAG
Organism: Candidatus Limnocylindrales bacterium; assembly: GCA_036003325.1. Taxonomy (GTDB): domain Bacteria; phylum Chloroflexota; class Limnocylindria; order Limnocylindrales; family CSP1-4; genus SPCO01. Next base: position 6,892 of record DASYSM010000143.1, read on the forward strand.
CCGAGCGGGTAATCGTTGTCGATCATCCGGCCGCTCCGGTTGGCGAGGACCCAGCTCTGGGCCGCCCCGCCACCGAGCGCGCCGACCACCTGCTCGACATCGAGACCGGCCTTCATCGCCAGGACGATCCCTTCGGCGACACCGATGTACGCCCCTGCCAGGATGACCTGGTTGACCGCCTTGACCGCCTGGCCGGCGCCGATCGGACCGACATGCGTGATGGTCCGGCCCATCGCGGCCAGGACGGGCCGGGCGTCCTCGACATCGGCCGGGTCGCCGCCGACGAAGATCGTCAGCGTCCCATCGCGGGCACCTTCGCTCCCGCCCGAGACGGGCGCGTCGACCATCCGCAGACCGCGCTCGGCGAGGCGCGCCGCGAAGCCCCAGCTGCCGGCCGGAGCGATGGTCGAGCAGTCGATGACGAGCGTGCCCGGCGCCGCGCCGTCGACGACTCCACCCTCGTCGAACAGGATCGCCTCGACGTCGGGCGTGTCCGACACACAGATGACCGCGACGCCGGCACGGGCCACGGCGTCCGACGGGCTGTCGGCGAAGACGACCCCGAGCTCGGCCAGCTGAGAGGCGCGGCCCGGCGTCCGGTTCCAGCCCACGACCTCGAAGCCGCCGCGGGCCAGGTTCGCGGCCATCGCCGCGCCCATCGTGCCCAGGCCGAGGAAGGCGACCCTGCCCCGGACCGGCGACGGCTCCTCGGTCACGGCTGGGGAGCCGCGTCGCTCGGCGGTCCCTCCGACTCGGTGGCCTCGGTCGCCTCGGTCGCCTCGGTCGCCGCGGTGGCCTCGGTGGTCTCGGTCGCGCCGGCCGCCGCCGCCGCTGCGCCCGCGCCGCCCTGGTCCCGACCGCGGGCGATGAAGAACGCGGCGATGGCCCCGATGATGACGATCAGGACGATGATCCCGAGGAGGTTGCCGCTGTCGCGCCCGGTCGGCTGCGGTGCCGCACTCGGGGTGGGGCTCGAGGTCGGGCTCGGGCTGGCGAACACGACCGGTGTCACCACGACCTGGATGGCCGTCTTCGGGTTGCCCTTCGTCAGCACGGGAACGCCGGCCTCGTTCCGCCACGATTGCCCGCTGTCCACGACCTCGGCGGTGACCACGTAGTCATTCGCCGGGTCGACGTCCGTCACGGTGTACGGCACCGCGAACGCCTGCGGCAAGCCGTTCGCCACGGTCTGGACATCGATCCCGAGGGAGTCACCGGTCGCCGGATCGACCACGACCGTCATCGAATAGGCGCTCGTCGAGGGGTGGAGACCCACGGCGCTGATCTGCCCGCTGACGGCGCCCTTGAGCAGGTCTGGGCGGTACGCCAGCGTGAGATCGACGTTCGACGGGTTGCCCTTGGTCAGCACCGGGACCCCCTTGCCGGTCACCCATGCGTTCGCTCCGTCGACGATCGTCGCCTGGAGCGTATAGGTCACCGATTGGTCGATCTCGGCCGGGTCGAAGGACAGGTTGAACGAGATCGGCAGGGCGCTGACGTCGCGATCGATCTCCGAGGCGACGATCGAGCTCTCGGTCGCGCGCGCCGAGCCGCGTACGAGCGCGACCACAGCGAACGCGTCGCTGGTCAACGTGTAGGGCTCGCGGTAGGTGAGCGTCCCGGTGATCGCGCTGATAGGGGTCGGGGTCGGGGCGCCGGACGGTGCTGCCGTGGGCGAGGCGGTGGGACTCGGCGTCGCCGTCGGGGTGGGGCTTGGAGTCGGCGTCGGGGTCGGCGTCGGGGTCGGCGTCGGGGTGGGGGTCGGGGTGGCCGTGGGCGTCGGTGTCGCCGTCTCTGTGGCTGCCGGCGTCTCCGTCGGAGCGGGTGTGCTCGATGACGATGCCGACTCGCTCGGGCTGGCCGTCGGCTCCTCGCTCGGTGACGAGGACGGGGCGGCCGATCCGCTCGGGAAGGCACTCGGCGCCGGCGTCACGACAGGCAGGTCGGTCGCGACCCGGGTGACGGGCAGCGAGACCGGACCGCCGGCCTTGCCGCCCTGGATGACGGGCGCGCCGTCCTTGTTCTCCCACACTGCGGCGCCGTCGACGATGCCGCCCTTGACGACATAGGTCGCGGTCGGATCGATCAGCGCCGGGTCGTAGCCGATGGTGAAGGCCAGGTCGGCCGGACCGGTGATGGGCCGGACCTGGCGTGAGACGAGCGTGCCCGTCTCGACCTTGACGAGAGCGGCGATCTCGACCGCTCCGGGCCCGTACGCGGCGTCCGCCGGGGGCTCGATGGCCCCGGTGACGGAGGCCGGCGCGGCGGCAGGCACGGCGGGCAGGACCAGGGCGATCCCGTTGACCGGGCCGCCGGTGATGACCGGCTCACCGTGCGGGTTCTGCCAGACGTTCGCTCCGTCGGTGATGGTCGCGAACAGGGCATAGGCGTGGGTCGGGTCGATGCTCGCGCTGTCGACGAGCACCGAAAAGTCGATCGGGATGGTCGCCGGGGCGCCGATCCACTCCTCGCCGACGATGGCCCCGGCATCCGGCGCCGCCGTCTGGTCGACGATCGTGACGACGGCGACCGCGCCGGGGGTCAACGTGACGCTCTCGGCAAGGGACAGAGTCCCGGTGACGGCCGTGGAGGCCGCCGATGTCGGGACGGCCATGAGGCCCGCGATGAGGCCCATGGCGACGATCGCGGCTGCAAGTCGGCGGAGGATGGGGCGCGACGGACTCACGGAAGACGACCTCGAGATCAGGGTCGCCGGTGACGCCTCCGCGTCCCGGCCCCGGTCCGAAGCCTAGCAGGCTGGCCGTCGGCGACACAGGGCAGACCACTCTGGAGCGCAGGCACCGTGTCGTTCGGCCGACAAGACTTCTGCCATCATGGGTCGATGGGGACGAGGCGAGGATCGGACGCAGGCACGCCTTCGTGAGCCGGACCGTCCACGGGACCATCCGGACGATCGCGTGCCCCGGCGCGCAGACGGCTTCGACGCTTGATTAGGCGCGACGTCACCGCTCGTCCCGCCACCTCGTCGCCGAAGTCGGGGTCCGTGGCCGTGGACGAGCGCGGAGCGGCCCGGTCGGACGGGTCCCTGACGATGGTCTACCGGCGACGACTCGGTGCCCGCTAGTCGCGGGAGCCACGGGTCCGATGGACGCTGACGCCGACGGTTTCGCGGAGCGGCTCCAGGCGCGCCTCGCCGCCGGTGCCGGCGCCTGGGTCGAGCGGGCGCGTGGACCGTCCGGTGTGCTCGGGCGGATCAGGCGTGCGGAGGATGCCCTGGCCGACGCCGAAGCCCGCCACACCACTCTGGCGTGGCTGATGCCTGCGGCGATCGTCTGCGTCGCGGGACTGGTCCTCTCGGCCGTGTTGCTCGCCCTGCCGATCACGTTCGGGTTCAGCCTCGACGGACAACGTGTGATCGACGAACGGTTGACGCTGACCTGGGCCCATCTGCTCAAGCCGTTCCACACCCATCTCAACCTGATCCCGATCGCGATCTGGAACCGGATGGCGGTGATCTTCGGGACGGCATCGAGCACGCCGTACCTCGCCCTGCTGCTCGGGACCCACGTCGCCCTCGCGACCGCCACGACCGCCGCCCTGGCGCGACGGATCGGGTCGGCCATGGCGCTGGCGTTCGGCATGCCACTGGTGTTGCTCGGGTCCGCCTACTTCAACCTCGTCGCCCCGTGGCAGATCCTGTTCACGCTGACCTTGCTGGCCGGCCTGGTCTGCGTGTGGGCGTCGATCGACCGCCAACGGATCATCCCTCGCCGGCTGGCTGTCGCGGTCTTCCTCATCCTCGCGGTCCTGACCTCCAACCTGGCGGTCTTCATCACCTTCGCGCTGGTGCTGTGGTTCCTGATGGACGGCCGAACTGACCAGCTGCGCGAGCTGGTCCCGGCGATGGTCGTCTTCGGACTGTGGTTCGTCACATGGGGCCGGACGGGGCTCGGGGCCGACGGCCCGCCGGCGACCATCGACTCGATCCTGTCCGTGGTGCCCTACACCATCCTGGGTGTCGTCTCGGGCGCCGGCGGGATGATCGGTCTCGGGCCCATCGCCGGGGCGTTCCTGCTCGGCGCCCTCGCGATGCGCTTCCGGCCACCCAAGCCGATGCTGGCGTTCCTGATCGCGATCGTCGTGATGTTCGCGGTCGGTGCGCTGTTCCGGTACATGAGCGGCGCGGACCAGGCTCTCACGCCCCGCTACATCACGCTGGTCGCGTACCTGACCGCGTTCGGCATCCTGGCTGCCGGCTACCGACCGCCGGTCCGGCCATCCGTCGCGCTCGTCCTGAGCGTGCTGGTCGTGATCGGCAACCTGGTGATCCTCGCCATGGCTCTCCCCGAGTTCCTCGCCTAGCCCGGCTCGGCCGTGGCCCCGGCGGACCTCAGGACGACCGGGCGCGCTCGGACCAGTCGGCGATGATCTCGCGATACCAGGCGATGGTCGCGTCGAGCTGCCGATCGAGGTCGAAGCGACGGGCCGCGTCCGCGGCGGCGTTCCCCGACAACGTCGCCCGCAGGTCGTCATCGGCCAGGATCGTCGCAGTGGCCGCGCCCATCCCTTCGGCATCGGCCTGGGCGACGAGGACGCCGGTCGCCTCCGAGCGCGGATGCGCGGCGCCGGGCCAGGCGCCCGGCACGCCCTCGAGGCTGCGCACCTCCTCCGGGATCCCGCCAACGGCGGTGGCCACGACCGGCAGCCCCGTCGCCATCGCCTCGAGGATGGTGGTTGGCAGGTTCTCGGATCTGGCCGCGTGCAGGTAGGCGTCGGCGGCCTGGAAGTAGGCGGCCACATCGCGGACGTCCGTCCGGTAGGGCACGAAGCGGAGCTCGCCGTTGTCGAATGGCTCGGGCGGCCCCTCGTCACCGAGCGCGAGGCACAGGACGTGTCGCCCCTCCGTCATGGCCGCCGCCCGGACTGCGGCCGCGGCCACCGTCGGATAGTCCTTGAACGGGCTCTGCCGACCCTTGTTGGCGGCGAACAGCAGGATGAACGGCTCGCCGGGAAGCCCAAGCTTCGCGCGGGCGACGGCTCGATCGCCAGGCCGGAAGATCGACCGGTCGACGCCGTTGGGGATCGTCCGCCAGCCGACCACGCCGGCCGCGAGCGCCGACACCTGGGCGCGATCCATCAGCCACTGCGACGGGGTCGAGACATACAGCCGGCTCGCCTCGTAGATCGCCCGTTTCGCGCGGAGATTGGCCTTCGTCCCGTCGCGCCGGATGGCGGGGTAGATGGTCAGGTCCGGACATGATCCGCAGCCGATACGCCAGCGCTCGCAGCCGAGTCCATAGCCGCAGTGGCCGGTGAACGTCCATTCGTCATGGAGCGTCATCGCCACCGGCAGCCGATGGCTCATCGGCGCCAGCTCGCGCAGGTCGAAGTAGCCACCGTGGAGGTTGTGGCAGTGGACCACGTCCGGCCGCTCGGGCGGCAGGTCGGGGATCGCCGCGGTCCCCGGGTAGTCGAAGATCTCGCGGCCGCGGTACAGGTCGAGGCGTCGTTTCGGGGTCGCGGCGATCCGGAGCCCACGCTGGACCGTCCGGACGCCGGCGACGCCCCGCGCATGCCGGCCGAGCATGTCCGCCGTTCGGAGCAGACCACGCCCCACCGCACCGTCGGGCACGGCCGGGGGCGGCGGTATCTGGAGGATCGTGCCGTCGGCCTCGACCGGCGGCCGGGCGGTGGCCATCCACGCGTGGTGGCCGCGACGCTGGAGACCGCGATGGAGCGACGACGCGACACGCTCCGCACCGCCGCCCTGCGCGTACTTCGTGACCTGGACCACGCGCAGCGGCTCGGACGTCATGTTCCGGCCTTCCGTGCCAGGCTCCGCCCGGACCGGACGACACGACGTGCGGCCCGGCGGGCCCGCCTGGCCCACCGCCTGACGCGCAGGTCCCACGGGTCGAGCGAGCGGACGATCGATCGCCGGACGGCGTACCAGCGCGAATCGAGCAGCCGCTCGATGTCGTCGGTCGGCCGCAGCGCGATCGGGTCGGGCTGGGCGCGAAGCTCGTCGACCATCGCGGTCACCTCGGTCGGATGCGGCCCCGCGTAGCGCTCCAGCCAGCTCGGGTAGGCGAACACGTTGTGGACCCGGAACGGGCGGCGAAGGTGCAGGAATGCGTCGTTCGCCCACTCGACGGCGCCGGTCCGCCGCGCCCAGTCCGCGGTGGCGTAGTAGTCGCATTTCTCGATGACCTGCTTGGGCAGCAGCAGCGAGTAGTGGTAGAGGTGGACGCCCAGCCTGACCGTCGCTGTGGCATCCAGCCAGCGTCCGGACCGAAGGTCGCGGCCGGAGTCGTCGAGGACGGTGGGCGGTCGATGGGTCCGGTACTCGAAGCCGGGGCCCCAGCGGAAGAGCCGGTGGTAGTCGGCCGCGCCGCGGCGCAGATACCAGCCGTCGGCGACGTATCCGAGCCCACCCCAGAACGTGATCTGCCGGAAGGTCATGGCGTCGATCGCCGGGTCGGCCTCGGCCAGCAGGGCCAGGATGCGGTCCATCTCCTCGGCCCGGTAGAACTCGTCGATGTCCACCTGCCACAGGTAGTCGCCGGTCGCCCGGCGCGCGTAGGCCCGGCTCTGCTCATCCTTCTCGCCCGGCCAGAAGCCGTCCGGATGCCCCTCGTCCTCGGCGGTGACGATGGTGACCTTGCGGTCGGGGTCCTCGGCCGCCGCGAATCGCCGGAGCGTCTCGAGCGTCCCGTCGCGCGAATGGCCATCCGCCGTCGCGATGTTCCGGGCGCCGGGTGCCGCGCCCTCCACGACGATGATCTCGTGGGCGAACGGGTAGAGGGCTCGGAGGGTATGCCTGGTGAAGGGCTCGCCGTCGAGGACGATGATCCCGAATGTGACGCGTGGCTTTGGGCTCGTCAGGCTGCTCATCGGATGCCCGACCGCAGGAACGTCAGGTTCCAGTGGTCGACCGCGACGAGGTCATAGCCGGCACCGCGGATCCGCCTGACCGTCCGCCACAAGGTCCATGGCCGGACCGGCTGGTCGATCTCGAGGCACACCACCGTCGGCCGGATCCCGGCCGCCAGCATCGAGCGGACGACCCGGTGCTCGGCGCCCTCGATGTCGATCTTGAGCAGGTCGATCCGCTCGTGGCCGAGCTCGGCCATCAGGTGCGGCAGGCTCCGCACGGACGCCTCGAAGAACGTGTCCGTCCGCTGCAGGTTCACCACCGAGTGCGAGACATGCGCGGGGTCCCGCGGCGCGAAGAAGCGCAGCGTCGTGTCCTCGGACCACAGGCCGACCGGGAGGAAATGGAAGCGCGGCTCGTCGGCGGCCTCCGTCGCGACGTGGGCGACCGCCCGCGGGGTCGGATCGAAAGCGAAGACGTCGCAGCCGAATCGGGCGATGAGCCCGAGGTCGAACGTGATGTCCTCCCCCACCCCGCCGCAATAGCAGACCCAGCCCGGATCGATCAGCGCCGTCGGCACGATCCAGCCGCCGTAGCCGCTGCCGATCTTCTCGAGGCCGAGCGCCGCGGGCGCTGCGGGATGGCGCAGGACCCGGCGGCGGGTAGCGGCCAGCAGCCGTCGCTCGGCGCGGGCGCGGACCGATCGCCAGTTCATCGGATCGGCACCCCCAGGCGCTCGAAGGCCGCGGCGAGATCGGTGACCGACGTCGCCAGCGCCTCCGCGCGGACCCGATCCAGGGCAGCGACACGGACGGCGCGTTCGGCCGGGTCGAGATCCAGGGCCGCCCGCAGGCCGTCGAGCAACCGGCCCGGTCCATGGGTCACGGCCGCCTCCTCGACACCGTACAGGCGCGCCAGGCTCGTCTCGGTCACCGGGATCACACCGAGACCGATCGACATCGACATGGAGCTGGTGATCTTGACGGTGAAGTATGGCGCGAGCCTGGACACGCCCGGATCGACCAGCGGCAGGATGAGATCGGAGGTCGCCACCAGCCTGATGTAGTCCGGGTGCGCGATGTCGCGTGCCGAGAAGCTGAACCGATCCGCCAGACCGCGCGCCTCGACCTGGGCCCGGAGGTCACGCCCGTCGCGCCAGTGCGACCGACCGACGATGCGGACCCGGAAGTCCGACCTCTCCCCCGCGAGCGTCTCGACCGCGGCGAGCAGCGATGTGTAATCGCGGCGGACGTATTCGACGTTGCCCTGGACACACAGCGTGATCCTGCCGGCGGGGTCGGGATCCGGGTCGATGCTGCGGATGGCGACCGGGTCACCGAGATAGAACGGCGCGATCCAGTCGTGCCCGTCAGCACGCCCGACGCTGGCGGCGACGTGCCGCCCGAGGAAGGCGGGCTGCCGCGCGGGATCGGCGAAGAACGCGGCGTAGGGGCCGCCGTGCAACCGATCGCCGTTGTGCACCAGCGCGATGGTCGGCAGGTGGATGCGTGACGCTGCCTCGAGGACATCCGGCGGCTCGCTGCTGTTCAGGATCAGCGCGTCATAGCGCCGATGGCGCGCGGGAGTGCCCCGGATCCGGGAGATGGCTCGGCGCCAGCGGGAAGACCCGCCGATCAGCTCCAGCCGGTACTGCAGGTCGCGGGCGAGGTCGAAGGCGCCCTGGCGCGCCGCCCGTGCCGGCAGGTAGACGTCGGGCCGCACGTCGAGCCCGTTCAGCGCGTGGACGACCGACGGGAGGACCTCGTCGTGGAACTCGTTGAACTCGATGACCGCGACGTTCATCGGCGCGCGTGGGCCGCGAGCTTCCGAGCGCGCCGGCGGGCACGACCGGCCGAGCGCTCCAGCCCGACCGTACCGGCGAGGACCGCGAACTTCACGAACCCGGCGACGTCCCTGTCGGCGACCGCGAGACGCATCCGCGTCGTCAGCTCCTTGCGGGCATGTCGGCTCAATGGCGTGTCCTCGAGGTAGGCGGCTCGCATGATGTCCGTCGCGAGCGCGGATCGTTGGGCTAGCGGCAGACCGCATGTCGTGACGACGGCGGTGAGCGACTCCTGGAGATGCGTGTACTTCGCCCGCAGGACGCGGGCGTCGTCCGTCACGTGCCCCTGTCGGCGAACCCGATCATCCTCCGTCCGCGCCTCGTACTGACGGAACCAGAACAACACCTCGGGAACCTTCACGATCGGTCCCAGAAGGGCGAGCTTCGTCAGCAGGACGACATCCCAGCCGTAGACGTCGCGCAGCGGGCCAGTCCGCTCGAGGGCATCGCGGCGGGCGAGGCCATAGACCTGGTACCAGCCGCCTCGGCGGACGAGGGCGCCGACCCGCTCGGTCACGGAGGCGGACGACAGGTCCGGGTTGTCGTAGATGCCGTAGTCGCGATCGAGCACGTCGCCAGCCTCGTCGATGAAGCGCAGGCCGGTCGATGCCATCACCGCGCGGTGGTCGGCTTCGAGGGCGTCCACGCAGCGGCGGACGTAGGACGGATCCCAGCGGTCGTCGTCACCGGCCCACATGAAATAGGGGCCGCTCGTCAGCTCGAAGACGGATCTGAAATTGGCGACCGCTCCGATGTTCTCGTCCAGCCGACGATAGGTGACCCGGTCGTCCGCGCCGGCGACCTGACGGCAGATCTCCGCGGTCGTGTCGGTGGACGCGTTGTCGGAGATGAGGAGCCGGAAGTTCGGATAGTCCTGGGCAAGCAGCGCATCAAGCGTCTCGCGAAGGTACCGCTCGCCGTTGTGGGTCGGCAGGCCGATGCCGACGCGCGGGTCGCCGATCGAAGCACCTCCGCCACACTCCCACGACGGCCCGACGACGGAGGCCCGGTCGTCATAATGCCCAGGTGAAAGTCGTCATCCTCGCGGGTGGCCAGGGCACGCGCCTGGCCGAGGAAACCGATCTGCGCCCGAAACCCATGGTCGAGATCGGTCAGCGCCCGATCCTGTGGCACATTATGAAGCACTACGCTCACCACGGCTTCGACGAGTTCGTGGTGGCCTTGGGCTACCGGGGCGAGGACATCAAGCGGTTCTTCCTCGACCATCTCTCGCTCAGCGGCGACATGACCATCCGGCTCGGCGAGCGGACCGTGGATCAGCTCCATCCCGAGCCGGACCAGTGGACGGTCCACCTCGTCGACACCGGGCTTGACACCAACACCGGCGGACGGGTCGGGCGGCTCGCCTCGTGGCTTGGTGACGCGCCATTCATGCTGACCTACGGCGACGGGGTCTCGGACGTCGATCTGCCCGCCCTGCTCGAGCACCACCGTGCGTCGGGCAAGCTCGCGACGGTGACCGCCGTGCGGCCGGCCTCCCGTTTCGGGGGCCTCGATTTCCGGGACGACGGCCAGGTCCGATTCATCGAGAAGCCGCAGATCAGCGAGGGCTGGGTGAGCGGCGGGTTCATGGTTCTCGAGCCTGAGGTCCTCGCCTACGTCGAGGGCGACCGGTCGAGCTTCGAATCGAACGTGCTCGAGCGGATATCCGAGGAGGGCCGACTCGGGGCGTTCCGTCACGAGGGTTTCTGGCAGTCGATGGATACCATCCGCGACGTCCGCTATCTCCGGGGACTGTGGTCCGAGGGCAACGCGCCCTGGCGAACGTGGGAGTAGCCGACCGACGCTCCACAGGCACCGTTCTGATCACGGGGGCCGGTGGCCTGCTCGGCGGCGCGGTGGCGCGGCGCTACATCTCTCTTGGTGCGGAGGTGGTGGGCCTCGATGTCGCCTGGGACGGCGCCCGGGCCGCGATCAAACCAGCAGGGGTCGCGCGGGTCGATGGCGACGTCCGGGACACCGAGCTCGTGCGCCGCTGCCTGGCGGACCGTCACGTCGACACGGTCATCCACCTGGCTGCCCAGACCCTCGTCGGTCCCGCTCTTCTCGATCCGGCGGACACGTTCAGCAACAACATCGAGGGGTCGTGGTCGGTCCTCGAGGCATGCCGCGCCATGCCGAGCGTGGAGGCCATCGTGGTGGCGTCGACCGACAAGGCATATGGCGACTGGTCCGGCCGCCCGTATCGCGAGGACATGGCCCTCCGCGCACGCCACCCGTACGACGTGTCGAAGGCCGCGACCGACCTGCTCGCCCAATCGTATGCGGTGACCTATGGCCTGCCGGTGACCGTCACCCGGTGCGGCAACATGTATGGCGGCGGCGACCTCAACTGGAGCCGGATCGTGCCGGGGACCGTCCGGTCGGTGCTCGAGGGCGAGCCGCCCATCATCCGCTCGGATGGGACATTCGTGCGCGACTACCTGCACGTCGACGACGCGGCCGCCGGCGTGCTGCGGCTGGCCGACGCGATCCGCGACGACCCAGCCCTCGCGGGCGAGGCGTTCAACTTCGCCGGGCGCGACCGCATCACCGTGCGCGACATCGTCGGGCGGATCCTCGGTCTGATGGGCTCGACCCTGGAGCCGACCGTCCTCGGGCTCGACCTGACCGAGATCCGCGAGCAGCGCGTCTCGACGGGGAAGGCCCGGCGGGTCCTTGGCTGGCAGCCGCGCGTCGGCCTCGATGCCGGCCTCCGCGAGGCGATCGACTGGTATCGCGCCCATCTCGCGGTGGTCACGTGACCGCGGTCGCGGTCAGATGCCGCGGCTGCGGCCAGGGCACGCTCGAGGTCGTGCTCGACCTCGGCTTCCAGCCCCTGGCGAACGCCTTGATCGGTCCGGAGGATCTCGAACGCCCGGAGCCGCGCTACCCGCTCGCCCTGGCATTCTGTCGGCGATGCTCGCTGGCGCAGATCACCGAGACCGTTCGTCCGGAGGCGCTCTTCCGCGAGTACGCGTACTTCTCCTCGGTCTCCGACGAGATGGTGGACCACGCCCGCGGGATCGCGGAGCGCATGGTCGTCGAGCGCGGGCTCGGTCCCGACAGCCTGGTGGTCGAGCTCGCCAGCAATGACGGCTACCTGCTGCAGCATTACGTCGCGCACGGGATCCCCGTCCTCGGCATCGACCCGGCGCGCAACGTCGCCGAGGAGGCGACCGCCCGCGGCGTGCCGACCATCGCCGAGTTCTTCGACGCCGATGTCGCCGCGGACCTGCATCGCTCCGGGCGCGACGCCGACGTCATCCACGCCAACAACGTGCTTGCCCACGTCCCCGACGTGCACGGCTTCGTGTCGGGGATCGCGACCATCCTCAAGCCCGGTGGCATCGCCGTCATCGAGACGCCGTACGTCCGCGATCTCGTCGAGCGCGTCGAGTTCGACACCATCTACCACGAGCACGTCTTCTACTACTCGCTGTCGTCCCTCGCGCGGATCCTCGCCGATCACGGGCTGGCCGTCGCAGACGTCGAGCGGCTGGCCATCCACGGTGGATCGCTGCGGATCTTCGTGACACATGCCGGTTCGGTCGTGCCGGATCCCACTGTCGCCGGACTCCAGGCCGAGGAGGACGCGCTCGGCGTCGGGACCATCGCATATTTCACCGCCTTCGCCGCACGTGTCGAGACGCTCGGTGACGAGCTGCGAGCCGTGCTGTCCGGTATGAAGGGACGGGGCGAGTCGGTCGCCGCCTACGGGGCGGCGGCAAAGGGCGCGGTCCTGCTCAACGCCTTCGGCATCGGCACCGAGACGATCGATTTCGTGGCAGACCGCAGCCCGCACAAGCAGGGACGCTACATGCCGGGTGTCAGGATCCCGATCGTCCCCGCCGAGCGTCTGCTCGAGGCGATGCCGGACGCCTGCCTGCTCCTGACCTGGAACTTCGCGGACGAGATCCTCCGCCAGCAAACCGAGTACCGTGCGCATGGAGGCAGGTTCGTCATCCCGGTGCCCAAGCCCACCCTGGTGTGAAGATGATCGAAGGCGTCCGCATCGTGCCGCTCGCCCGCATCCCCGACGAGCGCGGGACGGTGATGCATATGCTCCGGCGCACCGATCCCCACTTCATCGAGTTCGGCGAGATCTACTTCTCGACGATCTACCCGACCGTCGTGAAGGGCTGGCATCGGCACGCTCTGATGACGCTCAACTACGCCTGCCTCAGCGGCCGCATCAAGCTCGTCCTGTTCGACGATCGCGATGGTTCCGCGACGCGCGGCGAGCTGATGGAGATCTTTCTCGGACCGGACCAGTACAGCCTGGTCGTCATCCCGCCGGGGGTCTGGAACGGGTTCAAGGGGATGGGCACCGAGATGGCGATCGTCGCCAACTGCGCGACACACCCGCATGACCCGAGCCATTCGGAACGGCTCGATCCGTTCGACAACGACATCCCATACGACTGGGGCGTGCGCCACTCCTGATGCGCGTGCTCGTCACCGGCGCGACCGGCTTCATCGGCTCACACGTCGTGCGCGAGCTCGTCGCCCGCGGTCACGACACGTTCGCGCTCGTTCGACCGGGCGCGTCGCGGCACCGGCTGGTCGCCGACCAGGACCGGATGACGGTCGTCGGCGGAGACCTTGGCGACTCGCCGCAGATCGGCCGCGTCGCCCTCGAGGTCAGGCCCGACGCGATCATCCATCTGGCCTGGTACGCCGAGCCAGGCCGCTACCTCCATGATGTCCCCCGGAACCTGGCGTCGCTCCGGGGCTCGATCGAGCTGCTCGACGCCGCGGTCCGCAGCGGTTGTCCCCGCGTCGTCCTGGCCGGCACCTGCCTGGAGGATGACGATCGGCCGACGCGGTCGATCTACGAAGCGGCCAAGCGCGCCCAGCATGCCCTCGCCGGCGGCTTCGGCGCCCGACCGAGCATCGCCTGCGGGCATGTGTTCTACCTCTTCGGGCCGGGCGAGGATCAGCGCCGGGTGATCCCGGCCGTCATCCGGTCGCTGCTCCGATCCGAGCCGATCGCCACGACGGATGGACTCCAGAGCAGGGACTACCTGCATGTGGCCGACGTCGCCTCGGCTTTCTGCGCGCTCGCCGAAGCCTCGATCGTCGGCGGCGTCGACATCTGTTCGGGTTCGCCGGTCAGACTGCGGGACCTGCTCGATATGATCGGCAGCACGATGGACAAGAGGACGTTGATCCAGATCGGGGCGCTCGGCCCCGCCGTCGACGAGGGTCACGATGGTGCCGGCGATCCCGGACGCCTCCGGGCGCTGGGATGGGCGCCACGCTATGACCTCGATGCGGCGGTCCGCGATTCGATCGCCTGGTGGACACGTGAGGGAGCCAGTTCATGACATCACCGACGACCGGCGCGCTCAAGCCGTCCATCACGGTCTCGGACGACGACGGCGATCACGTCGTCGACATCTACACACCCGATGGCTTCCGGGTCCTCGCCGAGCTCTTCACCCGGGCCGGCTGGCAGAACAAGCTGTCCTACGAGGTCACCTGGCTGGGGATCCCGATCATCCAGCTGCCCGAGGACATCGTCATCGTCCAGGAGCTGATCTGGAGGGTCCGGCCCGAGGTGATCGTCGAGTGCGGCGTGGCGCATGGCGGCGCGCTCGTGCTCTATGCGTCCGTCCTCGAGATGCTCGGGCGTGGCCGGGTCGTCGGGGTCGACGTGGAGATCCGGAAATACAACAGGCTTGCCATCGAGAGCCATCCGCTCGCCAGGCGGATCACGCTCATCGAGGGGAGCTCGATCGAGGCCGAGACCGTCTCGGCGGTCCGCGCGACCATCGAGCCCGGGCAACGCACCATGGTCATGCTCGACTCCAACCATACGCGCGACCACGTTCGATCCGAGCTCGAGCTCTATGCCCCGCTCGTGTCACCAGCCAGCTACCTGGTCGTCTTCGACGAGGTCATGCCGATGGTCGCCGACGCACCGAACGGCAAGCCGAGCTGGGTCGACGACAACCCGCTCGAGGCTGTCCGCGACTTCCTCTCGACGCACCCCGAATTCGTGGCCGACCCGGCGCCGGAACGGCTTGGCGTCACATATTGCCACGGTGGATTCCTGCGCCGGCTCGACTCGTGAGCGACGACCCACCAGGTCCACGGTTCTCGGTGATCATCGCGGTCCGGAACGGGGCCGCCACGATGCAGTGCGCCCTCGACAGCGTGTTCGAGCAGACATATCCGGAGGTCGAGCTGATCGTGATGGACGGCGCCTCGACCGATGGGACGACGGCGATCATCGCGGCCAACGCGTCGCGGATCGCCTACTGGGAGTCGGCGGCCGACGGCGGTGTGTACCCGGCCTGGAACAAGGCGCTCGACCACGCCACCGGCGACTGGATCAGCTTCCTCGGCTCGGATGACCGCCTGTGCGATCCGGACGTGCTGGGGCGTGTCGCTGCCCACCTCGTTGCCGACGGCGGCGAGCACCTTGTCGCCTACGGCTACATCGACAAGATCCGGACGGACGGCAGGGTCGTCCGCTCGAAGATCGGTCCGTGGGACGACCAGCGGCGGAAATGGTTCCGCCGCGGCGTCATGATCCCCCACCCGGCGACCTTCCACCACCGCGCGCTGTTCGAGCGGCACGGCCGGTTCGACGAGAGCTTCCGCATCGCCGGCGACTACGAGTTCCTCCTGCGCGAGATGCTCGAGCACGATCCCCTGTTCGTCGACGAAGTCGTCGTCGAGATGGCGGGCGGCGGCATCTCCGACCGTCCGGAGAACGTGTACGTGATCGAGCGCGAGGTCTACCGGGCGCGCTACCTGCACGGGCTGGTCAAGGCGCCGCCGTGGCGGTCCGGTCCGCTCTACCGACGGCTGGGCAGGATCTGGATCAGCCGGCACCTCGGCCAGGGAGTCGCGCGGGCCGCCCGTGACGGCTACAAGTCGTTGACCCGCAGGTCGAAGCGTCCGACCTAGCGGCGCCGGGTCCGGCGGATTCGGCGGACCAGTCCCCGACCGACCCGCCGCGTCGTCGAGGCCAGGCGTCGCGCCTCTCTGCCGAAGGGTTTCGCCGCGCGGCTCGCGGTCCAGGTCGAGAGCGCCCCGAGACGAGTCATGGTCGACATGCGCTCGAGGCCGTCGATCCGGACCACGCCATCGCCACCGATGACGGCGGTCCCGAGCGGGACATCCGCGCCGGCCGGAGAGCCGCCGACACGGAGCGTCATCGGATGACGCCCCGGGGCGAGCCGATCGTGCTCGGCGATGGCGGCCTCGAGGACGACGCGACCCCGCCGCGGCCTGAGCCGTGCCGTGATCAGCCGCTCGTCGTCCCCGTCGCCCAGGACGAGCGCCGCCGGCAGGGGTCCCGCGGCCGATCCCGCGACCATCGGCAGGTCGAACGCGAGGTTCGCTCCGTCCGCGATGACGCGGATCGGTCCGGCGCGGAGCGCCGTCGTAACCACGGCCGGCGGTGGATCGACCTCGAGTCGCAGGCCCTCCGAGCCGCGGATCGCCACGACCACCCGGGCAGGATCCCCGACCAGAGCCGGGCAGAGGGCGGGGGTGGGGCCCGGCGGCCTGCCCGCGGCGAGCGGGCCCGACCACTCGATGCCGAGCCCGGTCACACGGACGAGCACGTCCCAGGTGCCCGCGTCGAGCGGCAGCCCGCCAGAGCCCACGCCCTGTGGGTCGATCGACGCGGTCGCCGTCGCCTCGACCCGATCGTCACGCGCCCGGGTCGCCGTGCGCAGATACCACTCGAGCACGCTCGGGCGCGCGCGCAGGACGAGCTGGGCCCGGATCAGCCCGGCATCCGCCGCCACCGCATACGGGTGCCCGACGGGTCGATCGCCATCCCCGCGCGTCGCGAGGCGTAACGTCCGGCCGCTCGACCGATAGCGGAGCCCGACGGTCGCCCGGATCCGCACGGCCCCTTCGTCCCAGTCGAGCCGGACGTTTTCCGTGGTCACCTCCAGGTCATCGAGCTGTCGGGCGAGTGACAGCAGGTCGTCCGGCCGGTCATCACGCAGCAGCTCGCAACGCAGCCGCCGGACGGGTCCGAGATCGGCGATCACCTGCGCGCTGATCCGTTCGCGGACAAGATCGCGGCCGGCGGCGAAGAAGCGCGCCCGGTCGTCCTCGGACAACGCGAGATAGCCCGGCTCGCTGACGCGGTTGAGGAGCTCGACGCGCAGCATCCGCCGCTCGATGCGGTCGCGCAGCGACCCGGGCTCCGTCTCGGCTTCGACGAGGTCGAGGACGGCTCGCAGGTTTCGGAGGTGCCGTTCGGGATCGACCCGTTCGCCGGTCAGGTGGCCGTCGTCATCACGCCGGTTGAAGAAGTAGAGCGGCTGGTCGGCACAGACCCCGATCGACCGGGCCCGCGCGTAGGCATGGATGGTGAACGCCTGGTCCTCCATCTGACGCCAGCCCTCGGGGAACCTGATCGCGTTGGCGAGCAGGAACGACCTGCGATACAGCTTGGCCGGACCGAGGCTGCTGTCGACGAGCGCGGGCGAGTCGATCAGCGTCGTCCGCTCGACCGAGCGCTCGAACAGCCGTTGGGAGCGCGGCATCGAGGCGCTCGCGAACTTCTCGACCACGACGTCCGAGGCGTTGCGATCGGCCATCGTCACCACGCGTTCCAACGCCTCGCGCGCCAGCTCGTCGTCGGCATCGAGGAACTGGATGTAGTCGCCACGGGCCGCCTCGATCCCGATGTTGCGCGGCCGTCCCGGGGCGCCCGACGGTTCGATGTGGATGACCCGGACGGTCGCCGGATGCTCGGCGGCCAGGCGATCCAGCCGGGCGGACGTGCCATCGGTCGAGCCGTCATCGACGAAGATCGCCTCGACCTGCCCCGCCGGCAGGGTCTGCGCCAGGACCGATGCGATGGCCGGCTCGATGTATGGCCCCGGATCGAACACCGGGACGACGACGCTGACGCGCGGCGGCGCCTCGCTCACCCGAGCCGCGCCGGCTCGTGGAACGGCCGATCCATCTCCTCGATCGCGGCCACCACCCGCGCACAGGCGCCCGCGTCGCGAAACGGGAAGGTCGTGTCGATCCGCGTCTGGTATTCGGCCGTCGGCCGCGGTCCGTGCTCGATGGCCGCCACGACCGCATCGACGGCACCGTCGAGGTCGGTCGCGACGGGGCCGAAGCCGTCCGTGTCGTAGTCGAAGTACCCCGGACGGCCCAGGTGCGCGCCGCTGAGCATCAGCTCACGATCGAACTGGAAGTAGACGACCGGGCCGTCGATGTAGGCGATGTTGAACGCGACCGAGGAGTAATCGGTCACCAGCAGCGCGCAGCGTGCGTAGAGCTCCTGGACGTCGACCCCCTCGAACGTCATCGGCTCGACGTGTGGCGGCAGGTCGAGCTGCTCGAGCGCCGGTTGCATGTTCGGATGTGGCATGAACCCGATATGCCATCCTCGCGCGGCGGCGGCGGCGGCCAGCCGCGGGGAGCGCAGCAGCGCCTCCCAGTTCCTCAGGTAGTCGGATCCCCAGAACGCGTCGGACAACGGGCGCGGGCCGGTCGGCCCGATGTAGTCGGTCAGGTACTGACGCCAGGTCGGGGCGACGATGATCAGGTCACGCTCGGCAGACGGATGACGTCGGGCCTTGGCCTGGAGCCGGTCGAACCGCGGCAGGCCCGTCAATCGCGTCTCCTTGGTCGTGGCGAGGTAGGCCGTGCCATCGGCCGTGATCGACGCCAGCTCGTCCCGGGTGCTGACCACGAACAGGTCCATGTCCTTGCGGTTCAGCCACTTCGAAAGATCGTCCTTGATGACGCCATGCTGGAGGAAGCCGTACCGCCAGGTCGGGCGCTTGAGCGCGCGCATCAGCCCGGGCGGGGTCGTGATCGCCACGTCGGCGTGCGAGGACAGCAGCCAGCTGGCGTTGAGCATCAGCATCTTCCAGTCGAACGAGCCGTACGGGACGACCCGCTGGACGCCGGCGACGCGCAGTCGCCGCCAGTCGGCCGTGTCCCTGTCGATGACGAACCAGGCGTTGATGTCCGGCCGCCTGGCGCGGAGGTACTCGAACAACCGCTCCCCGTTGTCATCCGCGTTGTTGACGCGGTCCATGAGCACCCACGCGTCGCGGAACCGCGAACGATAGGGCCAGCCCCGGGCGATCCGGTGGACGAGCGGATCGGCTCTCCGACCGATGACCCGACGCGCGCCGCGGAGGATGGCCGTCAGGGCCTCGGCCGCCGGCAGGCGCCGGGACGCCCACAGCCGCTCGAGCCGGCTGGTCGCGGTCGTCTCCCTGCGTGGCTCGGGCCAGCTCGCGACGATCGGTGCCGGCAGTCCGTCGAGCGACACCTGCACCGGCCCGAGGGGGACCCAGGCGATCCGCTCGGACATCAGGCTGAGACCGAAGTACTCGTGTGCCATGACCTTGCCGAAGGCGGGTTCGACGGCCGACCCGCTGACGGTGTACTCGGTGCGCGGCGGCGTCCCGACGAAGCGGTATGACAGGCGTTGCAGGCGCATCACCGGGTCGACCCTCGTGCGAGCGACCGTCGGGGAATGCCAGTCCTCCGATCGCAGGCTGTGCGCGAAGATGTCGGCCCAGATCGACTTGAGCGGTCGCACCGTGTGCCGCGCGATCACCGCGGGATCGAGCTGGCGGAGGACCTGCCCGAGCATGTCCTCGAAGATCGACGCGACCCCGGGATCGATGCGCACGTCGGTGGTCGCGCCCTCGTCGGACGACAGGTACCACGACAGCTCGTAGATGAGGACGTGCTGCAGCCAGGCTGGGACGGCGCCGGTCCGGGCGCGACCGCGCTCGAGGACGTCGAGGTAGCCGAACCGGAAGACATCGCTGTAGCGGCCCGGATCGCTCGGCGCCAGCTGGAGTGTCGAATCGCCCGACGCCCGCTTGCGATAGATGTAGCGCGCGTCCCGGAGGATGCCCGCGACGGGTGTCTCGAGACCGAGCAGGAAGCAGATCGCGAAGTGGCCGTCCTCGAAGTTCGGCCGGATGCGTCCGTCGAACCGCAGCCCGAGGGCCCGGATCCGCTCGAGCCGGAAGAGGCTGACCGTCGCGCTGCCCGGAAAGGTGTTCGGGTCCGTGTCGAGGTCCACCCGGCGGTTCCCCGCCTCGTATTGCGCGCGGCGCGGGTGCGAATCGCTGACGCGGCCCTTCGCCTCCTCGAGCAGCCACGGCTTGCCGGCCATGACCTGGACGTCGGGGTTCGCCCGCGCGAACGCGTCGGCGACCTGGAAGAAATCGGGGTCGAGCGTGTCGTCGGGATCGGTGAAGGTCACCCACCGGCCGGTCGCCCGTTCGAGGCCGAGGTTGCGCGCCGAGCCCTGGCCGCCGTTGGGCTGATGGAGCACGGTCACCAGCGTCGGCCGACGTCGCGCCCAGGCCTCGAGGATCGCGCGCGAACCGTCCGTCGAACCGTCGTCGACCGCGATCACCTCGAGCCTGTCGAGGCCGAACGTCTGCGCCTCGATCGAGGCGATGAACTCCGGCAGGTAGGCTTCGACGTTGTAGACCGCCGTCACGATCGAGAACACGGGGGTCGACACGGACCGGCGGAGACTCACCCGCCGAAGGATACCGTCGGAGGCCCGGGCCGTCGTTCGGGGGGTTGCGCGGACTGCACACGGCGGACGATGGCGCCCGGGTACGATCGCCCGCGATGACACGGCACGAATTCCTGGCCGAGCTCCACCGCCGTCTGGCTCCGCGGACCTACCTGGAGATCGGGGTCAAGGACGGTCGCAGCCTTGCCCTGTCCAGAGCCCGGTCGATCGGCATCGATCCGAGCGCCAGGATCACCGTCGACATCGTCAGCGACGCACAGGTGGTCAAGGCCACGAGCGACGCCTTCTTCGCGCGACGGGACCCGCTCGCCCATTTCCGCGGGCGGCGATCCCTCAGCGACGAGCTGCGGCGGCGGCTGTCACGGGATCGAACCGAGGAGCCCTCGCCGACGATCGATCTCGCCTTCATCGACGGCATGCACCTCGTCGAGTTCGCACTGCGCGACTTCATGAACGTCGAGCGCCACACCACGCCGACGAGCGTCGTGGTCTTCGACGACATGCTTCCCCGTAACGTCGCGGAGGCGGCCCGGGATCGGACGACGAAGTTCTGGGCCGGCGACGTGTTCAAGATGCAGGCGATCCTGCGGGCCTTTCGCCCGGATCTGATCGCCATCCCGGTCGACACCGCGCCGACCGGCCTGCTGGTCGTCCTGCGTCCCGACGCCCACGATCGGAGCCTGGCCGATCAGTACGACGCGATCGTGGCGGACGCCGTCCAGCCCGATCCCCAGGTCGTTCCGGACGCGATCCTCGAACGGCGCGACGCGGTCGCGCCGGACGATCTGCTGTCGAGCCCTGTGTGGTCCGCGATCGACTCCATGCGAGCTGCCGGCACGGCGGGACCCGACCTGGAGCGCGCCCTGTCAACGCTCGATGGGCTGGTCCGCGGCCGCTCGGGCGGGCGATAGGCGGGCGGGCCAGGGGCGGGTTCGCGTCGATCTCGATCGCTCGACCGACGACGGCGACATGGTCCGTCACGCGATCGACGCGGCGATGGGGTGGCGCGCCCGGCGGGACTCGAACCCACGACCTTTAGGTCCGCAACCTAACGCTCTATCCACTGAGCTACGGGCGCATGTGCCGGCGGTGGCTGGCGGAGAGGGAGGGATTCGAACCCTCGATGCAGGTTACCCCACATGGCGGTTTAGCAAACCGCTGCACTAGACCTCTATGCGACCTCTCCGTCGCGACGGCGGCCGAAATCCTAACATGGGCTCAGGAGGGACCATCTGACGCCAGACGAACCCCACACGCCCCCTCGTGACACGACGCTCGAGGCCAGGGTCCGCGCCGCGACCATCGGCGAACCGACGCGAGTGGACGGCCCGATCCATCTCGCCGACTACGACCCCGCGTGGCCGATCCGCTATGCGCGCGAGGCGGAGAGCATCCGGGCGACCCTCGGCGATCGCGCGCTGCTGATCGAGCACGTCGGCTCGACATCGGTGCCCGGCCTCGCGGCCAAGCCGATCATCGATATCGTCCTGGCGGTCGCCGACTCGGCCGACGAGGCGGCCTACGTGCCGTCGATGGAGGCGGCCGGCTGGGTCCTGCGCATCCGCGAGCCCGCCTGGTTCGAGCACCGCCTGTTCAAGGACCCGGACTGGACGGTCAACCTGCACGTGTTCAGCGCGGGCTGCCCGGAGATCGACCGGATGATCGCTTTCCGCGACCGCCTGCGCGCCGACGACGCGGACCGTCTCCGTTACGAAGCAGCCAAGCGGGAGCTCGCTGCCCGTGACTGGGCGTACGTGCAGGGCTACGCGGATGCCAAGGGCGAGGTGATCGGTTCGATCCTCGGGGAGGCGTGGCGGTCGTGATGACCCGGCAGGGCGGCCGTGGCGGAGCGGCCGGCGGGCCGGCCGCGGCGGAGCGCAGCGCCCGCCGGTGGCCCGACGCCGTGTGCGGTGACCGGCGTGGGCGAGTCCCGACGCCGTCTGCGGTGACCGGCGGTCACCGAATCTGACGCGAGGGCGGCCGAGTCGCCCGGCGCAGCGAGGCCCGACGCCATGTGCGGTGACCGGCGGTCACCGAATCTGACGCGAGGGTGGCCGGAGCCATCCGACCGGGTCGTGGCGGTGACCCGCGGTCACCGAATCGGGCTGAAACCAGCCGGATGTGCCGCAACGAGGTCCGACTGGTGACCCCGGGTCACCGGATAGCGGCCGACGCGCGGCGACGGCGTCATTCGTGCTGGAATCGGTGACCGTCGGTCAACGAACGGCGCCGCACGAGGGCGCAGCCGGCCCCTCCTGCGAGTTTCGGTGACCGTCGGTCAACGAACGGCGCCGCACGAGGGCGCAGCCGGCCCCTCCTGCGAGATTCGGTGACCACCGGTCAACGAACGGCGCCGCACGAGGGCGCAGCCGGCCCCTCCTGCGAGTTTCGGTGACCACCGGTCAACGAACGGCGCCGCACGAGGGCGCAGCCGGCCCCTTCTCGCCAGATTCGGTGACCGGCGGTCACCACGCGCCCGCCCAACGAACCAAACGGGCCCATACCCGGCGTACAGCGCGTTGACATCGGACGCCCCACTCGATACCGTCCGGGCACGCACATGGACCACTCCTTCTACTTTCGATGCCCGGCATGATCGTTCCCGGTCGCTAGGACCGGGGGCACGGGTCGTGTCGGGCGAACGAGGCAGAGGTCGGACCTCTGCTTTTTTCTTTTCCGGCCGGCCGACTGAGGAGAGACAGCACGATGTTCGTCGTGATGACCGCCGGCGCCAGCGAGGCCGAGATCCTCGGCGTCAAGAGCCAGATCCTGGCCGAGGGCCTGACGCCGTTCGATCATGTCGGCCCGGAGCGGACCGTGATCGCCGTGGTCGGCGAGATCGGCTCGCGCCGGCCCGCGCTGATCGAGCGTTTCGGCACGCTGCCGGGAGTCGCCTCGGTCCGGCCGATCAGCCGGCCGTTCAAGCTGACCTCGCGCGAGTTCCACCCCGAGGACTCCGTGATCCGGGTCCTGGACGCGGTCATCGGCGACGGATCGCTGACGATGATGGCCGGACCGTGCTCGATCGAGAGTCGTGACCAGCTGTTCGAGACGGCCGACGCGGTCGCGGCGGCCGGGGCCACGATCCTGCGCGGGGGTGCATTCAAGCCGCGCACCTCCCCGTATGCCTTCCAGGGCCTCGGCGTCCAGGGCCTGCGGTTCCTGGCCGAGGCGCGAGAGCGGACCGGCCTGCCGGTCATCACCGAGGTGATGGAGTCGAACCAGGTCGACATCGTGGCCGAGTACGCCGACATCCTTCAGATCGGCACCCGCAACATGCAGAACTACTCGCTGCTGCGCGACGTCGGGCGGGTCGCGCGACCGGTCATGCTCAAGCGCGGCTACGGCGCCACGGTCGAGGAGTGGCTGATGGCCGCCGAGTACATCGTCAGCTCGGGCAACCCGAACGTGATCCTGTGCGAGCGCGGCATCCGCACGTTCGAGACCTACACCCGCAACACCATGGATCTCGCCGCCGTGCCGCTGGTCCGGTCGCTGACCCACCTGCCGGTCATCGTCGATCCGAGCCACGCCACCGGCAAGCGCTGGCTGGTCAAGCCACTGGCGATCGGCGGCGTCGCGGTCGGTGCCGATGGCGTGATGGTCGAGGTCCACCCGAACCCCGACGAGGCCCTGTCCGACGCAGAGCAGCAGCTCGACCTCGACATGTTC